>DASPTH010000316.1:0-3296 GCA_035623515.1 Acidimicrobiia bacterium
TACCGGTCGAGCGCCGCGCGCTGCACGGCCGGGTCGAGCAGCGACTGCTGGGCGTGCTGGCCGTGCAGCTCGACGAAGCGCGCGCCGACCTCGGCGAGCTCCGCCGCGGTCGCCAGGCGTCCGTCGACATAGGCGCGGCTCCGGCCGTCGCGGGGCACGACGCGTGCGATGACCACCTCGTCACCGGTGGCGGCGTCGACGAAGCGCCCCTCGACGCGCGCTTCCGCCGCGCCGTCGCGCACGAGCGCCGCGTCGGCTCGGCCGCCCACGAGGAGTTCGAGCGCCTCCACGAGGAGCGTCTTCCCCGCGCCGGTCTCACCGGTGATCGCGGTGAGCCCCGGACCGAGCACGAGGTCGAGGTCGGCGACGATGCCGAGGTCGACCACGTGCAGCTCGGCCAGCATCGCGGTCGGCGCCTACCGATCGGGGAGGCCGAACTTGGCCTTCAGGATCTGGTGGAAGTCGCGGGGACGGAACGTGACGATCCGCGCCGGCGCCGAACCGCCGGTGCACGTGACCGAGTCGCCGGCGGCCAGCTCGCCGAGCTCGCGCCCGTCGGCGGTGAGCACGACGGAACGGTCGTCCGAGACGCGGAAGCACAGGCTCTCCTCGGCGTCGAGCACGAGGGACCGGTCGAAGAGCATGTGCGGCGACACCGGCGTGAGCAGGAGGCAACGGTGGCGCGGCGACACGATCGGCCCCCGCGCCGAAAACGAGTACGCGGTGGAGCCGGTGGGCGTCGCGATGATGACGCCGTCGGCGGCGTACGGCGTCCAGGGCACCCCGTTCACGTCGACGTCGAGGCGCACCAGCCGCCCGGTGTGCACCTTCTCGAGCACCGCCTCGTTCAGCGCGAACCAGCGGCCACGCGCCGGACCCGCCGACTCCACGTCGACCTGCAGCATCATGCGCTCTGCGACCTCGTACTCGCCGGCGACGAGACGGTCGAGGGCCGACTCGAAGTCGTGCGGCTCGACCTCGGTGAGGTAGCCGAGCTGCCCGAGGTTCACACCGAGCACGGGAACACCGGCTTCGTACGCGAGGTCGACCGCCCGCAACATCGTCCCGTCGCCGCCCAGCGAGATCACGATGTCGAGGCCGGTGGCGAAGTCGTCGAGCTCGACCGCGAGGTGGCCGAGGCCGGCCCCGTCGGCGTCGGGACCGGGGACGCGCACCTCGGCACCCTGTTCGGTGAGCCGCGCGGCGGCGTGCTTCGTGAGCTCGGTCGCGCTGCTGCGGTTCGGATGCGGCACGAGACCGAACGCGCGCGGCCGGCGCGCCGCGCTCATCGGCGTGCTCCGGGCGACGCTGCCGCGTCGACAACCGCGCGGTCGAGGGTGGCGTCGTCGACGGGCGCGCCGCGCCGGCGACCGTGCACGAGGAACTCGACGTTGCCGTCGGCGCCGCGCAAGGGCGACGCCATCACGTCGACCACGATCAGGCCGTGGGCCGTGAGCCCGTCGCGTACCGCGCGGAGCACGTCGCGGTGCACGTCGGGATCGCGCACCACCCCGCCGTCGCCCACACGCGCGCGGGGCGCCTCGAACTGCGGCTTCACGAGGAGCACGAATTCCGCCTCAGGCGTCGCGCACCGCACGAGCGCGGGCGCGACGGTGACGAGCGAGATGAACGACAGGTCGGCGACGACCACGTCGACCGGCCCGCCGATCTCGTCGGGCTCGAGCGTGCGCACGTTCGTGCGCTCGAGCAGCGTGACGCGCGGGTCCCCCCGGAGGGACCACGCCAGTTGCCCGCGACCCACGTCGACGGCGACCACGTGGGCGATTCCCGCCTGCAGGAGGCAGTCGGTGAAGCCTCCTGCCGCGGCGCCGGCGTCGAGCGCCCGCGACCCACGGACGCCGACGGCAAAGCGGGCGAGCGCCGCCGCCAGCTTCTCGCCGCCGCGCGACACGAAGCGCGGCGCGGGACGGTTCACGTGGATCGGCTCCGCCGGGCGCACGAGGCGACCGGGGACGAACGCGGGGCTGCCGCTCACGACCACGAGCCCGTCGGCGACGACGGCAGCGGCGCGCTCGGGGGTCTCGACCAGGCCTCGCCTCACCAGCTCGGCGTCGAGCCGTCGCCGTACCGTCACGGCCGCAGGATACGCGGCATTCCTGCTACGTGAGGTCTGCGATCAGCTGCGGCGCGAGCTCGCCGACGTCGGCGGCGACGTACGGCGGGCGCGGCGACGGGATCGACTCGCCGCCGGGCGGCGCGACCGCCTGCGTGACGCCCGACAGCACGAGCGCGAACGGCCAGCCCAACGCGTCCGCCATCGCGCCGTCGGTCGAGGGACGGTCGCCCACCATGACGCCCGTCGTGCCGAGCCGTTGGTGCACGAGCGCCACCGTGGGAGCTTCGGGCTTGCCCGCGACTTCGGGCTCGCGGCCCGACGCCGTCGCGACCGCGGCGACGAGCGATCCCGCGCCGGGGATCAGCCCGCCGGGCACCGGGTACGTGGCGTCCATGTTGGTGGCGACGAACCGCGCGCCGTCGCGCACCGCGCGCGCGGTGCGCTCGAGCTCGTCGTAGTCGAAGTCGCGGTGGAAGCCGACGACGACCGCCTCGGCAGGCGGTTCGCGCACGGCCTCGAGCCCGGCGGCGGCGAGCGCCTCGAAGACACCGGGGCCCGCGCACGCCAGGACTCGCGTGCCCGGCGCGAGCTCGGACGCGAGCAGCGTGGCCGCCGCGACCGCACTGGTGAGCACCTCGTCGGCCCGGGCGGGGACCCCGGCCCGCTCGAGCTTGGCGACGACATCACCGAGCGGCATGCTCGAGTTGTTCGACAGGAAGCCGACGGTGAGGCCGGCGTCGCGGATCTTCGCCACCCCCGCCGCCGCCGCCGGCACCGGCTCGTCGCCACGCCAGATGACGCCGTCGAGGTCGAAGCAGACGACCGGGCCGGTCACGAGCCGGCGGGACGCGACGGGTCGTCGACCGCGCGCGACAGCGCGTGGCGGTAGTCGGGCTGGTCGGGCCGCATCGCGACCGCCAGCTTGAGGTGCCGCCGCGCGCCGAGGCGGTCACCCTGGCGGAGGAGGCAGAGCCCGAGCCCGAAGTGCGCGTAGTCGTTCACCGGGTCGATCTCGACGGTGCGGGCGAACTCGGCGCCGGCGGCCGGGAAGCGGCCGGTCCGGAAGTACGCGCGCGCGAGCGTCTCGCGGACCGACGCCTTGTCGGGCTCGAGCTCGCGGGCGCGTTCGAGCGCGACGACCGCCGCGTGCGGGTTCTCCGACTCGAGCAACCGGGTGCCTTCCTGGAATGCCTCGTATGCCGACTCCACCGAACCTCGT
>DASPTH010000322.1:0-68854 GCA_035623515.1 Acidimicrobiia bacterium
AATGACGGACGAGCACTCACCTCCATCACGAGCTCCCGAATGCTGAGGCTCTTCTCCTCGGCGAGCGCGCGCCACGCCACCACCACGGCAAGCGGATCACGTTCGTGACGCACGCGCCCTCGTGTGATCGAGATGCCGCCCTCCACATCGGGCTCCACGTCGGGCAGCGGCCCCTCGGGATCGTAGCCCGAGAGGTCGCGGCCCCAGACCTGCTCGAGGAACGCGATCGCGCCATGGGGGCTCACCTGCTGGCGTCGGATCTCGACTGCACGGTCCCGCGCGTCTGTCGCCGAGTCGCCGAGCACCGCCGTGGCCGCGGGGATGATCTTCAGCTCGGACGGCCGACGGCCGTAGCGTGCCAGCCGCGCCTTGACGTCGGCATAGAAGCGCATGCCGTCGTCGAACTCCGCGTGGCGGCTGAAGATGACGTCGGCGTACCGCGCCGCCAGCTCGCGCCCGCCGTCGGAGTCGCCTGCCTGGATCTGCACCGGGTGGCCCTGCGGGCTGCGCGGGACATTGAACGCTCCCTCGATCGAGAAGTGGGCGCCCTCGTGCTGGAACCGCCCCGCCGCGGGGTCCGGCAGGAACACTCCCGACTCGTGGTCTGGCGCGACGGCGCCGTCCGGCCAACTGTCCCAGAGCCGGCGCGCGGCGAGGATGAACTCCTCGGCACGTTCGTAGCGCAGTGAGCGGTCGAGGAACCCACCGCGCCGGAAGTTCTCGCCGGTGAACGCGTCGGGGGACGTGACCGCGTTCCACGCCGCGCGTCCGTGGCTCAGGTGATCGAGCGTCGCGAACTGGCGAGCGAGCTCGTACGGCTCGTTGAACGTCGTGTTGAGGGTTGCTGCGAGCCCGAGCCGTTCTGTGACGGCCGCAAGCGCGGCCAACACGGTGAGCGAATCGGGCCGGCCGACGACGTCGAGGTCGAAGATCCGGCCACGGTGCTCACGCAACCGGAGGCCCTCGGCGAGGAAGAAGAAGTCGAATTTGCCGCGTTCTGCGGTCTGTGCGAGGTGACGGAAGGACGCGAACTCGGTCTGGCTCCCCGAGGTGGGGTCGCTCCACACCGTCGTGCTGTTGACACCGGGGAAGTGGGCTGCGAGATGGACCTGTTTCGTCATGTCGTCGCCGCGTACCGATTCAGCGGGCGAGCAAGGCCCAGGTGGTCGCGCAGCGTGGTGCCCTCGTACGCCAGCCGGAACACGCCGCGCTCGCGGAGGACGGGTACGACCCCGTCGACCAGGAGGTCCAGGTCATCGGGCAAGCGGGCGGGACGGACGTTGAACCCGTCGACGGCGCCTCTCGTGAACCAGTCCTCGAGGATCCCAGCCAGCCCGAACGGTGTACCGACCACGTCGAGCGTCGGTGGCTGCGCTGCCGGCCCCGACCGGCCGCCGCGCGCGTCGAGCCGTCGGCGCACGGAGCGGGCTGCGGCCGCGTCGTGTTCGAGCACGATGTCGACGTTGGCGAGCACGGCGACGGTGTCGGGATCGCGGCCCACGGCTCGGGCAGCGGCGCGGACGCGGTCGCGCCGCTGCCGGGCGCGACCCGCATCCGCCGCGTCGACGAAGACGATGTCGGCATGCGTCGCCGCGATCACGAGCGCAACATCTCGCGTCGCGTCGACCGCGACGATCGGATGGCCCTGCGGCGGCCGCGGAGTGATCGAGGGTCCGCGGACGTTGAAGAAGCGGCTCTCGAAGTCGACGTAGTGGATCTTGTCGCGGTCGATGTAGCGCCCCGTGACGATGTCGCGCACGACGGCGTCGTCCTCCCAACTGTCCCAGAGCCGGACGATCACATCGACCGCCGCTTCCGCCTCCTCGTAGAGCTCAGGATCGGGAACCGCGGCTTTGCGGCCGAAGTGGCATGCCTCGCTCGGGTCGCTCGAAACGCCGACCTTCCACCCCGCGCGCCCGTGGCTCACGTAGTCGAGCGTGGCAATGTTTTTCGAGACGTGGAACGGCTCGGTGTGCGTGACCGTCACCTCGGGCACTAGCCCGATCGCACGCGTTGTCGGCGCGACGCGCGCGAGGGTGAGCAAGGCGTCGAGACGACCACGCACGTCTCCTCGGGCTGCAGGCTGCAGGCCGAACGAGTCGCCGATCGTGACGAAGTCGAGCCGACCCCGCTCGGCCCGTTGAACGAGATCGACGAAGTAGTCGGCGGCGAACAGCTCGGCCGGGCGCACGTTCGGCTCGCGCCATGCCGCCGGGTGATGCCCGGCGCCGTCGAGGTCGACGCCGAGGTGCAGGTGGGCGGCCGGCGCGGAGGGCATGCTCAGCTGTCAGCTCGGCACCTGCGCGCCGAACAGCTCCCCGTCGATCGTCTGCGACTGGAACCCGTCGGGACCCACCGTCAGGTCGCCCACGACCGTGACCCGCTCCACCCGGCGGTCGTAGTCGCCGTCGGTGACGTCGACGGGCCCGACGTGCGCCGTCGCCCGGTTGTCCCAGAACGCGATGCTGTCCGGTTCCCAGCGGAAGCGCACCGTGAACTGCGGCCGGGAGATCTGCCCGAAGAGGAGCTCGAGGAGGGCGGCGCTCTCTCGATCGCTCAGGCCGACGATGTACCGCGTGAACACCGGGTTGACGAACAGTGCCTTCTCACCCGACACCGGGTGTACCCGCACAACGGGGTGCACCGCCGCCGGCGGTGGCGCGCCGGCATCGTGGCCCGGCCGCGTGCGGCCCTCGTAGCCGTGCCACCGGTGCACGGCCTGGAGACCGTCGAGGAGCCCCCTGATCGGCGCCGAGAGGTCTTGGTACGCCGCCACGAGGTTGGTCCACATCGTGTCGCCGCCGTAGAGCGGGATCACCACGCCGCGGAGGATCGACGCGGTCGGCGGGTTGGCGACGAACGTGACGTCGGTGTGCCACCCAGTGAGGGTCCGGCGCGGCTCGGCGAACGGAGCGCGGTCCACCGCATATCGGAAGACCTGCTGGTGCTCGCGTGCGTCGATGGCGAGCAACTCGGGCTTCTCGTCGACCGATGCCCCGATCGGGTGCGCCGGCGTGAGGTCCCCAAAGGCGCGACCGAAGGCGACCTGCTGATCCTGCGTGATGTGCTGGTCCCGGAAGAACAGCACCTTCCAGCGCACCAGCGCGTCGCTGATCTGGGCGACCGCCGCCTCGTCGAGCGGCTGCCGGAGGTCGATACCCGTCACCTCGGCGCCGATGACGTTCGTCAGGGGCCGAACGTCGAGGCCCTGTGCCACCGTGATCGTCGTCATGGGTGCTCCTTTCCAAAAGTCGATATTATCGATCGAACTAGTCATATTTTAGCGAGTCGCCGACGCCCCGGCCAGGGCGTCCGAGATCGCGCTCAGCGCGCGAGCGCGCGCTCGAACAAGGGGCGTGCCCGCGCGAACCACGCGTCGATCGCGTCGCCGGGCGCGTCGAGCTGTTCACCCCAGACGTAGAGCCCCCGCGCCGGGCAGCTCGCGCCGATCTCCGTGAGCACCGGGACGAGGTGCACGTCCACCGCGAGGGAGTGCGACAGGCTGCCACCCGTCATCACGGGGACGGTCGGCGTCCCACCCAACTCGCCGGCGTCGAACTGGTCGAGGAACAGTTTCAGCAGACCGGTGTACGCGGCCTTGTACGTGGGAGAGGCGACGACGACCGCGTGCGCCGCGAGCACGCTCCTCCTCAACGCGGCGACGTCGTCATGTCCCCGCTGCAGGAGTTTCGGCGCGTGGTCGACGAGGTCGATCACGAGTGGCTCGTCGACCGCGATCAACTCGCCCACGCGGCCCGCGACGAGTGCCGCGACATCGCATGTCCGCGAGCGCGGGTTCGGGTTCCCGACCACCGCGACGACTCGGGCGTCCGCCATCTTCCCCGTCGTCTCCTTAATTGCAATAAAACTGATCGACAAGCTAATCTTTTATCAGATTACCGTCGATGGGGGAGGTTCCCATGAGCACGACCGACGAACTGCTCGCCAGCAACGAGACGTACGCCGCCGAGTTCTCGAAGGGCCACCTGCCGATCCCGCCCGCCAAGCGGGTCGCCGTCGTCGCGTGCATGGACGCCCGGCTCGACCCCGCGCGTGTGCTCGGCCTCGAGGAGGGCGACGCCCACGTCATCCGTAACGCCGGCGGCGTCGTCACCGACGACGTGATCCGTTCGCTCGCCATCTCCCAACGCCTGCTCGGCACCGAGGAAGTCATCCTCATCCACCACTCCGACTGCGGGATGCTCACGTTCCGCGACGACGACGTGAAGGCACAGATCACCGCGGACACCGGAATCCGGCCGCCGTTCGCGCTCGAGGCGTTCTCGGACCTCGACGAGGATGTCAGGCAGTCGGCGGCGCGCATCCATGCGAGCCCGTTCCTGCCGAAGAAGGACCACGTGCGCGGCTTCGTCTACGAAGTCGAGACGGGCAAGCTGCGCGAGGTCTCGTAGTGGCGCAGGGCGGCGCGCCCAGACGGCCCCGCACGGGCGTGTACGTCGGTCTGATCGTCGCCGGTGCCGGCCTCGTTGCAGCGCCCTTCGTCTTCTCGATGTTCGATCGGGCGCCGGCAGGTGGGCAGATGATCGACGCCTTTCGGCCGTTCATGACCCGAGCCCAGGTCGACAAGTTCCGAGGCTTCCTCGCCGAGATCGGCGCCGCCGACGATCAACAGCGCGCCGTCGTGGATCCTGCGGCGGTCGCGCGGCTGGGAACGACGGCGGCCGAGTACGCGCAGCGGGCGAGCTATCTGCGGACGTTCGAACAGCAGTGGCACGGTATCGACGCCGACATGAGCGACATGCTCGATCGCATGCAGCGCAACCTCGGCAACTACCAGGGCGTCGACGCGCTCCCGCCCTTTCCTGCGTTTCCGTGGTTCTTCGTGGTGCCCGGTGTCTTGGTAGTTGGACTCGCTGCCGCAGCGCTGGTGAGAGGGCGACGCGGTCGCAGCACGCGTGGTGCGGCGATCGCGATCGTCGTCCTCGGCCTCGGTCTGATCGCCGCTCCCGCGGTCTTCCAGATGTTCACCCGCGCACCGAACGGCGGGGAGATGATCGACGACTTCCGTCCTCTGATGACGCGCGCCAAGCTCACGACGATCCAGGGTTACTTCATCACGATCGGGAACGGTGAGGCGCAGATGCGGACGGTGGCGCTCCCTGCCGCCGCGCTGCCTCCGGGTGCCGCGCCCGACGTGAATCGCTTCGTGGCCGACTGGCCGCGCATCAACCGCGAGATGTCACCGTTGGTCGGCGTCATGGCCGACAATCTCGACAACTTCGCCGCGGTCGATGCTCTGCCGCCGTTCGCGCTGTTCCCGTGGTTCTTCGTGATCCCCGGCGCGTTGATCGCAGGTCTCGGCTTGCTCGCCATGCGTGAACCTCGTCGTCCGGCGATCACGCACCGACACATGGGAGGCTCAGTGAGCAATGCAACCAAACCGACGGTCGCCGCGGGCGCGCTCGTGGTGATCGCCCTGACGGCAATGCTCGCCGGGCCGGCGGCTGCCAAGTCGAGCAAGAGCACGGCGCTCGTGGGCACCTTCGAGGTCACCGCCGCCGAGTGCGCGGCTGGTGCCCCCACCAACGGTTCGTACTTCCGCATGGTGCAGAGCGGCGGCGACACGACGAACGGACCGTTCGTGCCGAACGCCGACTCGTCGTGCTCCGACAAGACCTACACCGCGCTGGTGCCCGGAACCGCGGGCGGACTCGTGACCGGGAAGTACCAGCCGCAGCCGAACCCGCCCTTCGACACCTCGGGCAACGGAACGGCGGCGGCGATCCTCGCGCCCACGAAGTTCTTCGGCGTGCAGTTCGCGGTGTCGACGAACAAGACCGATCCGCAGACCGGTGACGCCGCCAAGGTCCCGAGCCTGACGGTGAGCTACAAGGGCGCGCTGAGCGGGAACCTGAGCGCGTTCGGAGTCGCATACGGCAAGCAACAGTTCAACCAGGGAGCGCCCAAGCCCAACGGCACGAAGCCCACGGGCACGCAGGGACCGACGGGGACCTATTCTGGGAAGACTGGCTCGTTCTCGCTCGAGTGGACCAGCGCGATCGTGGGCGGCCCCTTCGACGGCTTCACCGGTGTGTGGCACCTCGAGGGGACGTTCAAGAAGGCGAAGTCGTGACGGCCACGGAACACGGCACCGCGGTGCATCGTCTGTTCGGCTTCCCGAACCCCGTGAACGAGGTCTCGGCTCGACTCGTGGCCGCAGGAGTCGTGGTGATGTGCGTGGCGACCATCGCCTTCGACCAGGCCTGGATCCTCGCGATCCTGGCGTACGGGTTCGTCGCGCGCGTGCTCACCGGACCCACGCTCAGCCCGCTCGGCCAGCTCGTCACACGCGTGATCACTCCGCGCCTCCCGTTCGCGCCGAAGTACGTGCCAGGGCCGCCGAAGCGATTCGCACAGGGCATCGGCGCCACGCTGTCGGTCACCGCGGCGATCCTCTCCTTCGGGTTCGGCGCGACGACCGGTGCGTACGTGCTGGTCGGGATGATCGTGATCGCGGCGACACTCGAATCCGCGTTCGCGTACTGTCTGGGCTGCAAGATGTTCGCCGTCCTCATGCACGTCGGGCTGATCCCGGAGTCGGTCTGTGCGGAGTGCGCCGACATCTGGGCGAAGCCCAGACCCGCGCGCTGACGAACGGTCTCTTGGTCCGCCGTGTCGACCTCCGCGTGTCGAGCATCCGCGGTCTTGCCTCAGAGTCTGCGGGGCGGGGTCGGTAACGCCGAGCGGCAACGACGACGAAGTTGGGATCAGCTGAGGATCTCGTGCTCGTCGCGCTCGATCTGGTCGGGCTCGCGTTGCGGCTCCACGACCTCGACGCGGTCGCAGCCGAGTCGACTCGTTTCGTCGAATGCTCCGCGCTCGCTCTGGATCGTAGCTCGATTCGGCTCGCTCACCTCACTCCACGATGGTCCCACACTCGTCCGACGAGTTCCGACCCGTGCCGATCGCCATCGACGCTTGATCGCCGTCTCGTCCTAGAGTCCGCTCGTGAGCGACGTCCGTCCGATCGAGTTCGGGACCACGGGCTTCTATCCGGCGTTCAGTGGTGCTGCGAACGCGGTGACGTCGGAGGCAATGGGTTTCGACATTCAGAGTTTCAGCGAGAACCACTCCATGGTGGCGGACTGCTTCGGCGAGATGCGCGACGCGGCGCGCGAGACGACGAAGATCCTGCTCGCGGCCGGTCCGGTCAACTTCGTCACCCGGGACCCCGGGGTGATCGCGGCGGCGGTCCTGCCCATCCAGATCCTGAGCGGCGGCAGAGCGGTGTGCGGAGTCGCGAGCGGCGATTCCGCGGTCGCGGCGGCCGGGCGCGCACCCCAGCGCCACGACGCGCTGGACCGCGACGTCCGGCGGTTGCGCACCTATCTGCACGGCGGCGACGTCGCCGTCGGCGGACGAACGAGCCGCGTCGAATGGGCGGACGACCTCTCGTACGAACCGGTCCCGATTCAGATGGTCTGCAGTGGACCGAAGGCGATCGCCCTGGCCGCGCGCGTGTCGGATCGGATCTGTCTCGGCGTGGGCACCAACCCGGAGCGCGTCGCGTGGGCCCTCCGGATCATCGAGGAGGCCTTGCACGAGAGCGGCCGCGACCGCGACGACGTGCGCCTCGGGCTCTTCGCACCGCTCGCCGTCACCGACAACCGGGTCACCGGGCGCGCCGCGATCCGAACACGGGTGGCTGCGTGGGCGCACATGTCGAGCGGGCCGGGCATCGACCTTGCTCAGCAGCCCGAGATACTCCGGCGCGTGACATCCGTGCTACGTGCCACCTATGACTACCGCTATCACCGGCCGGGCGTCCCGCCCGACAACCCCAACTCGGCGGCGTGCGACGAGGACTTCGGTGACTGGATGGGCATCGGTGGCCCTACGTCCTACATCACCGATCGACTCGCTCGGCTCGTGGAGATGGGCGTCGACTTCTTCATGACAGCGCTTCCCATGACGGAACGGGAACTGTTCGCGGCAGAAGTGATGCCGGCGGTACGGGCGCTGCGCTTCGACGCAAGGAACCCGGCGCCGCTCTCGAGCTCGTGACCTTCTCGAGACACGGAGAGGACCGATCGCTACGAACTCATCGGCGGTACGGCTTCATGTCGATGCCGGGGTAACGGGCCGCGACGCCGACGACCGCTACGGCGTGCAGCTGAGATCAGCCGCTCGTCTCGGTAGCGACGCCGAGTCGCGTCGCAGCGATCACGACCGTCGCATATGGCATCGTGAAGCTACCGCCCATGACGTCGATCGTCTCGCCGACGCCGGCCAAGAGTTCGGCCAGCTCGTCGGGTGAGAACTGCCCGACGTCACCGAACGTCGGCACTTGATCGAGCCACTCGTCCCGCGTGTAGGTCCGCTGCCAATCGAACTGCCAATGCTGCGGGGCGCTGAACGCGCCGGCCGCCCGCATGCCGTCGCCCGCCCGGGCGAACACCCCCGCGTACGCGTCGAGCGGAGGGATTGCCCACGGATCCAGCGCCAAGTCCGGCATGACCCGGCGATACACGCGCGAGAACGCTCCCGCGACCTCGGGCGAGGGCCGGAACACGTTCCAGAACACCGCCAACACGCCACTCGAACGCAGCACCTCGGCCGCCTTGGCGGTCCCGGTCACTGGCTCGATCCAGTGCCAGGTCTGTCCGGAGACGATGGCATCGAATACCCGGCCGACAGGATCCCAACTCTCGAACGCCGCCACCTCGACCTCGAGTCCTGTGTGCCGGGCCCACTCCGCCATCCGCGCGTCGACCTCGACACCCACGACGCTGCAGCCGGCCGCTTGGAACTGCCGCGCGGCGATACCGGTTCCGCAGCCGACATCGACCACCTGCCTTCCCGGCATCGCGGCAACCACGCGCTCGACCATCGCGGCGGGATAGCGCGGTCGGGCACGGTCGTACCGTGCGGCATCCGCGCCGAACGACTCGGCCAGCTCGCGCGCACGATGCGGCTCTCTTTCTGAACCGCGCGCTCGCTCGTGCGGTGGCGTCGACATGCGACCACCCTAACGAGGCGCTGGCTCAGCCCGGGGCAGGCGCGCTGTCGGCGACGTCGCGAGCGACGTCACGGACGGACCATCGCGCTTGCTCGTGTCGATGCCGGTCAGGAAGCGAGCCGCTGCGTCACCATGTGAACGCGACCGCGTGATTCGGTGCCGGTTCCGCGCCTGGCGTTCTGGCGATACTTCTGGCGATGACGAGCGGGCGGGTCGTCATCACCGAGCACGGGCCCGCAGCAGTCATGCTCAGCGTCGAGGACCTGCAGTCGCTCGAAGAGGGCTCGAGATTTCGAGCGACCCGGCGTTGATGCGATCCATCCGGCGGGCCGAGCGCGAGGCCGCGAGCGGCAAGGCGAGACGCGGCCAGCCGTTCGCGATCGCTTGGTCACCGAGTGCCCTGCGCGATCTGGCCGGGCTTGCCGAGAAGGTGGCGGCGGCGGTCGAGTTCGTCTACGGCGGGCAGCCGCTCCAGCTCGGCTCGAGCTGCCCGTGACTTGAAAGCCGCGATCGAACGACCGCTCCCCATACGTGTACCAACCCGCTGAGGGCTTCGTCACGCACCTCAGCTCGTTTCGACGGGTGTCAGATCAGCGAATGTGCACGCCGCTGATCGACCGCGCGATGACGAGCCGCTGGATCTCCGAAGTGCCTTCGAAGATCGTGTAGATCTTGGCGTCGCGGTGCCACCGCTCCACGGGGTACTCGCGCACGTACCCGTAGCCACCGAGGATCTGGATGGCTTCCTCGGTGACGCGCACTGCGGTCTCGCCGGCCTTGAGCTTGCTCATCGAGCCCTCGCCGTTCTCGAACTGCTTGCCGTTCTTGCCCATCCACGCGGCGCGCCACACGAGCAGGCGCGACGCGTCGATCTCCGTCTTCATGTCGGCGAGCTTGAACGCGATGGCCTGGTTCTCGATGATCGGACGCTCGAACTGCACCCGCTCCTTCGCGTACTCGAGCGCGTACTCGTAGGCCGCGCGCGCGATGCCGATCGCCTGTGCGCCGACCAGCGGGCGGGTGGCCTCGAACGTGGCCATGGCCGCCTGGACGCGGCTGCTGCCTCCCTCGCGGGCGCGCGCGAGGCGCTCGTCGAGTTTCTCCTTGCCGCCGAGCAGGCACGTCCCCGGGACGCGGACGTCCTCGAGCACGACCTCCGCGGTGTGGCTGGCGCGGATCCCGTGCTTCTTGAACTTCTGGCCCATGCGCAGCCCGGGGGTGCCGGGCGGCACCACGAAGCTGGCGTGGCCGCGCGCCTTCAGCTCGGGATCCACCGACGCGACGATCACGTGCACGTCGGCGATGCCGCCGTTGGTGATCCACGTCTTGGTGCCGTTCAGCACCCACTCGTCCTTCGCCTCGTCGTAGACGGCGCGGGTGCGCAACGAGCTGACGTCGCTGCCGGCGTCGGGCTCGCTCACCGCGAACGCGCCGAGCTGGATGTTGTCGGGCGTTCCGTAGCACTGCGGGACCCATTCGGCGATCTGCTGGGGCGTGCCGTTGGCGACGATGCCCGAGACCGCGAGCGTGGAGCCGAAGATCGCGAGGGTGATGCCGGCGTCACCCCAGCACATCTCCTCGCTGACCACCGGCCACGTGAGGCCCGTGGGGTCGGCGATCGCGTTGGCGCCGAACTCGACGGAGTACAGGCCGATGCGGGCCGCCTCCTCGATGATCGGCCACGGGGTCTCCTCCCGCTCGTCCCACTCGTGGGCGGCCGGGCGGACGACGTCCTCGGCGAAGTCGTGCACCCACTTCTGGAGCTGGAGTTGGTCCTCGTCGAGGTCGAGGGAGAAGGCGGCCATGGGTGCTCCTGACGCCGACGTCACAAGTTACCGGCCGGTAACTTAGCACCGTGCCGGGACGCGGGCGTGCCGGGACGCGAACGTGCCCGCCGGCGGGGCCGGCGGGCACGTTCCCCGGACCGAGCTCGGTGTGCGTCGGTGGGAGCTCGGCCCCGTACGGAAACGGTGTCGCTCTGGTTACACCGTTCCGTGTTGGCCGAACTGGTGGTTCATGATCGTGTCGACCCGGCCGGGCACCTTCTGGGTGAGCTGGTCGGCCCGGGCCTGGTCGATGCGGTGGTTCGCCAGGGCCTTCTGGATCAGCTTGTCAGCGGCGTTGACGAGGGCGGTCTTCACGGCCCCAGGGTCCTTGGTGAGCGACTGCGCGTACTGGGTGATCGTCTGGCCGCCCTTCAGGGCCGTCCGCAGGTCCTGGACCGAGACCCCGAGGGTGTCGGCCACGATCTTGGCGGCGTGCCGGCGGATGGCGATCCGCAACCGGAGGCCCGGGTGGCCCTGGGCGGTGGCAGCCGGCTGCCCGGAACCCGAGCCGGAGCCGGAGCTGTCCGCCGCGTAGGCGACACCGGCGGTGCCCGCGGTGAGGGCCCCGGCCAGCGCAACCATGGCCACGAACTTCTTCATCTTCATCGTCGGTCCTTCCCTGTTCCCCGCTCTCTCGGTGGACTGGACCGGGGGGTTCGGTCCACGTCACCTATGCAACCGCGGGAACATGAGGTGCGTGTGAACCGGGAGGCAGCCCTCGGCCAAGCCGAGTAGCGTCCGGGCGCCATGAGCAACGACGTGACCGTCGCGGTCGACGACGACGTCGCGACGGTGGAGATCCACCGCCCGCCCAACAACTACTTCGACGTGACCCTCATCCGCGAGTTGGTCGACGCGGCCTTCGCGCTCGACGACGACCCTGCCTGCCGTGCGATCGTCCTGTGCGCCGAGGGCAAGAACTTCTGCGCCGGCGCCGACCTCGGGCCGGAGTCGGACCTCGTCGACCAGACCGCCGACCTCTACGCGCAGGCCGTGCAGCTCTTCTCGGCGAAGAAGCCCATCGTCGCCGCGGTCAACGGCGCCGCGGTGGGCGGTGGCCTCGGCCTCGCGCTCGCGGCCGACTTCCGCGTGGCGACGCCCGAGTCGCGGTTCAGCTGCAACTTCGCGAAGCTCGGGTTCCACCAGGGCTTCGGCATCTCGGTCACGCTCCCGGCGGTGGTCGGTCAGCAGCGCGCACTCGAGTTGCTCTACACGGGAGGGCAGGTGAAGGGCGCGGAAGCGCTCGCGATCGGCCTCTGTGACCGCCTCACCAGCCCGGAGGACCTGCGGGCCGCCGCCCGGGAGCTCGCGGCCGAGATCGCGGCCGCGGGCCCGCTCGCAGTGCTCGCGATCCGCGAGACCATGCGCGGCAGTCTGGCGGCGCAGGTTCAGCAGGCCACCACGCGGGAGCACGACATGCAGCAACGGCTGCGGCGTACCGACGACTTCCGGGAGGGCGTGGCGGCGATGGCGGAGCGGCGCCCGCCGAACTTCACCGGGCGGTAGCGAGGGGTGGACGCGCACGCCCCTGCGGGAGTGGACCTCGAGCGCCTGGCCCCCTGGTTCGCGGCGAACGCGCCGCAGTTCCACCCGCCGTTCACCGCCGAGCAGATCGCCGGCGGCCGCTCCAACATCACCGTGCGCCTCACCGACGCCGACGGCCGCGACTGCATCATCCGGCGGCCGCCGCTGCACAGCGTCCTCGCGACCGCGCACGACGTCGGCCGCGAGTACCGGGTGATCCACGCGCTGGGCCCTACACCGGTGCCGGTGCCGGAGGCGTACGCGAACTGCGAGGACGACGGCCTGATCGGCGCGCCGTTCTACGCGATGGAATTCGTCGACGGCATCGTGTTGAACGACGTCCGTACCGCGCAGCGCGCGCTCGACGAGGCCGCCCGTCACCACGCGAGCTACTCCGTGGTCGACGCCCATGTCGCCCTGCACGCGGTCGACGTCGACGAGGTCGGGCTCGGCGACCTCGCCCGCCGCGACGACTACATCGGCCGCCAGCTCCGCCGGTGGCACCGGCAGTACGAGCAGACCCGGACCGCGGACCTGCCGGGTGTCGACCGGGTGTACGAGCTCCTGTCGGCACGGATCCCCGAGCAGCGGGAGACGCGGATCGTGCACGGCGACCTGCGCCTCGGGAACTGCATCATCGACGACCGCGGCACCGTGCGCGCAGTGCTCGACTGGGAGCTGTGCACGCTCGGTGACCCGCTCGCCGACATCGGCTACCTGCTCGCGACGTCGCCCGAGTCCGGTGACGAGACGATCGCCGATGCCTTCTCCCCCACGATCGCGGACGGATTCGCGACCCGCGACGAGCTGGCCGAGAAGTACGCGCGCGATTCGGGCCGCGACCTCTCGCAGATCGAGTACTACATCGCCTTCTCGCACTGGAAGCTCGCGTGCATCCTCCAAGGGGTGATGGTTCGCGCGGCAGCAGGCGCGCAAGGCGAGCGCGCGGCCGACTCGGCGCCCATCCGCCGCCGCATCGAGGCGAGCGTCGAGCTCGCGGAGGCCCATGCCGCGAGGTTGTGATGCCGAGGGGTAGGGCCGCTCCGCGACCACGGAACACCACCACCGTCGCCGCCTACAGCCACGTACCGTCGTGGTCGACGGCCTCGACGCCGCGATCGCCTTCTACCGCGACACCTTCGGGTTCGAGGCGCTGCTCTGCCCCGAGCCCATCGACGCGCTGGCGCCCGGCGCGTGGCCGGCGGTCGCCGGTGGCCGGCACCGGGTCCTGTGCCGGTGCTTGTCGGGTTCGCCATCGGGCATGCTGGTGCACATGGGAACCGGGATCGCCGCGATCGAGATCACGCCCCTGACGCCCGAGATCGGAGCGGAGGTCCGCGGCGTCGACCTTGCCAGTGACCTGTCGGCCGAGACGATCAGCGCCATCCGTACGGCATGGTTGGACCATCTCGTGTTGTTCTTTCCCGAGCAGCGGCTGACGCCCGACACCCAAGTCGTGTTCGCCCGCCGGTTCGGCGACATCACCGAAGGGCACCCCGTGGAACCTTCGCTGCCGGGGCACCCCAACGTGCTGCCCATCGACAGCGTGAAGGACCGTGTGGACTTCTGGCACACGGACGTGACCTTCATGTCGAAGCCGCCGACCGGTTCCTTGCTCTACGCGGTCCAACTCCCGGCCGTGGGTGGCGACACCCTGTGGATCAGCACCCGGGCCGCCTATGCCGCGCTGGCCGAACCATTGCGGCAGATGTGTGACGGACTGACTGCGATCCACTACGACCCGCACTACGCGCAGGTGATCGCCGACGGTGGCGGCAAGGACTGGGAAGGCCACCACGTCGAACGCCTCCGGCCGGTCGAGCACCCCGTCGTGCGTGTGCACCCCGAAACCGGACGCTGCAACTTGTTCGTGAACCCACAGTTCACCGTGGCGCTGAAGGGTTTCGATGGTCCCCAGGGCAACGGTCTGTTGCGGGTCCTGTACGACCACATGGTCCAACCTCGGTTCACCGTGCGGTACCGCTGGCATCCCCACACGCTCGCGTTCTGGGACAACCGCGCCACCATGCACTACGGCGTGTACGACTACGAGGGATCACGACGAGTCATGCACCGCGTCACCCTCGAGGGCGACCGACCGTACGGACCGGAATCCGCTGCTGCCGACGGCCGCGACGCGGCGCCGCGCCACCCGGCCGGCGAGACGAACGAATGCTGATGGTGGTGCACGTGGACGGGCGGTGCGCGCGGCATTCAGCCGACTCGGTCGAGTTCGAACTGGTTGTGGCGTGGCCGATGTGGCGGCCGACCGACTGGTGACTCGACGACCCCGACGGCGCGATCACCTGCCGCACCGACTTCGGCCGCCCGCCACCTGAACGCTCCGACCGCCTCGTAGCGTGACGCCGTGGATCGGCGCACGTTCCTCCTCGCCGGCGCGGCCGCCATCGCGGCCGCCGCGTGCTCGGGCGGCGAGTCAGCGAGCCGGGCCGGCACCACGACGACGACCACGAGCACCACCGCGCCTCCGCCGCCCGCGCCGAGCGCCACCACCACACCACCGCCGCCCGCGCCCGCGGCGTTCGTCGACACCGGCCCGCGCACCCACGATCGGGTCGCGCTCACGTTCCACACCAACGGCGACCTCGGCCTCGCACAACAATTGCTCGACACGCTGGCGTCGCGCGACGCGGTGGTCACGTGCTTCATCGTCGGCAACTGGCTCGACGCCAACCCGTCGTGGGCGAAGAAGCTCCAGGACGCGGGCCACGAGCTCGCCAACCACACCTACACGCACCCCGATTTCCTGTCGCTCTCGCCCGACGCCATGCGCGACGAGGTCGTACGCTGCCGCGACGTGCTCACCCGCCTGACCGGCTCGCCGGGCGCGTTCTTCCGGCCGTCGGGCACCGACGACGGCACCGCCACGCCACCGGAGATCGTGCTCGAGGTCGCGCGCGACGCGGGCTACGCGACAGTGCTCGGGTTCGACGTCGACCCGCTCGACTACCAGGACCCCGGCGCCGACGCCGTCGTCCAGCGCACGCTCGCCACGGTCGGGCCCGGTTCGATCGTGAGCATGCACTTCGGCCACCCGGGGACGATCACCGCGATGCCCGCGGTGCTCGACGGCCTGCAGCGCAAGGGCCTGGTGCCCGTCACCGCGTCGAAGCTGCTCGCGCCGGGCTGACGTCTCACATCGCGGCGCGGCCGGCAGCCGCGATCCACGACGCGTACAGCGCGGCGTAGCGACCCTCGCGGCGGATCAGCTCGTCGTGCGTGCCGAGCTCGGCGAGCACCCCGTCGTCGACGACACCGACGCGATCGGCGCGTGCTGCAGTGGACAGACGGTGGGCCACCACCACGACGGTGCGGTCGCGCGTGAGCCGTTCCAGTGCGCGCTCGACGACGCGTTCGGTGCCGGGGTCGAGGTTCGACGTCGCCTCGTCGAGCACGAGCACGGCCGGGTCGGCGAGGGCGGCGCGGGCGAGCGACACGAGCTGGCGCTCCCCGGCCGAGAGCCGCGAGCCGCGCTCGCGCACCTCGGTGTCGAGCCCGTCCGGCAGCGACCGGAACCGGTCGCGCACCCCCAGCGCGTCGATGGCGGCGTCGACCTCGGCGTCGGTCGCGTCCGGGCGGCCGACGCGCACGTTGTCGCGCACCGTGCCGCTGAACAAGAACCCCTCCTGGGGGACGACCACGATTCGCCGCCGGAGTGACGCGAGCGTGGCGTCGCGGAGGTCGACACCGCCCATCGAGATCGAGCCGGCACGCGGGTCGTAGAAACGGACGATCAGCTTCGCGAGCGTCGACTTCCCGGCCCCGGTGGGCCCGACGAGCGCCAGGCGCTCGCCGCGCCCGATCGTGAGGTTCACGTCGTGCAGCACGTCGGCGTTCGAGCCGTACGCGAACGACACGTGCTCCACTGCGATGGCGCCGTCGGGCGGGAGGTCGACCGCGCCGGGGCGCTCGATGATCGTGGGCTGCTCGTCGAGCAGGCCGAAGAGCTTCTTCATCGCGGCACCCGACGACTGCACGATGTTGTACTGCTGGCTGAGTTGCTGCACGGGCTCGAACAGGTTGTTCAGGTAGAGCACGAACGCCGCGACCGTGCCGACGGACACGATGTTCTCGCTGGCGAAGTAACCGCCGAGGCCCACGATGACCGCGGTCGCCGCGATGCCGAGACCCTCCATGAACGGGAAGTAGCGGGTGGAGATCCGGATCGTCTCCATGTTCGCCTCGTACTGCGCCTCGTTCGTGGTCTCGAAGCGACCGGTGAACGCCTGCTCCCGCGAGAACGCCTGCACCACCCGGACTCCGGCGAGCCCTTCCTGGAGGGTGGCGAGGTTGGTGCCGATGCGTTCCCGGACCTCGAGGTAGGCGCGATTCGACTCGCGCCGGAACCACCGGGTCGCGTACACCGCGGGCGGCACGACGAACAGTGTGCACAACGCGAGTTGCCAGCTCATCACGAAGATCACCACGAGCGCGCCGAAGAAGAGCAGCGCGTTCATCAACATCGAGGTGATGCCGGCCTGGACGAGCTCCTGCAGCGCGTCGACGTCGGACGTCATGCGCGCCACGAGCCGCCCGGTCTGCTCGGCTTCGAAGAAGTCGAGCCCGAGATCGAGCAGGTGGTGGAACACCTGGACGCGCAGGTCGCGCAGGTAGGTCTCGCCCACTTGTGCGGTGAGGATGATCGCGAAGCGCCCGAACACGAGCGCGGCCACCGCCACCACCACGTACGCGAGGGCAGTGACGTCGATGACGTGGCCGTCGTTGGCGTTGATCCCCGCGTCGATGGCGTGACGCACGAGCGCGGGCCCGGTGAGGAGGCAGCCGACCTGCGCGGCGATGCACAGGAGAGCGAGCGCGACACGGCCCCGCCACGGGCGCAGCATGCGCAGGACGCGCCCGAAGATCTTCTGCGCCTCGCCCCGCTCGAGCTTGTCGTCGTCGGCCAGGCCGTCGGTGTCCCACACCATCAGGTGCCCCGCCCCGCCGCCGGCTCGACGGCCGCGCCATCCCCGACCGGCTCCTCACCATCGGGCGGCGCGACGCCCGCGGCCTGCGCCAGCACGTGGCGGTAGCGCTCCGAGCTCGTGAGCAGCTCGTCGTGCGCACCCTGGTCCACCACCCGGCCGCCGTCGAGGAGCACGACGCGGTCCGCGAGCGCGATGGTCGCGGGGCGGTGGGCGATGATGATCGTTGTCCGTCCCGCCATCACCTCGCGCAGCGCGGCGCGGATCTCGTGTTCCTTGGTGGGGTCGACCGACGACGTCGCGTCGTCGAGGATGAGCACGCGGGGGTCGGCGAGGACCGCGCGCGCGATGGCGATGCGCTGCCGCTGGCCGCCGGAAAGCGAGTAGCCGAACTCGCCGATCACGGTGTCGTAGCCGTCGGGGAGCGCGTCGATGAAGTCGGCGCCCGCGAGCCTCGCGGCGCGCCGGATCTGCTCGACGGGTGCGTCGGGGTCGGCGAACGCGATGTTGTTGCGCACGGTGTCGGAGAACAGGAACGTGTCCTCGAAGACGATCCCGACCGCGCGCCGCACGTCGTCGAGTTGCAGCTCCCGCACGTCGACGCCGTCGAGGAGCACGCGCCCTTCCTCGACGTCGTAGAAGCGCGGGATCAGGCGGGCGACGGTCGTCTTCCCGCTCGCGGTGGGGCCGACGAGCGCCACCGCCTCGCCAGGGTGCAGGGTGAGGTCGAAGCCGTCGAGCACGAGCGGGCCGTCGCCGTACCGGAAGCGCACGTCCTCGAAACGCAGCTCGCCCCGGCCCTCCGGCGTCAGCGGGCGACCGTGCGGCGGCGAGGTGATCTCGGGATCGGTGCGGAGAACCTCCGAGACCCGGCCGGCAGCCGCGGTGGCGCGCGCCGCCTGCGCGACGAGCTGGCCCGCGAGGCGCAACGGGAAGATCAGCATCACGATGTAGAGGTTGAAGGCGATGATGTCGCCCACCGCGAGGTTGCCGTCGAGCACCTGGTGACCGCCGTACCAGATGATCGCGGCGAGCGACAGCGCCGGCAGGAAGTCGAGGGCGGGCAGGAAGTTGGCGCGCAACCGGGCGGCCTTCAGCGACCACGCCCGCACCTCCTCGGCCTCCGATTCCAGCCGGTGCTCCTGCAGCGCCTCGGCGCCGAAGCCCTTCACCGCGCGGATGCCGCCGACGGTCTCGGCGACGACGCCCGAGAGGTCGCCGAGCTTCTCCTGCTGCTCGAGGCCCACGGGCGCCAGCCGCCGCGAGAACCGGGCGGCCACGAGGTTCAGGAGCGGCAGGGCGCCCAGGGCCAGCAGCGCGAGCACGGGACTGGCGACGAGCATGACCACCATCACGCCGAACAGGATGAAAACGCTCGAGAGGCTGATCGGGCCGAGCGTCATCCACTGGGTGATCTGGTACAGGTCGGTGTTCGCGCGCGCCATGAGTTGGCCGGTCTGTGCCTCGTCGTGGAAGGCGAAGTGCAGGAGCTGCAAGTGCGCGAACAGCCGCGCGCGCAGGTCCGTCTCGACGCGATACGACATGCGGAACGCGGTGTAGCGACGCAATCCCATCCCCGCGCCCTGGAACACCCCCGCGACGACGATCAGGAGCGTGTACTTCACGATCTCGCTGCTGTCGTTCGGGACGATGCCGTTGTCGACCGCGCCGGCCACGAGGATCGGCACCGCCAGCTTCGCGACCGTCCACGTGAGGGCGGCCACCACGGCCATGGCGACCCAGAACATCTGGGCCCGGAGCGAGTCGCGGAGCAGGCGCCTCCCTTCGCGGCGCAGGGCGCGGTCGTCGTCGACGTCCCGCTCCGAACCGCGATTCACCCGACCTCCACGATCAGCACCGTTCGGCGCGACCGACCGCGCCGAACGCGAAGGCAGGCTACCAAGGCGCCCGCGCGCGGCTTCCGACCGCGCGCGGGCCGAGCGTCAACTCGACGCCGACGGCGTCTGACCGCCTCCGGTGGTCGGGCAGTTGTCGCACGGGTACGGGCCGACCTGATCCTGCGCGGGAATCGCGTCGAACTGCAGGACCGACTTCGACGAGTCGAAGAACGGCTGCAGCTTCGCCGGGTACTTGCCGGTGAGGTAGCGCTTCCCACCGTTCAGGTACGCGTACTTGCCCGTACCGGGGATCCCGATCTGGTTCGACCCGCCGCTCGCCTTCGGGTTCCACCACGCGAGCGCGGTGCCGCGCAGCGGGATGGGTGCGGGCGGGATGCCGGTCTCGAGGTTGGTGATCATGTTCTGGAACGCGCCGCCGCTCGCGGGGAACTTGGCGAGCGCGGTGTTGAACGTCGCCCTCGTGAGGTTCGGACCCGCAGTCATGATCCCGTTGTAGAGGCGGTAGACGAGCGAGAAGATCCCCGGCGAGTGCGTGCCCTCGTTCTTGCCCCAGTACCACTGGAACAGCGCGGTGAGCGCGTCGCTCGCGCCCCCCGCCACGTACGGCGTGAACCACACCTGCCCGAACGCGTGTGCCCACTGCTGCTGGTCGAACGACCGCGCGAAGAAGTCGAGGTCGTTGTATGGCGATCCGGTCACGAGCCACTCGGGGAAGTAGTCCTGGCCGGTCGCGGCCTTCGTGAAGCTGCCGGTGGCATTGGCGACGAGCCCGGCGCCCGCGAAGTCGACGATCGACGTGACACCCGCCTGCTTGAGCTTCGCGATCAGCGGCGTCGCCTCGTCCTGGAACGCCGCGCTCTGCGCGGCCGGGTCGGTCGGCGTGGAGTACGACACCGCGGCGCCGGGCGCGATCTTCCCGCCGTACTTCGCGAATTCCTTCGTGAACACGCCGAGGTCCATCCCGTCGCTCCCGCCGGGGTAGATCACGCCGAACACGCGCTTCTTGCTCTTCACGTCGTCGCCACCGAATTGGGCGTTGCCGTCCACGAGCTCCTTGCCCGCCCACTCGGCCATGTTCACTTCCATCGGCTTCAACAGGTCGCCCGCGCTCATCGGCGGGACGTTGCCGGGGACCCCCGCATTGGCGATCAACTGCTGGAAGACCGGGCCGCCACCACCCTGCGCGAACTGCGCGGTGTCGAACACGGCGAAGGGCTTCATCGCCTTCACGGTCACCGCGTCGGCGCGCTGCGAGGCTTCGTCGGTGCCGGTGGCCTCGACGAACTGGTACTCGACCGTGCGGCCCCAGGTCTGGTACGAGTGCGCGAGGACCGCGTTCTCGTCGAGTGTGGCGTCCTTCGACAACCCGTTCATCCCGGTGGCCTGGTTCTTGATCCCGCCGTTGGTCGACGACTTGTCCTTGTCCTCGGGGGGTACGAGCACCACGACCTTGATCGACTTCGCCGTCACGCCCTGCGCCGTCGCGCCACCGTTGTCGGAGCCGTCGGTCCACGGCCGGACGCAGGGCGGCGCGCCGTAGAACTGGAGCTTGATCTTGCCCGTCGCCTGATCACAGTTCGGGCTGCCGAGCGCCGCCTTCGTGCCGACGCCGGCACCACCCGCGCCGGCGATCGCCGCGAGCGCCTGACTCGACGGCCCGGCCACGACCGCGGTCGCCCCGACCACGACCACGGCGACGGCTGCCCAGCGTCGTGGTGCCATGTTCTTCCCCCCTTCACGCCGCTGCGACCGGCAGCGGGTCTCCCAACTGTTCGTAGACCTCCGCAACAGTGCCACCCATGAACGCGTCGCGGGTCGCGGGGTCGAGTGCGGCCAGCGCGCCGCCGTAGACGGCGATGGGCTCGGCGCTCCCTTCGTTGTGCGGGAAGTCCGACGAGAACACCAACATGTCGGGCACCTCGCGGATCGCGGCCATCCCGTCGTCGTGCAGGCCGGGGAGCGGGCTCGCCTTCACGTGCCGGCGCACGATCGCACCCGGCGACTCCGCGTGCGGCCAGTCCCCGAGCGCGCCGTTCGCGTCGCCGAGCATCTCCATGCGCGAGACGAACCATGGCAACCAACTCGCCCACAGCTCGCAGAGCACGATGGTGAGCGCGGGATGGCGCGTGAACGTGCCCCCGAAGAGCAACGCGGCGAGGAACATCTGCGCCGCCTGGGTGCGCTGGCTGTTCGCGAAGCGGAGCAAGCCGGCGGGTCCGCCACCGCCGGGATCGTCCCACCCCGCGTCGGCCCAGCCCTCGTCGAAGTGCGCGGGCGTGTTGCCGATGTGCAGAATCCCCACCGTTCCGAGGTCGGTGGACGCGCGCCAGAACTTGTCGACGTTCGGGTGCGCGGGCGACCGGCCACCGAAGGGCGTGGCCCACACGAAGTACGCGCGGCTCCCGCGGCCACGCATGCGTTCGAGCTCGGCGATCGACCAGTCGAGATCGTCGAAATCGAGGATCGTCACGGGTGAGACGCGATCAGTGAACGCAGCAAAGTTGTCGGCGAGATAGTCGTTGCAGAGAACGATCGCTCGATGTCGGATCGCGGGGTCGGCGATGAACTGGTGCGAGGTCGCGACCGCTCCCGCGTAACTGCCACCCGGGTTCACGAGCGCGTAGTCGATGCCCACGTGGTCCATCCACGCGACGCGCTCGGTCGCGTCGGCGGCGCCCGGTGGCGGCGCGGGCGGCGCGGCCATCGCCGCGCTTCGCTCCGCCGGCGTGCGCATGGCCGCACCCATGCGCGCGAGCAGCGCGTCGGGCTCAGGGCGCTGGTCGCTCGGCAACGCGCGGTAGAGGTCACCGGCGAGGTTGGCGACCACCACGTCGGTCATGGTCGGGAGGTGGTCCCGCAGCTCGTCGAGCGGGTGCTCGCCGGGCGCGAAGCTCGCGGGCTCGAAGTGACTGTCGACATCGATCACCGGCACCGGGCGCCTCCCGAGGCTCTTTTCCGAATGATTGAGGTTAAGAGCGTGCGCGGATACGGGCCAGTTCGGGGGTTCCAGCGGTTGCGCCAGTCGATCAGTCGCGGGGTGAGGAGCAGGACGATCGCGAGTGCGACCTGGGGGAGCCGGTGGATGGTGCGCCCGTCGGTGTTGTGTGGTTCTTGGTCGGGCGGGTGACGTTCAGTGCGCTGTCGGGCGATGCTCGGTGCGCTTCGACAGGGCAGAACACGCTGGCTGCGAGTCACCGTTGACGGACGTCGGTATGTCTGTGCCGGAGAAGTGACACCGCGACGTCGATCGGCATTGCAAGTCCGGATCGGAATGCGGGGATCGTAAGCAAATTTCAGCGTGACTTCTCGGAAGCCCTGAGATGATGAGTTGCCCGTACTCTCTCGAAAGGAATGCCCCCGCATGTCGGACGACGAAGAACGCTTCAACGAACGAGTCTCGATCCTGGAGAACTATGCCCAAGACGGCTTGACACTCGAAGACCTCGGCAAGTTGATCCTCGCGGACGCTCTGCTGAACGCGGACCTCGACGCACTCGACGCTGACTCTGATGGGCACGTCACAGTGCATTACACGGGCACGATCGACTTCAAGCTCCATCGCCCGCGCGTCGGAGAGAAACCCGTAGAAGGGCCCGTTTGTTGCTACTGCGTCGTATGCAGCGACGGGATCATCATCTGCCGTGGGAGGTGCTGCCGCTGACAACGTGGGCCTGCCCCGTCCCGCCCAAAGTGTCTGTCGACGAATGTCACGATTGATCGCTCTTCGCGGAACTCCTCAGAGGCCGCGCGAGGACGACGGCGACAGTGTTCTTTGCAGGGTGTCCTACGTGGAGAGGAGGCCAGATGCTGCCCGAGGCTGAGCCCTATGAGCCGCCCGCGATCGAGTCGCGCGAGCAATTTGGCCCCGTGTTCGGCGAGACACAAGCATCCGTCCCTCCTCCCAAGTAACGAGAAGGACGATGAGCGCGTGTTCAAACGCGAATGCGGGAGCGCTCGTGAGCCTGGGCGGGCCAATCAGAGAGGGATATCTGACCAGAGCGAACCCTGAAACGACGCAGTCGGACCGTCCGGGCCGGTTGCTGCTGTGAGCAGCGCGAGCCCCTCCGCGTCGGCGAGGAACTTGTCCATGACCGCGCCGTAACTCGCGTAGTCGTCGGCTTCCCAGGTCGTCGCGAACGACGCGCTTGCTTCTCCAGCCACGAGTGTCCCGAGGACCCGGAAGTTCTTCGCACCGCAGCGTTCCAAAATCGCTCGAGCCTGGCGACTCGTCTCGAGAAACGCCTCGTACGCGCCCGGTCTCGTGATGATGTTGGTGACTGACACGACAGCCATTGGTGGACCCCTCCTCTTCAGTTGCCCATGGGCTCTGTTGCCCATGGGCGAACCAGTCGACGTCGCCCCCGCGCGAAGCCTCGCGCCACGAGTGCTCGCTGGCAAGGGGCCTGTCTCGGTGCTCGATGTCGCTCCACTGTCGCTCCACTGACGCCCCGCCTGGAGCATCAGGATCCTTCAGCATCACACCCGGGTCGAGTGTGGGTGATACTGCACGAGCACGGCACCCGAACGCATGCCCGCCCGATGGCCGTGGGCCACCATGTTCCAAACCCGCGCTTGCGCGACTCCGCGCACTGCCGCTCCGCACTTGAGCGCGGCCGCACCCCGAAGCGATCAGGACCACACGAGCTTCCTTCGCGCGCTCCCTACACGCGCGCAACCGCGAACCTGCAAGAAGAACGAACAGCCAGTCGGTCCACGCGACCTCGTCGTCGGCCGGGGGCAACGCGGGTTGGAGGAGATCCTGGCCGACGAGGCCGAGGAGCTCGTCGCGTTCGGCGACATGGTGGTAGAGCGCGGGCGTCGCGACACCGAGCGCGGCTGCCACCGACGTCATGGTGACCCCTTGATGCCGTGCTCGCGCGCGATGGCGATCCCGACCTCGACGACGCGCTCCCGGCTGATCCGTGGTGGTCGGCCCCGGCGGGGAGCGGCGACGTCCGCCATCCCGACGAGGATACGACGGCGACGTCGCTACGAGTCCCTTGCGCCCGACGAACCCATCGCGCGCCAGACCACCTCGGGTGCGCACGGCGGGTCGACGTGGGTGACACCATACGGCGCGAGCGCGTCGACGACCGCGTTCCACACTGCGGCGATCGAGCCCGTGGTGCCCGACTCGCCGATGCCCTTGGCGCCGAGCGGGTTGTTGGGGCTGGGCGTGACGGTGTGAGCGGTCCGGAAGCCCGGTAGGTCGGAGGCGGCGGGGACGAGGTAGTCGAGCAAGGACGCGGTGAGCGGAGTGCCACCGCTGTCGTAACGAACGCCCTCGTAGAGGACCTGCGCGATGCCCTGTGCGAGGCCGCCGTGCACCTGGCCCTCGGCGAGCAGCGGGTTGATCACCGAGCCGCAGTCGTCGACCGCGACGAAGTCACGCAGCGCGACCGCCCCCGTCTCGCGGTCGACCTCGACGACCGCGACGTGACACCCGAACGGGAACGACCCGCGCGACTGGAAGTCGAGCTCGTGGCGCAACCGCTCGCCGCGGGTCGTCGCCTGCCTCGCCAGCTCCGCCCAGCTGAGACCGCTCGTGGGTACACCGGTCACGCCGAGCGAGCCATCGTCGAGCACGACGACGTCGTCGGGCGCGGCCTCGAGCAGCTCCGCCGCCAGCGCGCGCGCACGATCGACGACGACGGTCGCCGCCTCGCGCACGGCCGACCCTGCGAGTTGCGCCGAGCGCGACCCGAACGTCCCCACGCCGTGGTCGACGAGCGCAGTGTCGGAGTGCACGACGCGCACGGCGTCGAAGGGCACGCCAGTCGTCGCCGACGCGATCTGCGCCCACGTGGTCTCGTGACCCTGTCCGTGCGGGACGCTCCCCGTGGTCACCGTCACAGTGCCGTCGTCGTGCACTTCGACCGCGCCGAACTCGCCGCCGCTCCCCGAGGTCTCCACGTAGCAGCCGATGCCGACGCCGAGGAGCGGCGCGTGGGGATCGTCACGCCGGCGGTGCTGTTCGGCGCGGAGGTCGTCGTAACCGGCGAGCCGCAGCGCCTCGTCGAGCGCGGCCTCGTACTCGCCACTGTCGTAGGTGGTCCCCACCGCGGTCGTGAACGGGAACGCGGAGCCGGGCGGGAAGTTCCGACGCCGGAGCGCGGCAGGGTCGATGTCGAGGGCGCGCGCCATCGTGTCGACGGCGCGCTCCACGAGCGCGGCCGCTTCCGGCCGCCCCGCGCCCCGGTACGGACCGGTCGGCGTCGCGTTGGTGACGACCTGCACGAAGCCGAAGTCGATCTGCGGGATCGCGTACACGCCCGACGCCATCATGCGCGACACCATCGGGATGAACATGCCGCGCGTCGCGTACGCGCCGACGTCGGCGAGCGCGCGGACACGAAGCCCGGTGAACACGCCTGCCCGCGACGCACCGAGCTCGACGTCGTGCACCTGGCCTCGGCCGTGGGTCATGCCGAGCAAGTTCTCCTGCCGGCTCTCGGCCCACCGCACCGGGCGGGCGAGGCGGTGCGCGAGGGCGGCCACCACGAGTTGCTCGGGGTACACGCCACCCTTCGCGCCGAAGCCGCCACCGATCCAGGGCGCCCGCACGCGCACGAGCGGAGCTTCGAGCCCGAGCGTGCGCGCGACCTCGGCCTGCACACCGAAGACCGACTGCGTCGACGCCCACACCGTGAGCGACCCGTCGGGCTCCGGTATCGCGACGCAGCCGTTCGGCTCCATCGTGACCGGCGCCACGCGCTGGTGAGTGATCCGCAGCCGCACGACGACGTCGGCGTCGGCGAAGAACTCCTCGCCCGGCGGATCGGGCGGCGCGCCCGCCAGGTTCGAGCCGAACGCGGGGAACAGGAGAGGCGCGTCGGCCGCGGCCGCCTCGGCGGGATCGGTCACCGCAGGCAGCGGCTCGACGGCGACCGTGACCGCGTCGGCTGCGTCGAGTGCGTGCGCGAGCGTGTCGGCCACCACCACCGCGACTGCCTCGCCGACGAACCGCACCCGGTCCCGCGCGAGGAGGGGCCGGCTCAGCTCGGCGTGGCCGGAGAACGCCGGCTGGTCGGGCAGGTCGAGGTCGGCGGCCGTCCAGACGGAGTGGACGCCGGGGCTCGAGGCCGCGACGCGGGCGTCGACCGCCCGCAGCTCGCCGTGCGCCGCGTGCGAGCGCACGAACACCGCGTGCAGGGCCCCGTCGACGGACAGGTCGGCCATGAACCGGGCCTCGCCGGTGAGCAGCGCCGGATCCTCGGAACGCAGCACCGAGTGGCCGAGCACCGTACGCGTCGCTCCGCGTTCGGGTGCCCACCCGCCTCCCGAGCGATCCCCCGCCATGGGAGCCGACGTTAACGTCTCCGATTAGATTGGACGGATTGGGCGGCGCCCTCGAGCGACCGTCCGAGCCAGTCCCGCGGCGGAGGAAGCCATGGCAATCACCGGCACCGATCTCACCGACATCGACCTGCTGAACCCCGACGCGTTCGTGGAGCAGAAGCACCACGAGTGGTTCCGGCGGCTGCGCGCCGAGGCGCCGGTCTACTGGTACGACGACGGCGGCGAGGACGGCTTCTGGAACGTGGTGAAGCACGAGGACGTGGTGCTCGTCAACCGGGACTCCGCGCTCTTCTCGTCGCAGATCGGCGGCACACAGATCTTCTCGCGACGCCGGGCCCGTCAGATGGGAATCGACCCGGACGAGCAGCAGGCGTACTCGGGCCGCGGCGTGATCATGCTGGAGATGGATCCGCCGAAGCACACGCGCTACCGGCTGTTGGTGAACAAGGGCTTCACACCGCGGATGATCGGGCTCCTCGAACAGGCGCTGCGCACCCGCGCCACACACATCATCGACCAGGTCATCGAGCAGGGCGAGGCCGACTTCGTCGTCGACATTGCCTCGGAGCTGCCCCTGCAGGCGATCGCCGAGATCATGGGCGTGCCCCAGGAAGACCGGGTCAAGCTCTTCGAGTGGTCGAACCGCATGATCGGCGCGGGCGACCCCGAGTTCATGGCCGAGGAGAGCGGCAGCGCGATGGCCGAGCTGTTCATGTACTCGAACCAGCTCGCCGAGAAACGCCGGACCGATCCTCGCGACGACATCGTCACCAAGCTGCTGAACGCCGAGATCGACGGCGACAAGCTGAGCGAGCTCGAATTCGACATGTTCATGATGCTGTTGTCGGTCGCGGGGAACGAGACCACGCGCAACGCCACCGCGCACGGCATGTACGCACTGCTCCAGAACCCGGAGCAGTTCGACTACGTGAAGCAGGACCCCGAAGGTCGCATGGAGATCGCGATCGAGGAGATCCTGCGGTGGGCGTCGCCCGTGCTCCACTTCAAGCGCACCACCACGGCCGACACCGAGATCCGCGGCACGGAGATCAAGGAGGGCGACCAGGTCGTGATGTGGTACGTGTCGGCGAATCGCGACGAGGAAGTGTTCGACGACCCGTTCACGTTCGACGTGTCACGCGACCCCAACCCGCAGATCGCGTTCGGTGGCGGCGGCAACCACTTCTGCCTCGGCGCCAACCTCGCGCGCATGGAGCTGCGCCTCATCTTCGAGGAGATCACGAAGCGCATGCCCGACATGCGGCTCGCGGGCGAGCCCGACCGGCTGCGGTCGAACTTCATCGGCGGCATCAAGCACCTGCCGGTCACCTACACGCCGGGCAAGCGCGTGCTCGCCGCAAACGCCGAGGCCTGACGCCCACGTGAGGGTGGCGGGGTGACGCCGTTCTCGTCGGGCTCCGTTTCGCTCCGGCTCTACCCGCACCTCGATCTCGCACCCGGCGCCGTCGTGGCCGAGCTCTGCGCGCAAGCGGCGCTCGCCGCCGACCACGGCTTCGACGGCGTGATGACGAGCGAGCACCACGGCGGCTTCGCCGGCTACCTGCCGAACCCGCTGCAGGTCGCCGGCTGGTGCCTCGACGAGATGGCGACGGGGTGGGCGGCGCCGTGCCCCCTGCTGCTCCCCCTCCGACCGACCGCCCTCGTCGCCGAGGAGGTGGCGTGGCTGGCGGCGCGCTTCCCCGGCCGAGTCGGCGTCGGCGTCGCCGCCGGCGCGCTGCGTGACGACTTCGACGTCATGCACCTGCCGATGGACGGTCTCACCGAGCGGTTCGCCGACGCGCTCGTCGAGCTCGTGGGGATGCTCGACGGATCGGAGCCGCGCGGCCTCGCCGGTGACCCCGCGATCAAGGCGTGCGCGGACCACCCCGTCCCGCTCGTGAGCGCGGCGATGGGCGTCACCGCCGTCCGGCGCGCCGCCGCCCTCGGCGTGGGCGTGCTGTTCGACTCCCTGTCGACGGCCGAGCGCTGCCGGGTGCTCACCGACGCGTACCGCGACGCCGGCGGCCAGGGCCCGTGCGTGCTGATCCGGCGGGCCTGGGTGGGCGAGCCGCCCCGCGACCGGCTCGCCGACCAGGTCGACGTGTACCGCGGGTACTCGTCGCGCTCGGCCATGCAACACTGGGGCACCGACGAGCTCGTCGGTGCCACCGACGGCGCGACCGTCGCGGGTGAGCTCCGCGAGGTGCTGCGCCGCGCCGGCGCCGACGCGCTGAACGTGCGGATCCACGTACCGGGCGTGAGCCCGGCCGAGGCGAGAGAGCAGATCCAGCGCTTGGGACGCGAGGTCCTGGGCCCGTTCCGGGGAGGCGACCGATGACCGACGAACGAGTGCTCGGGCCGATCGGCACCGAGGTCGTGTTCGAGAACGACCGCGTGCGGATCTGGGAGATGCGGCTCGAGCCGGGCGAGTCGTCGGCGGTGCACCGGCACGACCTCGACTACATGCTCGTGCTGCTCGATGGCGACAAGATCGCCGCGGAGCCCGAGCCCGACACGCAGGGCGCGTTCGACGAGTACCTCGAAGCCGACGTCGTGCCGGGATCCGTCGTCTACATCGAGCGCGGCGGCGTCGAGACCGCGAAGAACGTCGGGCAGCTGCCCTACCGCGAGATCATCATCGAGCTCAAGGACTGACGACACCGTTTCGAGCTGCGCGGGATCGTGCACGCGCTAACCCTCGAACGGGCCGCGTCCCATCTGCTCGCGCACGGTCTCCACAGGCGGGTTGGTGAGGCTACGCCGCTGCCAGTTGGCGCCGTCGACCACGAGCGTGCAGCCGGAGATGAAGCGCGCGTAGGGCGACGCGAGGAACGTGGCCGCCCATCCGAGCTCCTGCAGCTCGCCGACGCGCATCGCGGGCTGGCGGCGGTCCTGTTCCGCGGCGCGGTCGAGGTTGCCGCGGATGTCGGCGGTCATGTCCTCGTGCGGGAACAGACCGGGCACGAGCCCGTTCACCTGGATGCCGTACGGACCCCACTCGACCGAGAGCGACTCCACCAGGCTCTTCACGCCCGCCTTCGCCGCCGCGCTGTGCACCCAGCCCGGCCCGCCGGTCCACGCGTACGAAGCGCCGATGTTCACGATCGACCCCGGCGTGCCCGAGGCGATGTGCCGGCGGCCGAACTCGCGCGTCACGAGGAAGGTGCCGTTGAGGGTGATGTCGATCACGCTGCGCCACGCGTTCGGCGACATGTCCTCCGACGGCACCGGGAAGTTGGCAGCGGCGTTGTTGACCAGCACGTCGGGCAGGTGGAACGCGGCCTCGGCCGCGTCGAACATCGCGGAGATCTGCTCGGGGTCGCGGATGTCGCACGCGACCACCGCAACCGGCGCGCCGAGCTCCTCGATCGCCGCCTTGCCCGCCTCGAGGTGCTCGGGCTTGCGGCTGCCGATGACGATGCTCGCGCCGAGGCGCGCGAACTCGCGCGCGATCGCCTTGCCGAGCCCGGTGCCGCCGCCGGTGACGAGCACGCACGATCCGTCGAACGTGCCGGCGGGGAGCGCGCTGGCACCGACGGGAGGCGGCGCGGGGAGTCCTGGGTGGTCGGGCATGGGGTCAGCTCCCTGTGTAGCGGGGCTCGCGTCCCTCGGCGTGAGCGGCGCGCGCCTCGGCGTAGTCGTCCGACTTGTTGATGAACGTCTGCGCGATCAGCTCCTCCGCCATCGACGAGCGGATCTCCGGCTCGGCGAGGTGCTGGATCACCCGGCGCGCCATCTTCACCGTGACCATCGGTGCGGCTGCGATCTTGCGCGCCATCTCCCAGACCGTGTCGTCGAGCGCGTCGTTCGGGACGACGCGCGAGACGATGCCGTGCCCGTGCGCCTCCGCCGCGTCCATCGGCCGTCCGGTGAGCACGAGATCGCTCGCCACCCCGTGACCGCACATCTGGAACAGGCGGCCGACGCCGCCCGTGTCGGGAATAACGCCGTGCGACACCTCCGGCAGCATGAAGCGGGCGTCCTCGGCGGCGACGCGGATGTCGCAGAGCAGCGCGCGCTGGAACGACGCGCCGATCGCCCAACCCTGGATGGCGACGATGATCGGCGCGTCGAGGTCGAAGATCTGCTGGACGCCGCGGTGGCCGCGTTGCATGAGCTCGTGGTGTGACATCTCGACCTGGCCGCCGCCGATCGCCCCGACGTCGCGCCCCGACGAGAACGCCTTGCCCTCGCCGCGCCAGATCACCGCGCGCACGTCGGGCCGCTCCCGCAACTCGCCGAGGATCTCCCAGAGCCGGGCGTCCATCGCGTCGTCGAACGCGTTGCGCTTGTCGGGGTTGTCGTTCGTGATCACCGCGACCGACCCCTCGTACTCGAGCCGCACCCTCTCGTCGGGCATGTGCACTGTCCTCCCCTCTCTCGCCGCCCGAACTTGCGTCAGCAACCGACGCTCTACGTCGCTTGGTGACGCAACTTCGCTGGCGCTGGTGGTTACGCCGGGTCGAGCACGTCCCCGAAGCCGTAGCGCGCGTGCGGCCCGAAGCAGATCTGCTCGAGGACGCCCACACCGGTCACGTCACCGGTGGTCGCGCGGACGACCTGCTGGAGGTGCTGGTTCTCGAAGGCCATCGGGTCGAGGTCGTCGACCTTCCACGACTCGCCGGCGTACGCCAGCTCACCCTTCCACATGCCGTGCCCCCACTCCGGGTGCATGTAGCCGATTCCCTTCATGCGGAAGCAGATGAGCGGCTCGAGGTCGACGGCCTCGCGCGTGCCGTCGGCGTGCACGAGGCCGATCTCGGCGTGGCCGGCGCGGCGGGTGCCGGGGATGTAGTCGATGGCGTGGTCGACGCCCGCCAGCAGCTCGATCCCCGGATCTTCGGCGCCCGGGATGTCGTCGGCGTTCGCGTACACGGGCAGCACCGCGCCGTCGGTGTGCCAGCGGTTGCCGTTGCCGTCCTCGAACACGCCGTAGTGCGTACAGCGGTCGTCCCAGTGGATCGGCGCCCACAGGAAGAACGTCTGGCGCCCCATACCCGCCGCGGGCGCCAAACCGCGATCGGGCGCTCCGACGGGTCGCACGCCCCAGCTGCGGTCCTTCGTGCCGTAGACGCGGGCGGCGTCGATCGGCACGGTCCGGCCGTCGTAGCGGATCTCCCCCTCCCACTTGCCGAACTGCGCGAAGCGAGTGACGTCCATCACCAGCCGCGGCCCGGCGTTCCGGATCTGGCGACCCTCCTCGACGCACGCGGTGCGCGCGGTGAACATCACGTCGGCAGCGATCCCCGTGTCGTTCTCGTCGACGACGACCCGGATCCGCCGCATCGGCTCGACGACCTCGATCCGGAACGGACCCACGTCGAGATCGGTCGGCTCAGCCGGCGCGCGGCGCGACGCGTGGAAGGCGTGCTGCTCGCCGTCACGCACGATGCTGAGCCCGCAGTCGAGGATCCCGAGGTTGGGGTAGAGCGCGGCGCCGACCCCGAAGTAGAACTCGCCGTCTTCCTGGTACCCGTTGAACCAGTACCGGTCGTAGGCGTTGCGGTCGCCGGTGGCGGGATGCGCGACCGGCTGCGACGTCTGATGGATCGGGTAGTCGTCGAACTTGCTCAGCACGGGTCCTCCAAGGGACGCTGCCGCCCGGTCGAGTGACCGAGCCGGGCCCATTATCGGGCACGGTCCACCGTGCAAGCGAGGTGCGAGCGATGCCCGACCCGACGCTCACTGGTTTCGCCGACAAGGTCGCGGTGGTGACGGGCGCCGGGCGCATGCGCTCGATCGGCCGGCCGATCGCGGTCGAGCTCGCCCGGGCCGGCTGCGACGTCGTGCTCACCGGCACGGGCCGCCCGGCCGACCGCTACCCGGACGACGAGAAAGCCGCGGGCTGGCGCGACATCGAGTCGGTCGCCGACGAGGTGCGCGCCCTCGGCCGCCGGGCCTTGCCGGTGGTCAGCGACGTCGCCGACCCCGCCGCGGTCGACGCCCTCGCCGAGCAGGTGACGAGCGAGTTCGGCCGCGTCGACATCGTCGTGAACAACGCCGGCGCCGCGCGCGGCGCGGATCGCGTACCGGTGATCGACCTCGACGTGGACGTGTGGCGCCACGTGATCGACGTCAACCTGCACGGCACCTTCTACATGAGCCGCGCCTTCGGTCGACGGCTGGTCGACCAGGGGGACGGCGGCAGCATCGTGAACATCTCGTCGATCGCCGGCAAGCTGCTCGCGGCGAACACCGCGGCCTACTCGGCGTCGAAGGCGGCCATCCACGCGCTCACATGCGCGATGTCGGCCGAGCTCGGTCGCTCGGGCGTCCGGGTCAACGCGGTGTGCCCGGGCATCATCGACACCTTCCGCATGGACGACGTCCCGCGCGGCGAGGTGTGGGACCAGCTCGTCGACCGTCAGGTGCCGCTCGGGCGCGCGGGCACCGGCGACGACATCGCGTGGATCGTGCTCTACCTGTGCTCCGACCAGGGCGCGTGGATCACGGGCCAGCTCTACACGGTCGACGGCGGGACCGTACCCGGCCGCTGACGCGCGTTACGCGTCGACGTCGATGACGACCTTGCCGAGCGCCCCGCGTCCGCTGACCACGCGCAGCGCGTCCGCGCCCTGCTCGAGCGGGAAGTGGTGCCCGATGAACGGCTTCAGCAGCCCGTCGTCGTACCAACGGAAGAGCTGCTCGAAGTCGCGCGCGACGCTCTCGGGGTCGAGGCGCGCGGACGCGCCGTACGCGACGCCGATGAGCGAGATCGACTTCAGGAGCACGAGGTTGAGCCCGACGCTCGGGATCTCGCCGCCCGCGAAGCCGACGACGAGGTAGCGCCCGTTCCACGCGAGGCAACGCAGGTACTCGCGGAAGTCACGGCCGCCGACGGGGTCGAAGACGACGTCGACCCCACGCCCGCCGGTGAGCTCCTTCACCCGCTCCGACAGCCCGGGCTCGCGGTAGTCGACGGCGGCGTCGGCCCCACACTCCTCGGCGATGCGGAGCTTCTCCGCGCCGCCGGCCGCGCCCACGACGTACGCGCCCATCGCCTTCGCCACCTGGATCGCGGCCGAGCCGGTGCCGCCGGCGGCGCCGAGCACGAGCACGCTCTCCCCCGCCTCGAGCCGGCCGCGCCGGAACCCGAGAATGGCCGTGCCGTAGGTGAGGTCGAACGCGGCGGCCTCGTCGTACCCCATCGCGTCGGGGATACGGAACAGCTGGTCGTGGCGTGCCGGCCGCGCGATGACCTCGCTCGCGAAGGCGCCCACACCGGTCATCGCGAGCACGCGGTCGCCGACCGCGAACCCGTCGACGTCGGCGCCGACCTCGAGCAGCGTGCCCGCGCACTCGTGCCCGGGAACGAAGGGCGGGTCGTACCGGTACTGGTACTGCCCGCGGATCACGAGCGTGTCGGGGAAATTCACCGACGCGGCCCGCACGCCGATGCGCACCTCGTTCGGGCCGCATTGCGGCGAGGGCCATTCCTCGACGCGCAGCACCTCTTCGCCGCCGAGCTCCGGGCACACCAGCGCTTTCACCGGCAGGGAGGGTACCGGGTCTGCCACGCTGGCGGAGGTGGGCGAGCTGCGCGCCATCTTCGACGAGGACGCCGAGCGGTACGACCGCGCCCGGCCGCGGTATCCCGACGCGCTGTTCGACGACCTCGCCGAGCTCGCCGGTCTCCAGCGCGGGAGTCGCGTGCTGGAGATCGGGTGCGGCACCGGGCAGGCGACCGTGCCGCTCGCGCGGCGCGGGTGCGCGATCGTCGCCGTCGAGCTCGGCCCGCACCTCGCCGCGGTCGCCCGTCGCGCCCTCGCCGACTTCCGCGACGTCGAGGTCGTCGTCGCGACGTTCGAGGACTGGCCGCTGCCCTCGGAACCCTTCGACGCGGTCGTCGCGTTCACGTCGTTCCACTGGGTCGACGCCGCCGTCGGGCTCGCCAAGGTCGCCGATGCGCTGCGCCCCGGGGGCGCGTTCGTGACGGTCATGGCCGACCACGTCGCGGGCGGTACCGCGCCCTTCTTCGTCGAGGTCCAGGACTGCTACGAGCGGTGGGACCCCGATACGCCGCCGGGGCTGCGGCTGACGCCGGCGGACGCGGTGGCCGACGACGTCGCGCCGGACCCCGGCGGGCGGTTCGGGCCGGCCGCGTTCCGCCGGTACGAGGCGGACGTTGCGTACACCACCGACGCCTACCTCGACGTGCTGCTCACGTACTCGGGCCACCGCGCGCTCGACGACGAACGGCGCGCCGGGCTGCTCGCGTGCATCGCCTCGCTCATCGACACCCGCTACGGCGGCCTCATCGTGAAGCGCTACCTCTGGCGCCTCGACGTGCGGCACCGGACACCGTCGTCGAGCGCTGAGTAGGGTCCAGCCATGGACGCAGCGGAACGGCTCCTCGCGGTCGAGGAGATCAAGCAGTTGAAGGCGCGCTACTTCCGGTGCATGGACACCAAGGACTGGGACGGGTACGCCGCGGTCTACGCAGCCGACGCGGTGCTCGACGTCAGCGGCGAGTCGGGCGTCCCCGACGGTGAAGGCGTCATCCGCGGCGGTACCGCCATCGCCGAGTACGTCAAGGGCCAGGTCGATCCCGTCACCACCGTGCACCACGGGCACATGCCCGAGATCGAGATCACGTCACCCACCACCGCGACCGGCATCTGGTCGATGGAAGACATGCTGCGGTGGCCCGAGGACGCGCCGATCGACTGGATGCACGGGTACGGCCACTACCACGAGACCTACGAGAAGGTCGACGGCGAGTGGCGCATCAAGTCGTGCCGGCTCACACGGCTGCGCGTCGACTTCGGGATGCGATAGCGCTACTTCGCCGCAGGCATCACCTCGTCGGTGACGATCTTCAGGTACCTCCACGCGAGGTCGGGCGGGAGCCCTCCGCACAAGGGTTGGAGCGCCAGCAGCCCGCCGCTCTTCACCATCGCGATCGCGTCGTCGACGTCGTAGATGCGGTAGGACCCCTCCTCGGCTCGCAACTCGTCGACCGTCCGCGCCGCCGACATGCTCGCGATCCCCGACTTGTCGACGTTCCACGAACCGTAGGTGGCGACGTCGTGCAGCATGTGGGGGCCGATCTCCTCCCACGCCCGGTCGACGTCGTCGGCGACGAAGACGGTGGTGGCGCTCCCCGGCTGGGGGATCGCGCACATGCCGGGTTCCTGCCCGTGCTTGCGGGCCTCGGCCTCGTAGACCTCCTGGAGGCCCGGCCCGCCGCCTTCGGCGAAGAAATTGAGCCCGTAGCGGCCGGCCCGGCGCGCCGCGGGCACGGTGCCGCCGCCCCACGAGATCTGGAGCGGCCGCGCCGGCGCGGGGGTGACGTGCACGTGGCGTCCCTCGTGTTCGAACGGCTCCCCCGAGAGCGCGCGCAGCAGCAGCGCGAGCTTGGCGTCGGCCACCGCGCCGCGCTCGTCCCAGTCGACGCCGAACATCTCGAACTCCTCGGGCCGGTAGCCGAGGGCGAGCACGTACGAGACGCGGCCATTGCTGATGATGTCGAGGATCGCCATGTCCTCGGCCAGCCGGATGGGGTCGTAGAACGGCATGAGGGCGGCGCCGATCGTGAACGCCATCGTTTTCGTGCGCGCCGCCATCGCCGACGCGAGGAGCAACGGCGACGGGAGGTACCCGTCGGGCGATCCGTGGTGCTCCGAGATCACGCACATCAGACCGCCGCGGCCTTCGGCGTACTCCGCCATCCCGATCGCCGCGTCGTACAGCGCCGGCATCGTGTCGACACCGCCGGGGGCCCGCATGTCGAACCGCATCATGAACATGCGCCGACGTTATCTGCGCACGCGACGCCAGGCGAGAGGGTCCGGGAGTCCTGTCCCGTCGAGCCGCACGCGGCGACGAGGCGAGCCCGCCAGGGCGAGTCGAGGAGCTCGCCAGGAGCGAGCGACCGCGGCGCAAGTACCCTGCGCCGCCGCGAGCGACGAGTTCTACGGGCTGTAGAACTGCTTCGCCCACTCGCGCTGTTCGAGGAGCTTCTTCTCCGACTTCGTGACGATAGGGCGCTCGACGTAGCGCTTGTTCTCCCAGATCGGGAGATCCTGGCTCACGCCGGCGGTGAGTCCGTCGGCCGCCATCCTGGCTGCGTCGTCACCGGCGGAACGCGGCGCGGAGAACACCCAGCGCACCTTCACGTTCTCGTCGTCGATCGGCGTGGTCGACGACAGGAACACCATGCGATCGCCCATGTGCAACACGCCGAGGCCCAGGCCGTAGCCCTCGCGGACGAACATGCCGCCGGCACCCACCGTGCGCTTGTAGGTGCCGCGGATCTCGAACTCGTCGTCGGGGATGTTCGGGCTGCCGTGCACGTACCTGAAGTGCGCGAAGTCGACGTTGTTCTCCGCCATCTCCTGGCAGCACGTGGCGACGTCGAACTCTCGGATCTCGTACGGGAGCCACTCGGCGTCGTAGAGCTCGGGCACCTCCGGCACGTCGTAGAACGGCGCCTCACCCTGCAGGTGGTGCCATGCCCAGATCATGTGGTTGCGCTCGAGCGTGGGGTAGCTGCGCACGCGAGCCTGCGTGGGGATGCGGTCGGTATCGCCGTACGGGATCTCGTTGCACACGCCCGATTCGCCGTCGTAGCGCCAACCGTGGAACGGGCACCGGATGCAGTCGCCCTCGACCTTCCCGCCGACGCCGAGGTGGGCGCCGAGGTGCGCGCAGTAGGCGTCGACCATCCGCGGCTCGCCCGACTCGGTGCGGAAGAGCACGACGTCGTTGCCGAACACGTGCAGGGCCATGGTCTGGCCGGGGTCGAGGTCGCGGCTCTCCGCGACGATGAACCAGCCGTTCGGGACAGGGAACGGGAAGCGCTTCTCGCCCGGCTTCCGGGTGCGGACGATCGGCCGGCGCGTGCGGTCGGTGATCGCCTCGACGTCACGGGGCATCGGGAAGCCGGTGAAGGTCTGGTACTCGGTCGTCGACATGGCCGCTCCCGGATCGTGATTCCGAACGAGCATAAACATAACCCAGGTCGACTCCCTGCCACCCGCCTCTCGCAAGGCCCGGCGGGCGCCTGGCGTAGATTGCCGTCCTCGGCCGGCTCCGCACGGGCCGCTGCAAGGGGGTTGCCGTGACCGCGACGCATCCCGTCCGCGACGACATCGACCTGCTCGACGGCCACTGGTACGCCCGCGAGCCCCACGACCAGTGGAGGTGGATGCGGGAGCACGCGCCCGTCTACTGGGACGAGAAGAACCAGGTGTGGGGTATCACCCGCCACGCCGACGTGCTCGCGATCGAGAAGGACCCGAAGACCTTCTCCAGCCGGCGGAGCCCGCGGCCGCACGGCACCGGGCTCCCGATGATGATCTCGATGGACGACCCGCTGCACACGCGGCGCCGGCGGCTCGTGTACCACGGCTTCACGCCGAAGCGCGTGCGCGACAAGGAACCCGTGATCCGCGACATCTGCACGCGGATCATCGACAACGTCTGTGAACGCGGAGAGTGCGACTTCGTCTGGGACATCGCCGCACCGCTCCCGTTGCTGCTGATCGCCGACATGCTCGGCTTCCCGCGAGAGTCCTACGACGACCTGCTGCGTTGGTCCGACGACCTCATCCGCGCCACCACGCAGGAGCCCACGCCGGAGATCGCGGCGGCGTCGAGCGACGCCGCGATGAAGTTCCGCGAGTTCCAGTTGGGCGTGATCGCCGACCGGCGCGGGCGCCCGCCGCAGGACGACCTCGTCAGCATCCTGTGCCACGCGGAGATCGACGGCGAGAAGCTGGACGACGAGTCACTCGTGCAGGAGACGTTGCTCATCCTCATCGGCGGCGACGAGACCACCCGGCACGTCATCTCGTGCGGGATGCTCGCGCTCATCGACCATCCCGACCAGCGCGCGTTGCTGGCGCAGGCCACGGCCGACGAGCGCGTCGTCGCGGTCGAGGAGCTCCTACGGTGGGTCACGCCGATCAAGAACATGTCGCGCACCGTCGCGCGCGAGGTGGAGATCAACGGGCAGGCGTTGCACGAGGACGACCAGTTGATCCTGCTGTACCCGTCGGCCAACCGGGACGACGCGGTGTTCCCCGACCCCTACCGTTTCGATGTGACGCGCGACCCCAACCCGCACCTGGCGTTCGGCTTCGGCACCCACTTCTGCCTGGGCGCGTCGCTCGCGCGGCTCGAGCTGAACGTGATGTTCGACGAGCTCGGCCGGCGCCTCCCCGACATCGAGCTCGCCGCCGACCGTGACTCGCTCCCCTTCCGCGCTTCCAACTTCATCGTCGGCCCCGAAGCCATGCCGGTGCGCTTCACGCCCACTTGATTCGTCGCTCGCTGCTCGGCGGGACACCCGCCTCGCGGCCGCTCGCTCCTGGCGAGCTCCTCGGCTCGCTGCGCTCACCTCGTCGCCGCGGTTCCTGTACGTCGCGCCGTCTCCACCCACCTCCTCGACTCGCGTCGCTCGCCGCTCGACGGGACACCCGCCTCGCGTCAGATCGTGTAGCCGCCGTCGACGGCGAGGTGCTGGCCGGTGATGAAGCGGGCGCGGTCGGAGGCGAGGAAGCAGACGGCCTCGGCGACGTCGGCGGCCTCGCCGAAACGTCGCAGCGCGATGTTGCGGATCGTCACCTCGAGCGCGGCGTCGTCGAGCTCGCCTGTTTCGATGAGGCGCGCCGCCATCCCGTCGGTGAGCATGCCGGGTCCGACACAGTTGGCACGCACGCCGTACTTCCCCTCCTCCGCGGCGATCGCGCGCACGACCGACTCGACGGCCGCCTTCGGCCCCGCCGACAGCCCGTCGCGGATCGGATAGCGGTGGGTGGCCGCGGTCGTGACCGCGACGATGCTGCCCTGCGATTCGCGCAACGCGGGCAACAGTGGCTGCACGAGGTTGAAGAAGCCGACGACCTCTTCGTCGACGTGCTGCTTGAACCGCGCCGGGTCCACCCTGCTGAGGTGCAACTGCGACACGTGCGGTCCGGCCGCGTGCACGACCGTGTGGATCCCGCCGAAGTGCTCGGCCGCCTCGGCCATCGTCTCGCGCGTCGCCTCCGCGTCGGAGAGGTCGAGCTGCCACGCACGCGCGTGACGGTCGAGCGCCTTGATGTCGTCGACGACGGCCGCAGCCGCGTCCGCGTTCGACCGGTACGTGAGCGCGACGTCGCTCCCCCGAGCCGCGAGCATGCGAGCGATCGGGGCACCGAGGCCGCCACTCGCCCCGGTCACCACGGCGACGCCCGTCTTCCCACCGAAGTCGTCGATCATCGCGGATAGGTTCGCGCAATGGCGGATGACGCCGACATTCGAGCGGTCGCCGACCAGTTGACGCTCCGCGGGCTCGCCGAACGCTACGCAGCGGGCGTCGACCGGCGCGACCGCGACCTGTTCCTCTCGGCCTTCCATCCCGACGGGGTCCTGGTGCTCCTCGACCACAAGGACCCCGAAGCGGTCACGGCGACCCGCAGCGGGCACGCCGAGCTGGCCGAGGTCACCCAGCTCATCGCCCGTTACGAGAAGACCTTCCACTTCCTCGGAAACGCCCGGTACGAGATCGACGGCGACCGCGCCACCGGGGAGGTGTACTGCCTCGCGCACCACCTCGACCGCAACCGCCACGGCGGCACCGACTACGTCATGCTCATCCGCTACCAGGACACCTACAGCCGCCGCGACGGCACGTGGGGCATCGACGAGCGGCGCCTCGTCACCGACTGGACCGAGCTCCGCACCGCCAACCGCCCCTGACCCCTGACCCCTGGCCCCTGGCCGTTTTGGCGTCTTTGAGTGGTGCTATGACCCCACTCAAAGACGCCAAAACCAAGTCAGCGGTGGTACTTCATGCCGCCGTCGACGAGGATCACCTGACCGGTGACGAAGCGGGCGTCGGGGCCGGCCAGGAAGGCGGCGACGCGGCCGATGTCGGCGGGTTCGCCGAAGCGGCCGAGCGGGATGCTGGCGAGCGAGCGGGCGCGGCGCTTCGGGTCGGCGAGCCAGGCCTCCATCGACGGCGAGCTCACGTGCGGGACGATGACGTTGGCCCGGATGCCGTCGCGCCCCCACTCCACCGCGGCCGCGCGCGTGATCGCCTGGATCGCGTCCTTCGTGGCCGCGTACACACCGAAGCCTTCGGGCGCGTACTGCGCGCCGGAACCGAAGTTGACGATGCTGCCGCCGCCGCACAGGTGCGGGTGGCACACGCGCATGAAGCGCAGCGTGGCCAGCGGACCCGTGCGCCACAGCAGGTCGACGTCGTCCTCCGCCACGTCGAGCAGGCGCCCGTCGCGCGTCGTGTGGTGCGCGACGTTGGCGAGGACGTCGACGGTCCCGAACTCGTCGATCACCGTCTCCACGGCGCCCGTGATGTCGCCGGCGGACGCGACGTCGCAGCAGACCGGGAGCGCGCGGCCCCCGCGGGACTCGATGCCCTCGGTGACCGCCTCGAGCTTCGACGCGGTGCGCCCGACGACGGCGACCGCGGCGCCGTCGTCGGCGAGCGCCTCCGCGACGCCCATGCCCGCGCCCTGGCCGGCGCCGGTCACGAGCGCGACCTTGCCGTTCAGCGGACCCGTCACGGGGACGACTCTACAAAGTGTGGTGGACTCGCAGCATGGCGCACCGCGGTCCCGTCCTGGTCGTCAACGCGGGCTCGACCTCGGCGAAGCTCTCGGTGGTAGACGACCTGGGCGGAGTGGCGTGGTCGCACGAGACCGGCGCGGGAGACGACGCGATGACGGCCGCGCTCGCCGATGCCGGGGCGCGCCGTGCCCTCGACGGCGTCGTCGCCGTCGGCCACCGAATCGTGCACGGCGGCGATCGGTTCGTGGCGCCGGTCGTGGTCGACGACCCGGTGCTCGCGGAACTCGACGCGCTCGGCGACCTCGCGCCCCTGCACAACGCGGCCGGGCTGGCCGGCATCCGCACCGCGCGTGCTCGGCTCCCCGGCGTGCCGCACGTCGCCTGCTTCGACACCGCGTTCCACGCGACGATGCCCGACGCGGCGCGTGCGTTCGGTGGTCCCTACGAGTGGCTCACCGCGGGCTTGCGCCGGTACGGGTTTCACGGCTTCAGCCACGCGTACGCGGCCGGCCGCGCCGCGCACATGCTCCGGCGCGACGAGGTCGACCTCCGGCTCGTCACCTGTCACCTCGGCGGCGGCTGCTCGCTCGCGGCGATCGACGGCGGGAGGAGCGTCGACACCACCATGGGGTTCACGCCCGTCGACGGCCTCGTGATGGGCACCCGGGCCGGGTCCGTCGACGCCGGTCTCCTCGTGCACCTGCTCCGGCACGGCACGACGGTCGACGCGCTCTCCGACCTCCTCGAGCGGCGGTCGGGCCTGCTCGGGCTGTCGGGCGTGAGCGGCGACCTGCGCGAGGTCCTCGCCGCGCGCGACGCCGGGGACGAGCGCGCCGGTCTGGCCGTGGACGTCTTCGTGCACCGCCTGGTGGCCGGCATCGGCGCGATGGCCGCGGTGCTCGGCGGAGTGGACGCCATCGTGTTCACCGGCGGCATCGGCGAGCACTGCGCCGAGGTGCGCACCCGCGCGGCGGCCGCGTGCTCCTGGCTCGGCACGACCCTCGACGACGACGCGAACCGGTCCGTCGCCGGCGACGCCGACGTGTCGGCACCCGCTGCGCGGGTGCGCGTCCTCGTCGTCACCGCCCGGGAGGATCTCGCCATCGCGGCGGCGGCCCGCCGCGCGCTCGCGTCGACGTGACCGGGCGGCGGGTGCGCCTCTAGATTCGGGCCCACAATCCGACGAGGCGATGGAGCCCGGGGGGAGGACGCGTGGCGCGGCTGGTCGAGAACCGCATCCAGTTCCCGTACAAACGCTCGCTGGGGCCGATCTTCGGGGCCTTCATGACCGGTCTGGTCCAGCGCAAGATCCTCGGCATCCGCTGCGACGGCAAGGTGCTCGCACCACCGCTCGAGTGGAACCCGGCGACCGGCGACGAGTTGGCCCCCGACCTCGTGGAGGTCGGGCCGGCGGGCACGGTCGTCAACTGGACGTGGGTACCGCAACCCACCGAACAGCACCCGCTCGACCACCCGTTCGCGTTCGCGATGATCCGCCTCGACGGCGCCGACACGCCGTTCGTCCATGCGGTCGACGCCGGGAACATCGACGCCATGGCGGAGGGCATGCGGGTCGCGCCCCGCTGGAAGCGCGAGCGGCTCGGCACCATCCGGGACATCGAGTGCTTCGTGCCCGGCGAGGACGCCGAGATCCCCGAGGGCGACACCAACGAGGCGCCCGAGGAACCCGTGACGATGATGGAGTACGACGCCTCGATCACGTACCGGAACCCCGTCTCCGAGAACGCGGAACGGGCGAACGCGGCGTCCCGCGAGAAGCGGCTGCTCGGCCAGCAGTGCCCGGTGTGCGGCCGCATGTACGCGGGCGGCCGCGGCTACTGCCCGATCGACGCGGTCGAGCTCACCGAGGAGCACGACGTCGACCTCCCGCAGCGAGGAGTCGTCAGCAACTACACGATCGTCACGCCCGTCCAGTACCCCGGGCAGACCGAGACCGAGCCGTTCGCGCGCGTGTTCGTCCGCCTCGACGGCGTCGACGTCGTGCTCGGCTTCCAGAACCTGATCGACGTGCCCGTCGACGACATCCATCCGGGGATCCGCGTCGCGGCGATGTGGGCCTCGGAAGCGGAGCGGGAGGAGACGATCGGCGGCATCCGCAACGCGATCGGTGGGCTGGTGGGGTGGATCCCGACCGGCGAGCCCGACGACACGAGCCCCGACCTCCTCGACAAGGTGCTGTGATGCGCAACGACACCGACATCGCCATCGTCGCCTCGGCGACCACTCCGGTCGTCCGCCACACCGGCGACACCGAGACCACGCTGCTCCTGCACGCGATCACGAGCGCGCTCGAGCCGGTCGGCCTCACCCGGGCCGACGTCGACTTCACGTGTGCCGGGAGCTGCGACTACATCTCGGGCGCGACGTTCTCGTTCGTGAGCAACCTCGACGCCATCGGCGCGTGGCCGCCGAAGCGCGACTCACACGTCGAGATGGACGGTGCGTGGGCGCTCTACGAGGCGTGGCTGCGCCTCCACCACGGCGACATCGAGATCGCGGTGGTCACGGGCTCGGGCCGGTCGTCCACTGCCGACCCGTCGCTCATCTACCCGATGGAGATGGACCCCTACTACCTCGCGCCGCTCGGCGTCGACCCGGTGAGCTTCGCCGCGTTGCAGGCGCGCGCCCTCATCGAGGCCGGCAAGGTCACCGAACGGCAGATGGCCGAAGTGGCCGCGCGCAGCCGCAAGGACGCGGTCGGGAACCCCTCGGCGCAGGTGACGGGCGACTTCGACGTCGACGAGCTGCTCGAGGAGGACTACGTGCGCGCGCCGTTGCGACGCCACGACCTGCCGCCGATCAGCGACGGTGCCTGCGCGGTGGTGCTCGCCACCGCGCAGCGCGCCGAGCAGCTCGTCGAGCGGCCGGCGTGGATCACCGGCCTCGAGCACCGGTCGGAGTGCCACAACCCGGCCCTCCGCGACCTCACCGACTCGCCGTCGACCCGCCTCGCCGCCGAGGCCGCCGGACTGCGCGACGGGCCCGTCGAGGTGGCGGAGCTCCAGGCCGCGTTCACGCACGAGGAGCCGCTCCTGCGCGAGGTGCTCGGCCTCGACGACTCCGTCGCCGTGAATCCCTCGGGCGGCGCGCTCGCGGCCAACCCGATCATGGCCACCGGCCTCGTGCGGATCGCCGAGGCCGCCCGGCAGGTCGCGGCCGGCCGGCAACGCACGCTCGCGCACGCCACGTCGGGTCCCTGCCTGCAACAGAACCTCGTGTGCATCCTGGAAGGTGACTCGTGAGCTTCCAACCCACCGCCGTCGTCGGCATCGGGCAGACCCACCACAAGTCGCGCCGGCGCGACGTGTCGTTCCCGGGTCTCGTACGCGAGGCCGCGGTCCGCGCGCTCGACGACGCGCAGATGGACTGGAGCGACATCGACGCCGTCGTGCTCGGCAAGGCACCCGACCTCTTCGAAGGCGTCATGAAGCCGGAGCTCTACCTGTCGGACGCGCTCGGCGCCACCGGCAAGCCGATGTTCCGCGTGCACACCGCCGGCAGCGTCGGCGGGACCACCGGGATCGTGGCCGCCCACCACGTGCAGGCCGGCGTGCACAAGCGAGTCATGGCCGTCGCGTTCGAGAAGCAGTCCGAGGGAAACGCGCAGTTCGCACTCGGGAGCGGGCGCGGCGCGTCACTCGGCGCGGGTGGCGCATTCGCGCCGTTCATCCGCTCGTACATCCACCGGAGCGGCGCGCCCGAGCACATCGGGTGGCAGGTCGCGGTCAAGGACCGCAAGAACGCGCTGAAGAACGAGTACGCCCACCTCAAGATCGAGGACATCTCGATCGAGAAGGTGCGCGACTCGCCGATGATGTGGGAGCCGACGCGCTACCTCGAGTCGTGTCCCTCGTCCGACGGCGCGTGCGCGGTGATCTTCACCGACGAGGACGGCGGCCGGGCGGCAGCCGGCGACGGCCGGCCGCCGGCGTGGGTGCTCGGCACCGCGGTGCGCAGCGAACCGGGCGGGTTCCCGGGGCGTGACGGCGTCCGCCCGCAGGGCGCGATCGACTGCGCGTGGGACCTCTACGGCCAGGTGGGCATCACCAACCCGCGCGAGCAGATCGACATGGCGGAGCTGTACGTACCGTTCAGCTGGTACGAGCCGATCTGGCTCGAGGGCCACGACATCGCGCCGGTCGGCGACGGCTGGAAGATGGTCGACCGCGGGGAGACCGAGCTCACGGGATCGTTCCCGGTGAACTGCTCGGGTGGCGTGCTGTCGACGAACCCGATCGGGGCGTCGGGCCTGTTGCGGTTCGCGGAAGCCGCGCTCCAGGTGCGCGGGACGGCGGGTGATCACCAGGTCGACGGGGTGAACGTCGCGCTGGCACAGGCCTACGGCGCCAACATGCAGTACTTCGCGATGTGGATCGTCGCGAAGTCGCTCGACCCGTTCGGCTGACGGTCAGAACACCGCGATCGGGTTGACGGGCGAGCCGGTCGCGCCTTCGATCACGAGCGGGGCGATCACGAGCTGGAAGGTCCAGCGGTCGAGCTCCGTGCACGTGCCCGCGAGCTCCTCGAGATCGGCGTTGTCGACGATGGGCATCCCGAGGTACGGGAGCACCACGTTGTGCACGTGCAGCGGGTGGTCGATCGGCAGCGGGTTCGGCACGCCCTGCTGGTCGTTCGGCGCGTCCTGCCAGTCCCACACGAGGACCGACGCGTCCGTCTCGTACAGGAACTCGATGCACGAAGCGTGCACGCCCGACGGCGAGCCGAACCCCGGCGTCTCGTCGGGGTTGCTCGCGTAGTACGCGCCGTGACCCGACCGGATCACGACGGCGTCGCCGGCCTGTGGCTCGACACCGCACGCGCCGGCCGCATCCGCGAGCTCCCAACCGTGCACGGGGTGGCCGGCCTCGACCCAGCCCGTGCCCCGGAGGCGTGGGATGTCGTAGAGCACGCCGCGGGTCACGATGCCGTCGCGCCAGTGCTCGATCGTTCCGCGCCGTCCCGACGGCATGCGGAGCGGGCCGAACGGCTTGCCGTTCCAGTACACGTCGGAGCCGTGCTGGTGCGCGCCGAGATGGCTGAGCGCGTCGATGTGGGTCTGCGTCACGCCGTGGATGAACATGCCGAAGTAGTCGAGCATGCCGCCGGTGCTCTCCATCGCGACGAAGTGGTGCGCGGGATACGGGTTCGCCGGGCCGGCGAACGTGTCGAGCGGGCGCGACAAGGAGACTGCGCGCCCGTCGCGCACGAGCGCGGCGGCGGCGCGTCGCACGGCGTCGGTGATGTGGTTCAACGTGCCGAGCTCGTCGTCATCGCCCCAGCGACCCCAGTTGGAGAAGCGCGCCGGGTACGCGACGTACTCCTCGGCCGTCGGCGGCGTGCGATCGGTCAGCCCCATGGTCACCTCGAGTGGTCTCGTCGGACCGAGTCCGTGGGCTGCAGTCTGCTCCGTCACGCAACGGGAGTGACGAGCCCCCACGTCCAGCCGATGAGGCGCAGGCCGAGCCGGGACGCGACCCGCCGGGACGACCGGTTCTCCGCGTCCGTGCTGTAGAAGAGGTGACGGCCCCCGCCACGCGCGATCGAGGCCCAGGCGGCGGTGGCCGCGGCGGCGTGGCCCTGGCCGCGGAACTCGGGCATGGTCCAGACCCCGCACTCGGCGGCACGATCGGTCATCCGGCGCGGGGTGTGACAGATCGAGACAACGTGGTCGTGCACCGTGGCCATCGCCCACGGGCCGAGGCGCCCGTCGACCAGGTCGAGCCACTCCGCCGGTTCCCAGTTGCCGGGATTGCGGTGGCGGAACGCCGCGGCCGCGGCGTCGTCGCACGTGGACACCGTGATCTCCGCCGCGGACGCGAGGTGCGTGCCGGGCGGGATCACGTAGTACGGGCCCGACCGGCGCCGCACGTCGGGGTGCTCGGCGCGCAGGAGCCGCTCGCACTCGGCGAGCGCGGCCGGTTCGACGGCCGGGTCGCCGACGCGGTCGGCGCGGGCGAACGCGTCACGCAGCCGCGCGGCCAGCGCGTCGGCCACCTCGCTGCCGACGAAGAGCAGCTGGCCGTCGGGCGCAGCTGCAACGGTGATCCCGCTGTGGTGCTCGATCCGACCGCGCGTGTCGAGGACCATCTCCTGCTGGATGCGCAGGAGCTCGAGGTCGGTCGGCTGCGCGTCAGGCGGCGTCGTCACGGGGTGCCGTCTCGCGCCGCCAGAACCGGTCGAGGAGCAGTCCCGTCGCGTCGAGGCGCTTCGCCACCGGACCGATCAAGCGCGCCGGCAGGTACTGCGCACCGCCGGGCCATGTGTGGCCGCCGCCTTCGATCCGGTAGAGCACGACGGTCGGGCCGGCGCCGGTCTCCCACGCGATGCGGGTCACCGGCAGGTCACCGGCAGGCACCGTGAGCACGTCGATCCTCGGCGCGCCGACGGAGCCGTTCGCCGCGGCCCAGTCGGCGGCCGCGATCTCGGCGGCCACTGCCAGCCCACGATTGCTGGCACCCCTGCTGCGACGCTGCACCATGCGGCCGAGCGGCCCGATGGGGCCACCGCCGTACGGGACGAGGGGGTCGGCAGTCCCGGCGAAGATCACGACGGTTGCGGGCTGCGCGGGACGCGGCGTCTCCGCGCGCGACGTGACGGTTCCCGGCCCGGCGACCAGACCGAGACCGGCAACCGCCAGCAGACCGCGGCGCCCGACGTGCTCCGACATCAACGCGCCGTTCGAGATGCCCGCCAGGTACACACCGTCACCGCGCGCGCGCCCGTCCGACGAGAACCGGCGCACGAGGGCTTGCAGGAACGCGACGTCGTCGACGTTCTCGCGTTGGCGGAGCGCCCCGGCGTCGCGTCGGTCGTTCCAGACGCGACCCTTCCCGTCGGGGAACACGGTGACGAACCCGGCGGCCGGGCCGCGGAGGTGCAACTTGGTGAGCGCCGCGGTCCCCGGTCCCTGCGCGCCCGCGCCGTGGAGCACGACCAGGAGGGGCGGTGTTGGTTCGGCGGCGAGCGGGAGCGGCGCGACCCAGTAGTCGCGGGTGAGGCCGCCGACGTCGAGGGTCTCGTGTGCCAGGTTGTCGGGCAACTCGAGGCCGTGACGGCCCCGAGAGCGCTCGAGCGCGCGCCCCTTCACGCCGCGCCCGCGCCGCGCTCCATGTTGACCGCGCCCGCGGGGCCGCGACCGGTGACCCGGTCGATGTCGACGACCACGGCAACCCCGCGACGTTCCGGGTCGAGGGCCTGCTCCCGCTCGGGGCTGTTGTCGAACACGGCGTCGCGCACCGCGGGATCGTCGTCGACGCGCCCGCGTCCCTGGATCTGGTAGTTCGCGCGCGTCGCAGGATCGCGATAGAAGAACGTGAGGCGCGGGTTGTCGGGCAGGGCACGGAGGAGCCCTCCGTTGCGATCGCGGATCCAGACCGCGAGCTGGTCGGGGGCGAACACCTGGGTCGTACCCCGCAGCGAGAGCTGGGGCTGGCCCGCCCGGTCGACGTAGGCGGCGACGATCGGCGTGCCGTTGTCGAGCGCGCCGTTGATCGCGGCGCTGATCACCTCGTCGAGGGCGACGGGTACGGGCGGCGGCGGCGCCCCGGGCGTGAGCTCCTGCGCGAGCTCGACGATCCGGCCGTCCCCGTCGAAGCGGAAGGTGAGCGTGGCGGCGCCGAGCACCGCGCCGGGGCGGAACGTCGCCGAGACCCTGAGCCCGTCGCCGTCGGCCACGGGCTCGGACCACGTGCCCGCCGCGAAGAGCGGCTGCACGACGCGCACACCGTCGAGCAGCGCCGCCCGTCCCGATCCCGAACCGAGCGGGCCCCGCACCTCGACGGCGTCGGCGACCTCGTCGGCCAACGCCGCCGACGCGTCGTCGCCTCCGGTGGTCACCGCGTCGAGGTACGCGCGCACCGCCTGTTCGTTCGTCATCGCGCTCACGACACTACGTCCGGCGCGCGACGACCGGCGACCTCGCTGATCGTCGGTCGCCGGCAGTCTGGGTGTGGGCATGACGGGCGAGTGCTCGCCGCTCAGTGGTCACCGGGCATGACGATCGTCCTCTCCTCGGGCTCCCGTCTCTCGGGAACTGGCCACATCGTCGTCCCCGCTCGTAAGTGGGCGCGCGCCGTCGCGCAAGAAACGCGTATGAACCGTGCGGCGAACTAGCGGTCGTGGTCGCCGTCGAGTGCCGGTACGGGGAGCGCGAACCCGACCGCCGCGCCGCCGTCGGCCCGGTTCGCCGCCCAGATGCGTCCGCCATGACGCGTCACCGCCTGCTGGACGATCGCGAGACCGAGACCGGAGCCGGACTGTGTGCGTGCGTCGACCGAGCGGTAGAAGCGGTCGAATACGTGCGGGAGGTCGGCGTCGGCGAACCCGTTGCCGCGGTCGCGCACCTCGAGGCTCGTCCCGGTCACGGCGACCTCGACCGGTGCGGACGCGTCGCTGTACTTGATCGCGTTGTCGACCAGGTTGCCGATTGCGCGTTCGACCATCTGCGGGCGCACGAGCACCGTCGTCGCGCCGTCGGAGGTGAGCGCGATCTCGCGGCCGGTCCGGCGCGCCGCTCGCGCGACGGCGTCGTGCGCGAGGTCGGCGAGCTCGACGAGCTGTGGCGTCTCGTCGGCACCCGAGCTGTCGCCCGCCAGCTCGACCAGCTCGGACATCAGGTCGGTGAGCTCCCGCACCTCGAACTGCACGCCTTCGACGACGGCGGCGTACTCGCCCGGCTCGAGCTCGTCGGCGCGGGCGAGGAGCTCGGCGTTCGTGCGCAGGCTGGTGAGCGGCGTGCGCAGCTCGTGGCTGGCGTCGCTCACGAGGCGTTGCTGCTCGCGGCGTGACGTCGAGAGCGCGTCGACCATCGTCGTGAAGCTGCGGCCGAGGCTCCCGATCTCCGCCGCGCCCTCGGTGGGGATCGGCGTGCTGAGGTCCTGCGTGCGGGCGATGTCCTCGGCGGTCACCCGCAGGCGGTCGATCGGCTTCACGATGCGTCCCGCGATCAGCCAACCCGCGAGCGCCGCTGCGGTCACCCCGATGGCGCCGATCGCGCCGAGGCGGAGGCGCAGCGAGCCGAGCACGTCGTCGACCTCGTCGAGGCTGCGGCCGAGCTGGAACGCGCCACCGTCGGCGCGCGCGACTGTGAGCACGCGGTACCGCTCGCCGCCGAGGTGGACCGTGCGCAGCCGGGTGCCGGACCCGCTCCGCGCCAGCGCGAGGTCGACGCTGTCGACGGGCAGCTTCGCGCTCCCTTCGATGCACGTCGTGCGGGTGCCGTCGGGTGCGATGAACTGCGCGCTCGTCGCCGGCGCGAAGCTCGACGGCAACGGGCAGCCCGCCGGCCGCTGGAACCCCTGGTCGTCGTCGCCGTCGCCCCCGTTCGCCGCGACCGTCGTCCCGCCTTGGGGACCGCCTGGCCCGTGCATGTTCGCGAGGTCGACGACGCGCGCCTGCAACGACTCGTCGACGCTGTTCTCGAGCCGTTGCGATGTCGACAGGTACGCCGCGATGGCGCCGAACGCCATCACGAGCGCGGCGACGACACCGAGCGCACCGGCGATCCGCCAGCGCAGGCTCAATTTCCCCGCTCTCGGCGGCTCCGCCGCCGGGCCGCGCTGCGCGCCATTCGGCAAACGCCCGCTGCTCGCCGGGATACCCGGCTCGCCACGCTCGCTCATGGCTTCCGGATGAGGTAGCCGACGCCGCGCACGGTGTGCACGAGCCGCGGCTCTCCCCCCGCCTCCGTCTTGGCCCGGAGATACCCGATGTACACGTCGAGCGAGCGCGAGCTCGTCTCGAAGTCGTAGCCCCAGATGCGCTCGTAGATGGTGTCTCGCGTCAGCACGATCCCCGCGTTCACCATCAGCAGCTCGAGCACGTCGAACTCCGTCTTCGTGAGCTGCATGGGGCGGCCGCCGCGCTCCACGGTCCGGCCCTGCGGGTCGAGCACGAGGTCGTCGACGCGCAGCTCCTCGCTACTGCCCGACACACTGGTCCGGCGCAGCAACGCGCGCATGCGCGCCGAGAGCTCGTCGAGCGCGAACGGCTTCACCAGGTAGTCGTCGGCGCCCGCGTCGAGGCCGGTGACGCGGTCGGACACCTCGTGGCGTGCGGTGAGCATGAGGATCGGGAGGACGACCTGCCGCGCACGGAGCCGGCGGCAGACGGTGAGGCCGTCGACGTGCGGCATCATGATGTCGAGCACGAGCAGGTCGGGCGGGTCGGCGTCGACGGCCACGAGTGCCTGCTCACCGTCGTTGACCGCGGTGACGTCGTAGCCCTCGAGGCGGAGCGCGCGCACGAGCGACTCCCGCACGCTGCGGTCGTCCTCGGCCACGAGCACCCGAGGCCCTCCTACGTCGCCATTCATGAGGGAGACAGTACGCAGCCCGTGCAAAGGTCGCGTAAGAATCCTGTTCTGGGCGTTACCGACCCACCGTGTCGGTAGGTGTGCAATGCCCTAACGTCAAACGGCGCCGCTCCGGGCGATCGCCTGCTCGTCGGTGCCGAGGTACGACGCGATGACGGCTTGGTCGCGGCGCACCCACTCGGGCGTGCCCTCGCTGATCACCCGGCCGGCCTCCAAGCAGTAGATGCGGTCGCTGATGCCCATGACGAGCGGCATGTCGTGCTCGATGACGAGCAGGCTGGCGTGCAGTTCCTCGCGCACCCGCAGGATGAGCGGCCCGAACGCCTCCGTCTCGCGCTGGGCGATGCCCGCGGTCGGTTCGTCGAGGCACATGACGCGCGGCTCGACCGCCACGAGACACGCCAGCTCCACGATGCGCCGGGTACCCGTGGACAGCTCGTTGATGAAGCGGTCGGCGTAGCCGCCGAGCCCGAGGAACGCGACGATCTCCTCCGCCTGGGCGCGCTTGGCCCGCTCGAACCGCCGGGCCCGCGGGAGCGTGAGCCCCACCGCGAGTGGGCCCGCGTGCGCGCCTGACTCGAGCGCGACCGCGATCGTCTCGCGCACGGTGAGATCCGCGAACAGGCGCGCGTGCTGGAACGAGCGCCCGAGCCCGAGCGCGGCGCGACGGGGCGGGCTCGCGCGCGAGACGTCGCGCCCCTCGAGGATCACCGCGCCCTGGCTCGGCAGGAACCCGCCGACGGCGTTCATGAGCGTGGTCTTGCCCGCGCCGTTGGCGCCGATCAGACCGACCGTCTCGTGGGCGGCCACCCGCAGGTCGACGTGGTCGACGACGACCCGCTTGCCGAACCGCACGGTGAGCCCGCGCACCTCGAGCGCCACCGCGGCGTCGACCGGCGCGGCGCGGCGCGGGGTGAGCCGCTTCCCCGTGGCCACGGGCGCGCGCGGCGCCTCCGCCGCGGGCGGGAGCTTGCGCCCGAGCCAGCCGAACAACAGGTCGCGCGCGCTGTAGAGCACCTGCACGAGCCCGGCCGGGAAGTACAGCAGCAGGATGAGCAAACCGGCACCGCTCGTGAAGAGCGCGACCTCCGGCGAGCTCGGCGCCAGTGACGGGATGCCGACGACCCACAGCGCGCCGAGGACCGCGCCCGGGATCGACGACAACCCGCCGATCACGGCCATGGCGACGATCGACAGCGACGACAGCGTCTCGTTCGGGCCGAACCGCTCGGGCGCGAACTCGACGAGCAGGCCCGCGAGCAGCCCACCCGCGAGTGTGGCGAGACCGCCGGCGATGACGAAGGCCGTGAGCTTGGCGCGGACGGGCGACAGCGCGAGACCGGCGGCCGCCTGCTCGTTGTCGCGCACGGCGATGAACGAGCGGCCGACGCCGCTGCGGCGGAGTTGCACCACGAAGAAGATCGCCGCCGCGAGCACGACGAGGCACAGGAAGTAGTAGGTGCGTTGCGACGTGAGGTCGATGCCGAGCAGCTCGCCGCGATGGACCTGCACCGACAGACCGCCGGGTAACAGGAACGGCCTCGGGAACAGCCACGACGCGGCGGCGATGCCGAAGGCCAAGGTGGCGACGGCGAGGAACAGTCCCCGCAGGCGCAGTGCCGGCGCACCGATCACCAGCGCGCCGATCATGCCGATCACCGTGACGACGACCAGCGCCTCCCCGAACGTGAACCCGTCGCGCATGAGCGCGGCCGTACCGAATGCACCCGCGCCGGCAAGCGCAAACTGCCCGAGCGAGAGTTGGCCTGCCCAGCCGGTGAGGACGGTCAGCGACAAGGTGAGCAGCGCGTAGATCAGCACCCGGCTGAACAGCAGCTGCTGCGACGGATGCGTCACGACGAACGGGAAGGCCACCGCGGCGAACAGTGCGAAAGCTGTGCCCAGCCGGGGCAGGTTGCGCACGATCCAGAAGCCCTGCAGGTTCGCCGGCACCGGCCGCACGCGCGGCGAGAACGACCAATTGTCGACGTGCTCGGTGTCGCGGTCGCGCCGCCCGCTGACGAGCAGGATCACGAGCACGGCGACGAAGAGCACGCCGTCGAGCAGGCCCACCTGGCTCGGGTAGTTGTAGTAGAGGATCGCCTCGGTGACGCCGATCGCAACTCCCCCGACGAGCGCGCGTGGCATCGAGCGCATGCTGCCGATGAGCGCGGCCACGATCGCGCGGAGCAGCACCCCGGGACCGACCGTGATCGTGTCGGTCGTGGTGGAGCTCGTGAGCGGGATCGTGAGGATCATGCTGAGCGCGGCGAGGAAACCGGCGACGGTCCAGACGATGGTGGACATCCTCTTCGGGCTGATCGACGACAACCGCGCCGCGTCGGGATTCGCCGCAGACGCCCGGATCGCCATCCCGTACTTCGTGTGGTTGAGGAAGATCGTGAGCGCGATCGCCAGCAGTGGCACGATCGCGAGCACGAGGACCTGCGCGCTCTGGATGTCGAGACCCAGTACGTGCCACGGCTTGTCGAGCGTGAAGGCGGTGGGGAACGAGGAGTACGTGTCGAACTTCGGCAGCACGAACTGGAAGAAGAGGAGCAGCTGCGCGACGCCGATGGTCGCGACGAACAGCACGACGCGAGGCGAACGGAACAGCCGGCGCACGACGATCAGCTCGATCGCGGCGCCGAGCAACGCGCCGACGATCAGGCACGCCACGAGCGCCACCCAGTAGTCGACGCCCCAGTTGATCACGAGACGCGCCATGAGCGCGGCGGCGAACGTGCCCATCTCGACGATGGCGAAGTTGAACACCTGGGTCGATCGGTAGATCAGGATCAACCCGATCGCGATCACGCCGTACGTGAGCCCCTGCATCACGCCCGAGAAGATCGACTGCCGCGGGAACTCCACCGCGAGCGTGGTGACGACCGACGGGATCACTTCTCTCCCTTGGAGAGGAAGACGGCCCGCACGAGGTCGTCTCGTTCGAGCAGGTCGCTCGCCACCCCCTCGAACTTCACCTGACCCTTCTCCATGAACACCGCTCGGTCGGCGATCGACAGCGCCACGTTCAGCGACTGCTCGACGATGATCATCGTCGTTCCACGCGCCTGCAACTCGCGGATCACTCCGAGGAGACGCTGGACGACGAGCGGCGCGAGGCCGAGCGACAGCTCGTCGATGATCAGCACCTCGGGCTCGTGCAGCAGTGTCATGGCGAGCGCCACCATCTGCTGTTCCCCGCCCGACAGGTCGCCCGCGGTCGACTTCGCGCGCTCCCGGACGATCGGCAACAGCTCGGCGACGCGATCGACGCGCTCGTGCAGCTCCTGCCGCGAGTAGACGAACCCCGCCATCCGCAGGTTCTCCTCGACGCTGAGGGGCGGGAAGACGGCGCCGCCGCCCATGAGCTGGACGATCCCGATCTTCGCCCGGAGCTCGGCGTCGGCGTAGGTGACCGTGCGGCCCTTGAACCTCACCACCCCGCGTTGGGGGACGCCGAGCCCGCTCACGACCCGCAGCAGCGTCGACTTGCCGGCGCCGTTCGTGCCGAGGAGCGCGAGTGTCTCACCCCGGTAGACGTCGAGCGACACGTCGAAGAGCACCTGGACCTTGCCGTAGGAGAAGTCGAGGTTGCGCACCTGGACCACCGGCGAGTCCGCACCCTGCTCGTGCAGGCGCCGGTGCTCGTCGCGCTCCTCCTCGAGCTCCTCCACCACCAGCGCCACGTCCTGGCGCACGTAGCGGGCGCCGTAGGCGATCAACGCCCCGCCGATGAGTGCGGCCGGCACCACGACCACCGCGACCGCGCCGCGCCGGCCGATCTCGTCGGCGAGCAACCCGGTGACGACCGCGCCGAAGAACGCGCCGAACAAGAACACGTACAACCCGATCATCGCGACGCCGCGCGAGCGCAACCGGTACGGGATGATCGACGAGATCGGGGCGATCACGATCGCGAACGCCGACTCCGCCATCGCGCTCCCGATCGCCATGATGATCAGCATGGGCGCGAGGCTCGGCATCAGGATCCCCACCGCGATGAAGATCCCGAACGCGGCGATGAGCCCACCGATGAAGATCAGGCACTTCGGCGGGCTGCGCCGGAACAGCGCGTCGGTGTGCCGGCCGACGATCGCGACCGCGATGAGCCCGGGCACGATCATCGCCGAGGTGGCGAGACCGCGTTCGAAGCCGCCGAGGCCGTACCGGTTCTTCAGGATCAGGTTGAGGAAGAGCGGGATGCTGAACAGCGCGAAGCCGAGCGAGGCCATCCCGAGCAGGAAGAAGTGGAACGTCTTGATCTTGTTGAGGCGCTCGAAGGCGACGCTGAGCGAGATCGGCAGCTCGTCCTCGTCGGCCTCGACCTCCTCGCCGAGCACCGCCTGCATCTCGTGACGGCCCCGCCGCGGTTCGTGGAGCCGGCTGGTCGCGAGCACGATCGGCACGGTGAGGATCGCGGTGACCACGAACACCCAGCGCCATCCGTCGTTGCCGCCCGCGAGCGCGGCGATCCCGCCCGCCATGAGCGGCGCGAGGCCGTGGCCGCAGTTCTGGATGATGTTGTTCAGCGCGAACACACGCCCGCGCGCCTGGATCGGGTACGTGTCGATGAGCAGCGGGCTGTGGACCGGCAGCTGGTACGACTGCCCGAGGCCGCTGCCCAACCGGGCGAGGAACAGTTGGAACGCGTTCCGCACGAACGCGGTGAAGAAGATCACCACCGACCAGACCGCCAGCGACGCGGCCGCGAGCCGGGTCCGCGATCGCCGGTCGGCGAGCGAGCTGAGCGGGATGGCGCCGCCGAGATAGAGCACCCCGAAGGCGCCGCCGATCGACGCGATCACCGCGTCGCTCACGTGCAGCGACTTCTGGATGTCGGGGGCGATGACGGCGAACCCGGCCTGGTCGATCCACTGGATGAATTGCCCCAGGCCGAGCACGACGACCATGGAGATCCCGCCGATGCGCAGCCCCTCACGCAGCGTCATCGCCGCCGCGCCGACCCCGGGGATCTGGTCGTCGTCGAGCGCGATCGCGATCGCGGCCTGCTGTTCCTCGCGGAGCGCCTCCTCCTCGAGGAGACGCGAGGAGAGCGCAGCCGCCGAGCTCGATTCCTCGGTCGCTGTGCTCTCCCGCCCCTCCGAGAGGTCTCCGGTCATCCCCCTACTTCGACGTCGACGCGCCGCTCGTCGTGGTCGAGACCGCGATGGCCTTGGCCTTGCCGCCCACGGGGAGGAAGCCGCCCTGGCCGTCGTTCCCGCTCTTGGAGTACTTCGCCGCGTAGACGTGGTCGCCGGCGTCGTACTTGCCGGCCTTCCACGTGCCGGACGGGCCGGAGTTGCTCGGGATCGTGCCGATCGCGAGCAGGGACGTGAGGAAGGCCGGCGTGGTCAGGGTCCCCGAGACGCCTTTCACACCCTGCGCGATCAAGTTCATCATGATGCAATACTGCCCGTACGCGGCGTAGGCGTTCTGGTCGGTCGTGTACGCGAAGAGCCCGCCCTTCGCCGCGTTCGAGTTGCAGGTCTTCGTCTCCTGCGAGAATTCGCTGTCGGGCCAGGTCACGCTCACGCCGTTGGCGCCCGACCACGCATCGGTCACCGGCTTGAAGAACTTCGCCACGGTGTCGGTGGTGTTGTTGCGGTTGGCGGTCCAGGCGGGCGAGTACCCGATCTTCGCCGCCTCGGCCACCAGCGTCTCGCCCGCGAGCACGTCGGCGGCGTTGAACACGAAGTTCACGCCGTCGTTCTTCAGCTTCTGCACCGCCACGTCCTGCTGGGCGCACGTGGTCGGGTTGTTCGCGCACGGCAACACGATCTTGTCGGTGACCTTGTAGCCGAGTTTCTTCAGGGTGGGTATCAGCACGTTGGAGAGCGTGTTGAGCACGGGTGCGCTCCCGTCGGTACCGACGACACCGATCTTCTTGCCCTTGAGCAGCCCCTGCTGGGCGCTCACCTCCGCCCAGGCCGCCATCTGGCGGTCGACCGACATCCCCGTGTTGCCGTCGGTGAACAGGTACCCCTTGGCGTCCTGGTAGAGCTTGGCGGTGAACCCGACGTTGCCGATCGCCGGCGTCTTGTGGTCGATCGTGATGCAGCGCGCCAGGCTCTCGTCGAAGACCGACGCGAACACCACCGCGAACGCCTTCTGCTCCTCGGTCGCGTAGAGACACGCGGCCTGGTAGTCCTCCGGCTTCGGCTGCGAGGGCAGCAGCTTCACGACCACGTCGAACTTGTACTTGCCCGCCCGTCCCGCGGAATTGATCTCGTTCTCCATCTGCTTGAACTGGTCGGCGGGCTTGCCGAGGTCGGGGACCACCCCCGCGTCGACGAGCGCCTGGACGTCGAGGCCGAGCACCACGACCTTCACGGTGTTGGTGCTGGTGTCGACGCCGACGGCCGCGCTCGGCGCCGCCGTCGCTCCACCCGCGGTGGCGGCAATGGCCGCGACCGCCAGCGCGAGCGTCAGGACCGCCGTGAGCAGTCGCCGCCCGTGGACTCGGGCGTGCGCCGGCCCATCGACTCGATGGAGCATCGTGTTCCCCCCGGATGTGTGCGGATGTGGGTGGTTGGGTCGTGCGGGTTCTACCACGTTCAGCGGGCGTTCGGGCATCGTGTGCGCGACGGCACCGCCCGTACGCTGGCCCGGTGGCACCCCCGATGCGCGGGTTCCCCGACCTCGTCCTCGCCGACGACCTCGCCGCGTTCCGTGCGAACGTGCAGGCGTTCCTGCGCGCGGAGATGCGGGCGGCGCGAGCGGATGGGCACCGGGATCGCCGTGACCTGACCGGCTGGGACGAGGAATTCGAGCGGGTACTGCTCGAACGCGCCGGGCGCGCGGGGTTCCTCGGCGTCGCGCTCCCGCCCGAGTACGGCGGGGGCGGGCGCCCGCGGAGTTGGCAGGCAGTCGTCAGCTTCGAGGCTGCGTACCACGACGCGCCCCTCGTCGACACCGCGGCCGTGCTGGTGGCTCCGAGCGTGCTGGAGTTCGGCTCCGCCGCGCAACGTGCGTCGTTCCTGCCCGCGGCGACGGCCGGCACGCTGCGGGCCTGCATCGCCTACACCGAGGCGGGCGCCGGATCCGACCTCGCCCGGGTCACGACGTCCGCGGTCGACGACGGCCGGCGGGGCTTCGTGCTCGACGGCGAGAAGGTGCTCGTGACCGCCGCCCACAAGTCCGACTGGTGCTGCACGATTGCCCGCACCGACCCCGGTTCGTCGGGTTCGCGCGGTTTGTCGATGTTCCTGGTGGAGCTCGACGCGCCGGGCGTCACCGTCGAGCGCGTCCGCACCGCCAACGGGTGGACGCTCGGCACCATCCGGTTCGACCGCGCGCCGGTTCCCGGAGACGCGCTGCTCGGGGAGCGCGACCACGGATGGCGCCAACTCGGAGCCGCGCTGCTCGGCGAACGCTCGGGGATGGCGTGGCTCGGATGGGCGACGCGCAACGCGCGCGCGCTCCTCGACGCGTTCCGCGGCACGCGCGACGCGGTTGCGCGTGACGCGCTGGCCGACCTCACGACCCGCCTGTTCGTCGGGCTGCGTCTGGCCGAGCGCGTGATGGCACTCCAGGACGCCGGGACGCCGTCACCGGTCGAAGCCGCGATGACCAAGGTGTGGGTCACGGAGTTGCTCCAACGCATCGCGCGGGTCGGCGACCGGCTGCTCGGGGCGTCGGTGCTCGTCGACCCGGGATGGTTCGGTGACGACTCCCTCCCTGCCTGGTTCGCCTACGAGACCGTCGAGCGCCTCCACCCGACGCTGAGCGTCGGCGCCAACGAGGTCCAGCGCACGACGATCGGGCAGGTCGGGCTCGGCCTCCCGCGCGAGCCAGTGTGACGCGAGGGTCAGCCCGGCGCGCTGGACCACCACGCGGTGCCCCGACGCCCGGCGGGCCGCGCCACCGTGATGATCTCGGGGCTCGTGGTCGCGATCGGCCGCCGGTCCCAGTCACCGAACTGCGCCTCGACGGCCAACGAGGCGCCGGCGAGGAACGCCGCCAGCGCACGGGCGTCGAGGAACCGGAGCGTGCTGACGCTCTGCTCGGGCGCGTCCCAGCTCGGGCAGGTGTACGTGCTCGTCAACGTGACCAGGTCCCCGTCGACCGCATCCACCTGGTGCACCATCCGGACCAACGCTCCCGCGTGCACGACCTCCACCGCGTGGTCCGGCGTCCAGGCCTCCCACGCCCGAGCCGCGGGGTTGCGGGTCTCGAACACGAAGCGGCCGCGCTCGCCGAGCAGCGACCGGATCGTTGCCAGCGCGGCGTGGATGTCGTCGTCGGCGAGCAGGACCTGGAAGGCGTGGGCGGTCATCACCACCAGATCGAACGACTGATCTGCATCGATCGAGCCCAGGTCGCCGAGGTTCCACTCGATGTCGGCGCGCGAGCGCGCCTGGTCGAGCATCGCCCAGGCAGGGTCGAGCCCGCACAGCCGGCCGCGGTGACCCGCGCCGCGGGCGCGGTGCAGGAGCTCGCCGGTCCCGCACCCGACGTCGAGCACGGAGCCGGCTGCCATCACCAGCGGTAGATAGAAGGTGAAGTCGTCTCTCCCCGCGCACACCGCGTCGTAGACCTCGGCCAGCCGGGGCTCGCGGAACTGGCGATCGACCACTTCCCGAGCGTGCCAGGGTGCGTCAGGTGCTCACCAGGGTTTCACGTCCTCGCCCGCGAACGCGATCGAGTGCGAGTCGGCGGGAACGGTCTCGAGCACCCGCTCGACCTCGTCGATTGCGGGGCCGACCCTGGCCGCGACCGGTTCGAGCACGTCGAGGTCGAAGCCGTACACGCCGACGGCGTTCAGCCCGACCATCGGTGCGACCTCGGCGGGGTCGACGCCGGCGAAGGTGTTGCGCAGCGCTTCGGTGGTGTACGGGTACGTGCCCTCGATGTGGGGGTAGTCCTGACCCCACATGATCTTGTCGACGCCGATCTCGTGGCGCAGCGGCACCTCGCACGGCCGGAAGAAGCTCGCGCCGGCGAAGCAGTTCTGCTTCCAGTAGTAGCTCGGCGGCTCGGTGACCTGCTTCACCAGCTCGCCGCCGAAGTGGGACTCGGCGTTGCTCGCGTCGAGGAAGCGGTTGTACTGGTGGTCGAGCATGTTGAGCACCGAGGGGACCCATCCGCTCGACTGCTCGGTGAGCACGAGCTTCAGGCGCGGGTAGCGCGCGAACGCCCCACCGAACGCCATGTGCCAGAACACGCGGTGCGAGAACCAGCTCAGCTCCACCATGAAGATCGCCATCGACGCGAGGTAGGCGCCGGGCGCGGGGCCCGCGGCACCCGAGTGGTTGTTCACGGGCATGTCGAGGTCCTGGCACGCGGCCCAGATCGGGTCGTAGTCGGGCGCGAAGAGCGGCGGCAGGTCGGAGTCTGGTGGAACGCCCGGCAGCAGGATCCCCCCGAACAAGCCGTGCTCGCGCGCCCAGGTGATCTCGGCGACCGCGTCGTCGACGTCGTTGAGGAAGACCTGCGCGAGGCCGGCCCGGCGCCCGGGGGCGTCGGCGCAGAAGTCGGCCAGCCACCGGTTGTGCGCCTGGAGCCCGGCCCAGCGGTGCCCGTATTCCTCGGGGGTCGTGGGCGGCCGTGCGAGCAGGTTCGCCGACGGGAAGAACGGCGGGATCGTGTTCGGGAAGATCACCTCCGCGACCACGCCGTCGTCCTCGAGCTCCTGCAGCCGCGCCTTCGAGTCCCAGTTGCGGTACGCGGTCTCGCCGCGCAGGTCGGTGAACGGGTTCACGTACGACTTCGCCCACTCGTCGAAGTCGTCGAGCCACCGCGACTCGAGGTAGTCGCGGTAGTCCTCCATCTGGGCACCGGCGTGCCCGTCCGACGACACCACGATGTACCGGTCACCCGCGAGCTGCGTCATGGCCTGTCTCCCTCGCGTCGGGCGCCTCCAGGCGCCGGCATTTCGTCACTGCCGATGGCAGAAGACCTCTGCGGATCGTACAACCCGGCTCCGCGAGGCCGCGGCGACGCGTAGCGTGCGCGACATGACGCAAGGACGACCACCGCTCGACCTCACACTCTTCGGCGACGCGCACGTGCAGCGCTACGAGGAGACCGACGGCGCCGAGGGCCACCTCTGGAACGGCGCGCCGTGCCTCGTGCTCACCACGAGGGGCGCCCGCACCGGCGAGCGCCGCAAGCACGCGCTCATCTACGGCACCGACGGCGACCGCTACCTGATCGTCGCGTCGATGGGCGGCGCGCCGAAACACCCGCAGTGGTACCGGAACCTGGTCGCGCACCCCGACGTCGACGTGCAGGTGCTCGGCGACACGTTCGCCGCCACCGCGCGCACGGCAACCCCCGAGGAGAAACCTCGGCTCTGGTCGATCATGACCGGCGTGTGGCCCGCCTACGACCAGTACCAGGCGCGCACCGAGCGCGAGATCCCGGTGATCGTCCTCGAGCGCGCCGGCTGATCCGACACTCCACCGCTCACGGCCGCTCGCGGTCGTACGTCGCGTCGGTCACGCCCCGGGCGCGGAGCTCGTGCTTGCGGACCCGCATCGACGCCTCGGTACGCGGCAGGTCGTCGACCACCTCCACGTAGCGGGGCAGCATGAAGCGCGGCATCCGCGGTTCGAGGAACGCCACGAGCGCGGCGGGGTCGAAGTGCGCGGGATCGCGGACGATCACCGCCACCATCACGTCGTCCTCACCGTGGACCGCCGGGATGCCGACGGCCGCGCACTCGAGCACGTCGTCGTACTCGCCGGCGAACGTCTCCACCTCGAACGACGAGATGTTCTCGCCACGCCGGCGAATGGTGTCGCGCAGCCGGTCGACGAAGTAGTACCAGCCGTCGTCGTCGACGCGGAAGGCGTCCCCGGTGTGGAACCAGCCGTTCCGCCACGCGGCGACGGTCTGCTCGGGCATCTTGTAGTACCCCACGTTCAGCGCCCACGGCTCGGCGCTGCGGACGACGAGCTCGCCGACCTCGCCCGCGGGCAGCGGCTCGTCGTGCTCGTCCACCACGACCGCGTCGGGCCACGGGTAGCCGGTGCGGCGCCGCCCGCAGTTCGCCCACGGGCCGTGCTCCCAGCCCGTGGCGACCGGGATGCCCACCTCGGTCTGCCCGTAGCAGGTGGCGGTCCGTACGCCGAAGCGCCGCTCGAAGTCGTCGATCTCGGGGATCATGGGCCCGAGGATCACGCTGCGCAGAGGGTTGTCGCCGTCGTCGGGTGACGGCGGGGCCGAGTAGAGGAGCGCGGTCATGGGCCCGATCAGCGCCGCGGTGCGGCAGTCGGTGGCGCGGACATCGTCCCAGAAGTTCGCCGCGCTGAACCGGTCGCGCGTCACGAAGCGGGCACCTTGCACCATCGCGTAGTTGAACGCCGAGCGGCCCGAGTTGTGGAACATCGGCATCGCGCAGTACAGGCCGTCGCCGGTCTCGAGCGCGTCGTGGGGCACCCACGACCAGAACTGGTACACCACCGCCCAGGGCGTGATCACCGCCTTCGACGGCCCGGTGGTGCCCGAGGTGTACATGAGTGAGTGGATGTCGCGGTACTCGGGCCCCGGCCCGGCCGACGCGGGAGCAGCGGCGGGCATCGAACTCTCGTCGACCACGACGATGCGCTCGAGCCGCGGGACGTCCGCGCGGATCTCGCGGACGCGGTCGGCGAACTCCGCGGTCGTCACGAGGGTGCCGGCGTCGGAGTGGTCGAGCGTGTACGCGAGCATGCGACCGACGTACGCGGTGTTGAGCGGCACCTCCACCGCGCGGAGCCAGCCCAGACCGAGGAGCGCGCGGTGCGCGTCGAAGGTGTTCGGGAGCAGGGTGGCGACGTGACTGCCGGCGCCGACACCGAGTGACGCGAACGTCGACGCCCAGGATTGTCCCTGCGCGTGGAGCTCGCCGTACGTCAGCCGATTGCCGTCGACGTGCTCGAGCGCGACCGCGTCGGGCGAGGCGGCGGCCCAGCGCTCGACGGCGTGCGGAGCCAGGCAGGTTCGATCGAGCACGGGGGGATGATAGAGAGAGCGTCGTGGATCTCGAGCTGGGCGAGGAGCAGGCGGCGCTCGTCGACGTCGTCGCGTCGATCGCCGACCGCTCCAGCTCGCCCGTGGCGGTCCGCGCGCACGAGGAGCTCGGCTTCTCGGCCGAGCTGTGGCGCCGGCTCGGCGAGGCCGGCCTTCCCGGCATCGCGCTGCCCGAGCGCGAAGGAGGCGGAGGCGCGGGGCTGCTCGAGCTCGCGCTCGCGGTCGAGGTGCTCGGCGCGCACGTCGCGCCCGCACCGCTGGTGGAGCACGCGGTCACCGCACGCCTCCTCGCGCGCGCGGCGGGCCCGCCACCCGGTCACGTCGTCGACGGCACGACGATCGCGACGTTGGCGCTCCGCCCCCCGATCGACGGCGTCGCTCGTCTGCTGCCGGCGGGCGCGGTCGCGGCGACGTTCGTCGCACGCCGCGGCGACGACCTGATCCAGGTGACCTCCGACGCTCCAGGGGCCGCGGTGGCGAACCTGGCTTCCGCGCCCCTCGCGCACCGGCGGGTCGACCCCGCCACCGTCGTGGCGTCCGGCCCCACCGCGCGGGCCCTGCACGACCGCGCGGTCGCGGAGTGGCAGGCCCTCACCGCCGCGCTGCTCGCGGGGCTGGGCGCGGGTGTGCTCGAGCTCGCGCGCACGTACGTCGTCGACCGGCACCAGTTCGGGAGACCCATCGGCTCGTTCCAGGCGGTCCAGCACACGCTCGCCGACGTCGCCGTCGCGCTCGACGGCGCGCAGTTGCTCGCGCGCAAGGCCGCGTGGGCGCTCGACCGCGACCGCGACGACGCGCTGGACCTCGCCGCGATGGCGTTCCTCTTCGCCGCCGAGCAGGCTCAGCACGCTGCCGAGCGCGCGTTGCACTTCCACGGCGGGTACGGCTTCATGCAGGAGTACGACGTGCAGCTCTACTACCGCCGCGCCAAGGGCTGGCCGCTCGTGCTCGGTGCTCCCGTTCGGGAGTACCAGCGGCTGGCGGCGCGCCGCTACGGAGCCGCGTAGTGGACTTCCTGCCCTCCGAGGCCGCCGAGCGGTTCCGCGCCGAGGTGCGCGAGTTGCTCGCCGACGTCTTCACCGACGCCGTACGCGAGGAGGTGCACGAGACCGGGACCATCCACAGCTGGCCGCTGCACCGCGCCATCGGCGAGCGCGGCTGGATCGCGCAGGCGCTGCCGGAGGCACAGGGCGGCGGCGGCCGCGATCCCGAGGAGCTGGCGGCGCTGTTCGCGGAGCTGGAGCGCGCGGGTGCGCCCTACGACGGCCTGAGCAACGTCGTGATGGTGTCGTCGGTGCTCGCGCACGTCGGCAACGACATGATCCGCGCCGAGGTGCTGCCGCGGCTGCTGTCGGGGGAGGCGATGGTCTGCCTCGGGTACACGGAGCCCGACTCGGGCTCGGACGTGGCCGCGGCCCGGACGCGCGCCGTCCACGAAGGCGACGGGTGGCGCATCGACGGGCAGAAGATGTTCACGAGCGTCGCCGAGGAGGCCGACTGGATCTTCCTGCTCACCCGGACGAGCGGCGAGGGACCCAAGCACGCCGGCCTGACCTTCTTCCTCGTGCCGATGGACACGCCGGGGATCAGCCTCCAGGCGGTGCGGACGCTGCCGGGCAAGCGGGTGAACGTCACGTTCCTCGACGGCGTGCGCGTCGGCGACGAGTGGCGGGTGGGTGCGGTCGACGGGGGCTGGCAGGTGATGCTCGTCGCGCTGTCGTTCGAGCGAGGGCTCGCGGGCGGGGTGCGCGACGCGGAGCGGCTCCTGCGCGTCACCGAGGAGTTCGCCCGCCGGGTGCCCCCCGAAGGTGGCGGGCCCCCGATCCGCGACCCCGTCGTGCGCGAGCGCCTCGTGCGGCTGGCGATCGACACGGAGGTTGCCGACCTGCTCGCCGGTCGCGCCGCCTGGGTGGCGGCGTCGGGCCGGCTCCCCGGCACCGAGGGTGCAGCGGCGCGGCTGTTCGCGAGCGAGTCGTTCACCCGCGCCGCGAGCTGGGCGATCGACCTCGCCGGTGCCGAAGGCCTCGTGCAGAGCCCGGAGCGCGGCGGCCGCATCGATGGTTTCTTCGAGCACTGCTACCGGCTGGCGCCGGGCACCACGCTCGCGGGCGGTACTTCCGAGATCCAGCGCAACCTGATCGCCCAGCGGGGGCTCGGGCTGCCGCGCACGTGACCACGACCGACGCACGAAGGAGGGCCTCTGATGGTCGCCCGCTCGTTGAAGATCGTGAACAAGTCGACGCACGACCCCCGCATCGTCGAACCCGCGATCCGGGCCATGAACCAGGCGATCGCCATCCAGTTGCGCCACGTCGCGTCGGCGTGGGGTCAGGTGGTGTGGCAGATCGTGCACGACGCGAACTCGGTCGGCTTCGAGATCGCGCTGTTCGACGACGACACCCAGCAGGGCGACCTCGGCTGGCACGACGTGAGCGACGAGGGCACGCCGTACGCCCGCGTCTTCCTGAACCCGATCCTCGACCACGGGGGCCGCTGGCTCCACAGCTCGCTCTCGGTCTCGGCGACCGTGTCGCACGAAGCCTGCGAGCTCATCGGCGATCCCGCGGCCAACCAGTGGGCCCAGACCGCGCGCGGTGCGATGTACGCCGTCGAGCTCTGCGATCCCGTCGAGGCGAACTGCTACGACGTCCGCCTGCGCAACGGCACACGGGTCACCGTGTCCGACTTCGTGTACCCCGACTGGTTCAACCCCTTCGCGCCGACCGGATCGGCGTTCGACCACATGCGCGTGCTCACGAAGCCGTTCGAGGTTGCGCGCGAGGGCTACGCGATGCACATGAGCGGCGGGCGTGTCCGCAGCAAGTACGGCAGGCAGTACCCGGCCTGGCGCAACGCGACGAAGCGGTCGTGGGGGTCACGTACGTTCGCGCGCCACCACTACGGCGCGGGCGGCTGACGCGATCACGACCTCGAGCACGCGCGACCGCGCTCAGCGCAGGATCTCGATCATCAATACCCACGTGTTGACGATCGCGACCACGAACGAGAGCACCACCCCGGGTACGAGCCAGTACAAACCGCCGCCCCACTGCGCGAGCAGCGACGCGCCCGCGATCGCGAGCAGCGCCGTCGACAGCATCGTCAATCCGACCTGGACGTCGAGTCGCCTGCGCGACACGATGGCGGCCGCCACTTCCTGGGCGCGCGTCCCAACGTGGAGGCGGAACGAAATCATCGTCGCGAGCCCGGCGATCACGAGGGCCTCGGCGCCGAACACCCGCGCCGACTGCCCGGGCGCGAGCCCCACGCTCGCCACGAGCAGGACGGTCACGAGGATGACGACGGTCGTCGCCGCCCGGCCCGGCAACCACGCGAACTGGAGGATCCGCTGGAGGTTGATGGAGATCGCGACGAACAGCAGGCCGGTGAGCGCAGCGGCCGCGCCCACCTGGGCGAGCAAGAAGTCGTCCCACCCCGCGGTCGTGTACGCGTGCATCCCTGGTCGGCGGACGTCAGCTCACAGGTCTTCCCAACCCGGCTCGCGGTCGGCGCGGCTCGGCTGGCGCCCGATGCGCATCGGTGACAGGGGCGCGTCGACGAGCAGGAACCGGTGCTGATGCGTGGTGAGCTCGTAGGTACGCGCGCGCCAGCGCGCGAGCACGGGATCACTGCGCTGCGCGGTTTCGAAGTCGCCCCACGCCGCGAACGTCGGGACCGCCCACAGCAGGAAGCACTCCGACTCGTTCACCATCGCGGTCTCCCACGCGCCCACGAGCTCCCACCCGAACGTGGAGTGCGCGTCGACTCCTTCGTCGCGGACCGCATCGAGGAAGGCCGACGACGTCCCCTGTGGCATCTGGTACTGCTCGTGCGCGTACACGTCGCCGCGCACACCCTCGGCGGTGAGCTCCCCGATGGTGCGGGTCCACGGCGCCGGGACGAGCACGCGATCCTCCCCGCGGCGCCGGTAGTTGGCCGCTTCCGCCCACCACTTCACCAACTTCGGGTCCTGCACCTGTGGGTTGTTGCACTCGTGGTCGAGCGACGCGGCCAGGCCCTTGAAGCCCTGCTCCTCCCACAGGTTCACGACCTGCGGCCAGCCTCTCGTCGTGCCGATCACCGCCCACACGCCGTAACAGAGCTGGCCGCGTTCGTCCTGCGCGATCGGGCTCCAGTTGGCCGTCATGTGGTGCATGTAGTTGACGCGGTTGTGCCCGATGATGTCGATGAATTCATGGATGTAGACCCGGTCGTTCACGGCCCGCAGCGTATCCACCTCGCTCGAGACCGTCGCGAGGTTCAGGACGCGACGAACCGGAGGAGGGCGCGGTCCTCGCCCGGCCCCGCCACGAACTGCCGACCCACGGGTGCGCCGCCGACGGCGCCGCCCGGCACCGACACCGCGGGCAGCCCGGCGATCGACGCGAGGCAACAGGAACGCCCGGCGGAGACGCGGGCGGCCTGGAGCGCGTCGGCGTCGGCGTCGCGTCGGGGCGCCGGGCCCACGGGCGGCAACTCGAGCACCGCGCCGTCCTCCAGCACGCGCAGCAGCCGCTGCTCGACGTCGGCGCGCACGCGCTGCGCGGCGAGTGCTTCGTCACGCGTCACGGTTGCCGCGCGAGCGAAGCGTTCCGCGACGCCCGGGCCGAAGTCGGGCTGCTGCGCGGTGACCCAGTCGCCGTAGACGCGCCAGACCTCGTAACCCTGGATCGTCAGGAACGCGTCGAGCGCAGCCGCCGTGTCGACGACGACGTCGTCGAGCGCGACGACGTCGTTCACCGACGCAGTCGACGGCGGGAGGTCGAGCAGCACCCCGGCCACGGTTGCGAGCATCGTGGCCGACGCCGCGAGCACCCCGACAGTGTCGAACGACGGCGCGAGCGGTCGTACGCCGTCGAAGCTCACCGCCCCGAACGTCGGGCGGAACCCGTACAGGCCGCAGTACGACGCGGGCACGCGGATCGACCCGAGCGTGTCGGTGCCGAGCCCCACGTCGCACAGCCCGGCAGCGACCGCGGCCGCCGGACCGCTCGTGGAGCCGCCAGGGTTCCGATCGGGCGCCGCCGGGTTCAGCGGCATCCCGTAGTGCGCGTTGTCGCCGCTCAGGCTGTACGCGAACTCGGCGCACGTCCCCTTGCCGACCACGACCGCGCCGGCGTCGAGCAGGAGTTGCACGCACCGGGCGTTGGCCGCCGCGGGCTCGTGCGTCGCGGCCCAGGTCGGGTTCCCGGCACCCGTGACGAAGCCTCCCACGTCGATGACGTCCTTCACGACGACCGTCGCGCCGGCGAGCCGTCCGGCGGGGGCACCCACGATGCGCGTCTCGGTGCCGGCCACGATCGCCGACGACGGGTCCGTCACGCCGCGAGTCTGCCGCGAGTCAGAAGTCGGGCGCGAGCGATGCGAGGAGGTCGAGCGTCCGCCGGTGCGAGGCCTCGCGGTCGTCGTCGAGCCCGAGCGGCGCGGCACACAGGTCGGTGGCCCCGGCATCGGCGTACGCGCGCAACCGCGCCTGCACCGCGGACTCGGTGCCGATCGCCGCGACATCGGCCGGCTCGGCGGCGCCGCCGCGCCCCATGATGCGCTGGTACGTCGGGATCGCGTTGTAGACCGAGAACAGCTTGGCGGCGCGCTCGCGTGCCTGGTCG
>DASPTH010000325.1:0-2934 GCA_035623515.1 Acidimicrobiia bacterium
GAGCTGGCACGTGATGTTCCTCGCGCGCGGGAAGACGGGTCCGTTCCGGGTGGACGGCGCCGCCGACCCCGCCGCCGACGGTTGCGTCGGTGTGCGCATGACCATGCAGGACGAGGGCAACGGCGACCGCGCCATCACGTCCGGCTCCGCAGTGTTCCAGATCGTCGAGTAGCCCGGATCGGCCGTGCACGCGCGATCGCAGGACCGCTAGCTAGTTCGCGACCCGGCGGAGATACGCGAGGCGCCACTCGCGGTCGTCGGGGCTGCGCGCGAGCTGCGTCTCGAAGCGCGCACTCCTGCCGTCGACGGTCACCGTGAACTGTACGACCGCGCGTGCGGTTGCCGTCGGTGGCCCGGTCACGTCGGAGATCGCGACCGGGCCGCGTACCACGCCGAGCCCGGCGAAGTCGTCGACGAGGGGTGTGAAGCCGCTCGGCCAGATTCGTGACCCGCAGTTGGCGAGCGGGTCGACGCCGGCCGCGGCGCGGATCTGTACGAGGGCCGCGATCACGTCTTGCGTGGCCGTGAGTCCGGGCGGCTGCGAGGCGGGACACACAACCGCGGGCGTCGTGCCCGGGCTCACCGACGCGATGCTGCCGATGCTCGGGGCCGAGCGGCGGGAGTCGTCGTGGTCGTCGAGCAACGCAATGAGCACGCCCAGCGAGCAGGCCACGACCACGAACACCAGGCTCAGCGCGCCGCGCCGCCTCGACCGGGGACGGTGGCGCGCCGCCCGCCGCAACTGCGGCGGCTTCGTGGCGCCGGCCCGTCGCTGCACGCGCTCGGGCAGGACGACCGCGGCGGGCGCGGGCAGCGTCGCGCGGCGGGGTCGCTCGGTGGATCGCAGATGGTCCTCGGCGGTCGGCATCGTGGCGGCGTGAAAGTCAGAGGTAGGCGCCGCGGGTGGACTCGTCGCGCGGCGCGAGCTCGTCGAGGGCGAGGTCGGCGACGGTGAGGGTCTGCAGCTGGGCGTTGGTCGGCTCCACGACGTCGCCGAGCCGGAGGGCCTGGCGGCCGAGCGCGCGCTCGAGCAGGTTGCGCACGAAGCGCGCGTTGCCGAAGTGCTCGTCGTACGGCACGTGCTCGAGGAACTCCGCGAGCGCGGCGTGCGCCGCAGGCTCGAGCACGCACGCGTCCGCCGCGCACATCTTGTCGAACACCTCGAGGAGCTCGACGGCCGTGAAGTCGGGGAAGAAGATGGTGCGCCGGAACCGCGAGTGCAGCCCGGGGTTGGACTCGAGGAACTGCCGCATGGGTGCTGGGTAGCCGGCGACGATCACCGCGAGGTCGTCGCGGTGGTCCTCCATGAGCTTCACGAGGGTGTCGATCGCTTCCGTGCCGTAGTCGATGCCGCGGAGGTCGCGCGTGAGGCTGTACGCCTCGTCGATGAAGAGCACGCCCCCGAGCGCACGCTCGACCGCCGCGGCCGTCTTGAGCGCGGTGTGGCCGATGTAGCCGCCGACCAGGTCGGCGCGCGACGCCTCCACCAACGTTCCCTTGCTCAGCACGCCGAGGGACGCGTAGATCCGCGCCAGCAGCCGCGCCACCGTCGTCTTCCCGGTGCCGGGGTTGCCCACGAACACGAGGTGGTTCGACTGGTCGTGCACGGGCAGGCCGCGCTGCCGCCGTGCCACCGCGAGCCGCTGGAGCTGTGCGATCTCGGCGATCTCGCGCTTCACGTCGGCCATGCCGGTGAGGCCGTCGACCTCTCGGAGCAGCTCGCGGAACGTCTCGGGCGCCGACCGGACCGCGTCCGGTACGCGTCTGGGTGCGACCGCGTCGTCGGTGACCATGCCGGTGAGCCGCACCAGGTCGGCGAGATCCCCGTAGAGGACCTGGAGGCCGTCTCCACTCGCCGCCCGCGAGAAGAGGGCCTCCACTTCCGGGGTGTCGACCGGCGTCGCGAAGTCGAAGCCCGACGGCTCGAGGCTCGCGTCGAGCCGCGCGACGTCGACGCCGGGGAAGCGGCGGCAGAACTCGTCGCGGTCGAACGCCGCGAGCCCGACCACGACATGACGGCGTTCGACGCGCCCGTGCCCGTGCCGCTTCGCGGCCGCGACCGCGTGGTCGTGCACGCTGGCCAGTGGTCCGTCGAGCTTCAGCACGGTGTGAGCCGCCGCGGTGCCGTCATTTCAGTCCCACGTGAGCGCGCCGCCGAAGCGGGCCTTGACGGCCACGGCGAGGTCGCCCGCGGCGGAGGCGACGTTGCGCACCGAGGAGACGAGCTCGGCGGGGTCGACGCTCTCACCCAACAGCGTGTACGAGACGGCCACGTTGCACCGTCCGTCGTCGCGCTCCACCACTCGCAGCGCGCACGGCGCGGCCGCCGCGCCGCCGTCGGTTGCCGCGTAACGGTACAGCTCGGGTGACGCGCTGAGACCCCAGTTCGTGACGCTGTGGACGCGGATCACGGCATGCGCGTCGTCGTCGGCCTCCACCGCGACGATGGTGCGCACCTTCTCGCCGTCGACGACGAAACACGTGCCGTCGTCGGTGACGGAACCCAGCCATTCGCAGAGCTGCTGCCGGACGCGTTCCTTCACGTCGTCGACGCCGGCCACGTCCGTCACCGCACCCGGGTGTCGCCGACCGGCTTCCGCGCCGCCGTGCCCGGCTCGATGCTCCGCTTACCCCCGAAACGGGTCGCGACCTCGTCGTCGATCTTGTCGGCGACCGCGGCGACGGCGGCGACGGCGTTCACGAGCTCGTCGGGGTCGAGCGTGGCGGCGAGCAACGAGTGGTGCAGGTTCACGTTGCACTTCGCGTCGCGCCGTTCGTACACGCTCAGCGCCCCGAACGCGATGTTGTGCGCTCGCGTGGCTACGTACCGGTAGACGTCGGGAGTGGGCGTGACGTCCCAGTTCGTCACCGAGCTCACGACGACGATGGCCTGGCGGCTCTCGGTGTCGTCGCTCACGAACACGTAGACGCGCG
>DASPTH010000328.1:0-3564 GCA_035623515.1 Acidimicrobiia bacterium
CGCGCGTACTGGCGCGCTTCAACCTGCCGGTGAAGGCGCTGCCCGTGCTCACTCAGGCGCTCCTCCTCTATGTGGGCGCCCGGCTCGTGGCCGACGACCACATCACGCTCGGCACGTTCCTGATCGCCTTCCAGCTCGCGACCTTCACCACTCAATTGGGGTCCGGGCTCGACGGCCTCATCAGCACGTGGCAGTACTTCCGGAGCGCCCAGGACCGGCTGCGGGAGGTCATCGAGATGGGGCGTGGCGGCGAGCGCACCGGCGCCTCCGCCCGCACCGTCGGCCCGGCGCCGAGCAGCCGCGGCGCCGGGATCGTGATCGACGACGTCGACGTCGCCTTCGACGGCCGCCTGGTGCTCGACGGGCTGCGCCTCCACGCTGCGCCCGGTGAGGTGGTCGCGGTCACGGGACCGCCGGGATCGGGCAAGTCGACGGTCGCCGCCCTCGCGTGCGGCCTCACCCGGCCGACGCGCGGGCAGGTGCTCGTCGACGGCGCCGATCTCGCGGGTCCCGGCAACGACGAGCTCCGCGGCGCGATCCGGATCGTCGGCGAGGAGCCGTTCCTGTTCGCCGACTCGCTCGCCGAGAACCTGCGCCTGGGCGGCGACGGCGACGACGACGCCCTGGCCGCGGCCGTCTACACCGCGGCCGCCGACGATGTGATCACCAGCCTCGACGGCGGCCTCGACGGCGCCCTCGGCGACCGCGGCCTCACGCTCTCGGGCGGTCAGCGCCAGCGTGTGGCGCTCGCCCGCGCGCTCGTGGCGCCGCCGCGCGTCCTGGTGCTCGACGACGCGCTCAGCGCCGTGAACCCGTCGCTCGAGGAGGAGATCTTCGCCCGGCTGCGGTTGCACGCACCGCAGACCGCGGTGCTGCTGATCACGCGCCGACGGTTGCCGGCGCACATCGCCGACCGCGTGGTGAACCTGCCCCCGCCCGCCGAGCAGGTGATCGCCGAGGCCGTCGACGAGGTGGCGACCCACGCGGAGCGCTTCGACGAGCCCGCGGTTGGCGTGGCGCCGTCGCCTGCGCCGGCCTCGTACACGGACTCGGCTCGCCGCGACCTCGAGTCGGTCGACGTCAGCACCGAGCGCCCGCCGGTGTCGGACGAGGCGGCCGTGACCGACGCACCCGTCGGCGGCTGGGAGGTCGTGCGTCGGTTCCAGTGGCTGCTCGTCGGCGGCATCGCGCTCGTCACCCTCATGACGCTCGGGCAGATCGCGCCGCAGTTCGCGTTCGGCTCCGTGTCCGACCTCGTCGAGCAGGGGGACATGGGCGCGGTCGACGTGCGCGTGCTGCTCCTCGTCGTGGTCGCGTTCCTCACCGCGTTCTCTGCCTACGGGTTCTGGGTGGTCGGCCAGCGCTTCACGCAGGGCGTGCTCTACCTGTTCCGTCGCCGCCAATTCCAGCGCTTGAGCCGGCTCGGCGTCGACTACTACGACCGCGAGTTGCCCGGGCAGGTGTCGGCGCGGCTCGTGTGGGACCTCGACATCCTGCGCAGCTTCTTCCAGGAAGTGGCGCTGTTCGCGGTGACGCAGGTCGCGCAGATCGTCCTCGCATTCGCGGCGATCCTCGTGATCAGCCCGAGCGTTTTCCCCGTCGTGCTCGTGGTCGCGGCCGTGATCCTGGTGATGACCGCCGTCAACCTGCCGCTCAACCGCCGCGCCAACGAGGTGGCGCGCGACCGGCTCGGCCGCGTCACCGCCAAGTTCGAGGAGGACTTCCTCGGGCGGCGGGAGATCGCGCAGATGGCTGCGGGCGACCGGCTCGAGCGCAAGTTCCGTTCGTTGTGCTGGGAGCTGCGCGCGTCACGACGTCGGGTGCAGATCATCTCCAACTCGTTCAGCGCCACCATGCTCTGCATCGGCCAGCTGACCGCCGTCACCGTGCTCTACATCTCGGGGAACGAGGTGCTCGCGGGCGCGCTGTCGATCGGCAGCGCGCTCACGCTTCGGCTGCTCGCGGAGACGGCGACGTCGCCGTTCGTCGTGCTCGGCGACCAGTACTCCCAGGTCATCCGGGCCCACGTGTCGTGGAAGCGCCTCGAGGAGCCGTTCGGCGTGCCGGTGCTGCCCGCGGTCGACGACCGCGCGCCCGTGTGTCCGCCGCTCGAGGGCGAGGTCGCGTTCGACCAGGTCGACTTCACGTATCCGCACACCGGGCGGCAGGTACTGCGCAACGTGTCGTTCACCGTCGCGCCCGGCTCCGTCACCGCGCTCGTCGGCGTGACCGGCGCGGGCAAGTCGAGCGTGGCGAAGTTGTTGAGCCGCACGTACGACCCCGACCGCGGCGCCGTGCGCGTCGACGGCCTCGACCTCAGGCGCCTCGACCTCGCCTCGTACCGCGCCCGCCTCGGCATCGTGCCCCAGGACGCGTTCGTGTTCCGCGGCACCGTGGCGTCGAACATCGCGTACGGGCGTCCCGACGCCGAGCGCGCCGAGATCGAGGCCACGGTGCGCGCGGTCGGTGCCGCCGGCGTGCTCGGCCTGCTGCCCGGCGGGCTCGATGCGCCGGTCGAGGAGGACGGCACCAACCTCACCACGGCGCAGCGCCAGCTCGTCGCGCTCGCGCGGGCGTGGCTCACGCATCCTGACGTGCTCGTGCTCGACGAAGCGACGTCCGCGCTCGACGCTCCCCTCGAGCGCGCGGTGATCGCCGCCGTCGCCGCGCTCGGCTGCACGACCCTCATGGTCACGCACCGCGAGGACGTCGTGCTCACCGCCCACGACGTCGTCGTGCTGTCGGAGGGTGCCGTCGTGCAACGCGGCGCCCCCGACGTGCTCCGCAACGCGGGCGGCCACTACGACGACCTCTGGGGCGTCGATCCCCTGGACGCCTCGCTCGATCCGGGCTGAGCGGCGGCGGAACCCCTACGGTCCGGTGAGGACCTCGTTCCAGTCGAGCACGCGCCACGCCTTCACGACGCCGTTGCGTACGAACGGATCGGTGCGGGCGAACTCCTCAGCCCCTTCGCGGGTGCTGAACACCGACATGGAGCCGTCGTGCTGCGGGTCGGCGAAGGTGCCGACCATGAGCAGGGTGCCTGCGGCGGCGTACTCGTCGAGGTGGGCCTTGTGCGCAAGAAAATGCTCCGGCGCCTTCGAGGCCACGTCGTCGGCCGACTCGTAGAACAGGACGTACTTCACGAGCGCCTCACGCTACCGTGCCGAGGCGCTTACGATCCCCGGGCACGAGGATCACCGGAAAGGGGCTGGCATGACCAACGGTGACGACACGTCCGCCGGGAACAGCCAGGTCGAGGCCGTCCAGCCGGAGCCCGAGGAACCGACGTCGAACCGGTGGCGCGTGCTCGCGATCGTTCTGGGCGGCCTCGTGCTCATCCTGGTCATCGTGGTGGTCGTGCTCTTGGCGAGCGACAACGGCGACAACAACTCGGTGAACACGTCGGCGACGAGCACGAGCACGACCGTCACCACCACGACAACGCTTCCGACCACCTCGACCGCGCCCCCCACCACCTCCGGCCACCCCGCGACCACGTCGGCGCCCCCGACGACCTCGGGCGGCGGCACCACGCCGACCACCGCGACGACCGCCACGCCG
>DASPTH010000227.1:0-18869 GCA_035623515.1 Acidimicrobiia bacterium
ACCCGCTGCGCGTCGTCGACGCGGCTGCCGGGCCCGCCGCGCCCGCGCCGCGCCCGAACCCGTTCGCCGACGCGCGCACGCGCGTGCTCGCGATCGCGTCGGGGAAGGGCGGCGTGGGCAAGTCGTCGGTCACCACCAACCTCGCGGTGGCCCTGGCGAACCGCGGGCACGCCGTCGCCGCGGTCGACGCCGACGTGTGGGGCTTCTCGATGCCGCGCATGCTCGGCATCAGCGCGCCCCCCGGCCTGATCGACGACGTGATCGTCCCGCCGGAGGCGCACGGCGTGCGCCTCATCTCGATGGGCTTCTTCGCTCGGGAGGACCAGGCCGTGATCTGGCGCGGCCCGATGCTGCACAAGGCGCTCGAGCAGTTCCTCACCGACGTCTACTGGGGCGACACCGACTACCTCGTCGTCGACATGCCCCCCGGCACCGGCGACGTGTCGTTGTCGATCTCGCAGTTCCTCCCGCGCGCCGAGGTGATCGTGGTCACCACGCCGCAGCCGGCGGCGCAGCGGGTCGCGCAGCGTGCGGCGGCGATGGCGGAGAAGGTCGACCTCGACGTGATCGGCGTGATCGAGAACATGTCGTGGTTCACCGGCGACGACGGCAAGCGGTACGAGATCTTCGGATCAGGCGGCGGTTCGGAGCTGGCCTCCGAGCTCGGCGTGCCGCTGCTCGGTCAGGTGCCGCTCGTGCCGGCGTTGCGTGAGGGGGGCGACGGCGGTCGCCCGATCGTGGTGGCACGTCCCGACGACGAAGCCGCGCGCGTGTTCCAAACGATCGCGGCGCGCCTCGACACCGAGTTGCGCCCGAAGCGAGTCTCGCACCCCGAGCTGCGTCTCAGCTGAGTACGAACGCGACGAGCTCGTCGAGGGACATCGACGCGCCGCGCGCCGCGGCGAGGTCGCACGCGGCGGCACCGAGCTCGGCGCGCGCGATCGCGAGCGCCTCGTCGCGATGCGCGGCCTCGTAGTAGGGAAGGCTGGAGAATGCGCTGAGCGCGCCGCTGGTTGCTCCCGCGACGGTGGCGGCCAGCTCGGCGTGGCCGAACACCCACACCTGGATCCCGTACTCGAGCGTGGTCACGAGCGCGGGCACGTCACCCCGGTCGTGGGCCGACACGACGGCCTCCCGGAGTGCGGCTCGCGCACCCTCGTCGTCGCCTTCACGCGTCGCGACGAGCGCGCGGACGGCCAGGATGAGTGGAAACACGAGCGCGTTGGTGCCCGCCCGCATGAGTGCGATGCTCTCGTCGAGCAACGGTGCCGCACGGTCGGGATCGCTGCGCCACGTGGAGAGCCCGCACGCGAACAGGGCGTTGGCGATCGACGTGGGGTGGCCGGCTTCGTGCGCCGACCGCAGCGCGTCGGCGGCAACCACACGCACCGTGTCGAGGTCGACACCGCCGATGGTCTGCATGCCCGCGGTCGCGATGAGGACCGTCGTCCTCGACAGCGCCGCGTCCTGGAGGTCGGCGTGCTCGTCCACCAGCGACAGGGCCGTCGCGAGCGTGTCCATCACCTGGCCGTAGTCGCCCTCGATGGACGCGATGTAGGCGAGCTGCACGTAGCCGATGGTGGTCGTGAACCCGAACCCCGGCTCGCGGACTGCCCCCTCCGCGCGTTCGCGAGCCAGCGCCAGGTCGCCGCGGAGCAGCGCGCTCCACGCCGCCGCCGTCAGCACTGCCGCACGGTGGCGGGGCGTCAGCTCACCGACGAACGGGAGCGCCCGTTCGGCCCACGCGGTCACGTCGAAGCTGGTACCGCCGTTCGCCTCGTCGCTCAACCCGGCGACGATCCGCACGCCGAGCTCGCGAGCGTCGCGGTCGTCGGCGTCGAGTGCCCACGCGACCGCGGCGCGCAGGTTGTCGAGCTCGGCGTCGACTCGCGGTCGCCACATCAGCTCGTCGGGACCGAGGATGCCCGCCCCGGCTCGTTCCGCGAACGCGGCGTAGTGCGTCGCATGGCGGCGCCGCCAGACGTTCGGGTCGTCGGCGTCCTCGAGCCGCTCGCGGCCGTACTGGCGCATCGTCTCGAGCGCGCGGTAGCGGAGCGACTCGCCGGCGTCGTCGTCGATCGTGAGCATCGACTTGGCGACGAGGCTGCCGATCAGGTCGATGACGTCCCAGGTGTCGATCCCGTTACCCGTCACGACCGCGGTCGCGTCGTCGGCCGTGAAGCTGCCGGAGAACACGCTGAGCCGCGCGAACAGCTGCTGCTCGGGCTCGGTGAGCAACGAGTAGGACCAGTCGACGGCCGCGCGCAGCGTCTGGTGGCGCTCCACCGCGGTGCGGCGCCCGCCGGTGAGGAGGCGGAAGCGCTCGTCGACGAGCGCGGCGATCTCGCTCGGGTTCATGCTGACGACCCGCGCCGCCGCCAGCTCGATCGCGAGCGGTATGCCGTCGAGCCGGCGACAGATCTCGGCGACCGCCGCGGCGTTCGACTCGTCGATCGTGAACTCGGGACGGGCGGCGCATGCCCGGTCGACGAACAAGGTGGCCGAGTCGGTCGCCGCAACCACCGGGGGCGGGTCCGACGGATCGGGCATCGACAACGAGCGCAAGGGGCGCATCCGTTCACCGTCGACGGCGAGGCCCTCGCGACTCGTCGCGATCATTCGCACGTTCGGGCAACCGTGGATGATGCTCTCGGCCAGCCCGCCCGCGGCATCGAGGAGGTGCTCGCAGTTGTCGAGCACGAGGAGCAGCTTCCTCGTGCGGAGGTGGTCCACGACGCTGTCGGCGAGCGTCGTGCCGGGCCGCTGCGTGACGCCGATCGCACCCGCGACCACCTGGACCGTCTCCTCGTCGTCGCCCGCCATGGCCAGCTCGCAGAGCCACGCACCGTCCGGGTAGTCGGCGGCGATCCGCTCCGCGGTCTGCAGCGCCAGCCGGGTCTTGCCCACGCCGCCGGTCCCGGTGATCGTGACGAGCGGCGTCTCCGCCAGCTCGTCGGCGATCGTGGCGATCACGTCCTCGCGACCGACGAACGACGTGACCTGCACCGGCAGGTTCCCGGCGAGGGACTCGGCGCCGTCGAGCGCGGGGAAGTGGTCGGGGAGCCCCGGCGCCACCACCTGGAAGACGCGCTCCGGGCGCGACAGGTCGCGCAGCCGGTGCTCTCCGAGGTCGACGAAGCTCATGCCGTCGTCGAGGGCGTCGCGCGCGAGCTCCTCGGTCGCGAGCGAGACGAGGATCTGGCCGCCCTGCGCCGCAGCCATGAGGCGGGCGGCGCGGTTCACCGCCGGCCCGTAGTAGTCGTCGTCGCGGAACTCGGCCTCGCCCGTGTGAACGCCGATGCGCACGCGCAGCGGTCCGGTGTCGGGCCACGGCTCGGCGGTGATCGCCCGTTGGGCGTCGGCGGCGGCCGTCAGCGCGTCGCGTGCGCTGGCGAACACGGCGTGAACGCCGTCCCCCGTGGTCTTCACGACCCGACCGCCGTGATCGAGGATCGCGCCGCGCAGGATGTCGTCGTGGCGGGCCAGCGCGTGCCGCATGGCGTCGGGGAATTCCTCCCACAGGCGCGTCGAAGCTTCGAGATCGGTGAACACGAACGTCACGGTTCCTGACGGCTCCTCGTGCACGCAGGCAGGCTACGGCCTTGCCTCGTTCCGGAATGGCGCCGCGATGGTGCAGGAATCGACCGCTGTCGTCTGCGTCGTACGACACAGAACCGGGATTTCAAATCGTTGCTCGCAGCGCCTCCACGTCGAGCACCGTGATGGAGCGCCGGCCGGTGCCGACGATGCCCTGCTCACGGAGTGTGGTCAACGCCCGCGCGACCGACTCCCGAGACGCGCCGATCATGCCCGCGAGCTCCTGCTGCGAGAGCCCGACCGTCGGCCGGTTCGCCGTGTCGGTGCTCTGAGCGCCGAGCTCCACGAGCAGTGCCGCGAGGCGCCGGGTCACGTCGTAGGCGCCGAACTCCACCCGGCGGCGATCGGACTCCCGCAGTCGACCGACGAGGGTCCGCACGAGGCCGAGCGCGGCGCTCGGATGGCGACCGAGGAAGCGGCGGAACTCCTCGGCCGTGAGCACGACGGCAGTGAGGCGGTCGAGCGCGACCGCGCCGGCGAGGCGGGGCGCGTCGTCGATGGCGGCGAACTCGCCCACGAGCGCGCCCGGGCCCCGGACGCTGAGCAACCCTTCGTCTCCCGACTCGCTCGTCGTGACGATCTTCACGCGCCCCTTCACGATCACCGCGACGAAGTTGCTGCGGTCGCCTTCGTGGAACAGCCGTGACCCACGCGCGTAGGTGCGGCTGTGGCCGGCGCCGAGGAGATCGGCGCGCTCGCTCTCGCTGAGACGGCCGACGAAGCTGTCGCTCCCGGCGTCGTCCGTGCGCGCCATCGGCGATTCCTCGCTCTCGTGTGGCAGGATCACTGGTCCGGAGGACGGGGACCAGCATGCCGCGAGTCGTCGACCCTGCGCTCGCGCTCCCTGTGCGAGCGTGCTGACGCCACGGTGACGCACGGCCGCACCACGGTCGTCGTCGCGGCGGCGTTCGCGGCCGGTCTGGGCGTGGCGGCGGCGCTGCTCTTCACCGGCTCCGGCGAGTCGGCCCGCCTCACGTGGCGCGCGGGCTCGGCCCTCCCGCGTTCGCTGGCCGCGGGCGCGACCACGGTCGACTCGACGGTGCCGGTTCCGGTCGCCGACGACGTCACCGCGTGGACGGGCTCGGAGCTGCTGACCTTCGGCGTGGACGGTTCTCGCAACGTCGGCGCGGTCTACGAGCCGCGGAGCGGCCGCTGGCGTCGCATGAGCGACATCCCGTTCGGCACGGTCGTGCGGGGCGCGGACGGCGTCTGGACGGGATCGGTCTGGGTGGTGGTCGGCGTCCTCTGCGACCGGATCGGCGCGCCCGACGCCGGGACGGCCGACGCATGCGACCCCGGCACGCTGGTGGCGGCGGCGTACGAGCCCGACACCGACACCTGGCGGACGATCGACGCGGCGCCCTACCCCATGGGCTCGGCCTTCGTGCGCGGGCACTCGAGCTCGTTCGGGCAGGCCGTCGGGATGCTCGGTGACAAGGCCGTGTTCCTGATCCAAGGTCAGTACTACGCGTTCCGGCCCGCATCGTGGGACTGGGAATGGCTGTGGCAGCCCCGAGTCGCGAATCCGGTCGCCTGCTCGGTGCGGCGGGCGTTGCTCGCGTACGACCCTGCGTCTCGCAGTGTGTCGGAGCTCGAACCGGGCGCGGCGAAATTCCACGTGGTGGGTGCGCCGGCGCCGGGTGTGACCGGCGGCGCCACCGGGACGGTGTGCACCGATCGCGGCATCTTCGTCTCCTCGCCCGACCTGCACGAGAACGCCGTCTTCGACCTGCCGACGCGTACGTGGAACGCGGTGCCCGCCGCGCCGGCTTCCGTCACGACGAGCGGCGCGGGCGCGTTCACCGGTCGCCGCGTGCTCTTCGGGAGCGCCACCGGCGCGACGTCGTACGACCCGCGTGCTCGCGCCTGGGAAGGCGTCACGCCGGGACTGACTGCCGCGCCCACTCGTGTGTCGTGGTTCGCCGCCGACGAGGGCCTGTACTTCCCGCAGCCGGGTGCGCTCGTGGCGTACCGGGCCCGCTGACCGTCAGCCTGCCGGCTCCACCAGCTCCGTCCGGAGCGAATCGACCTCGATCGGGGTGAACCCGTGCGCCTCCGTGTAACCCGCGATCGAGCCGTACGTCGCACGCATCCAGTTCAGCGCGGCGTGCATGGTCGCGGCGTCGGCGCTCATGATGCGCGGACCGGGTGGCTCGCGCCCGGGCGCGCGGGCGTGCAGCCGGGCGAGCAGGATGTCGGTGACCGCGGCCGTCGCCGCGTAGTCGGCGGTGATCGTGTCGTCGTCGACGTCGAGGAGGCCGAGCACGATCGCCGCGACGAGGCCGGTGCGATCCTTGCCCGCTGCGCACTGGAACACGACCGGGTGGTTGCCGGCATCGGCGACCAACCGCAGCACCGACACGAACTGGTCGCCCGAGGTGTCGAGGATCGAGATGTAGCGATCGGCGAGCGTCCCCTCGACGATGTCCGTGGTCTGCAGCGGCGGCACCGCGGGATCGATGAGCGACTGGTGGACGACGCGCACCCCCGCCTGCTCCAGCCGGTCGAGCGGCGACACCTCGACCTCGTACTCGCGCCGGAGGTCGACCACCATCGTGATGCCCAATCCGTCGACGAGGTGCAGGACGTCGTCGGGCTCGACGTGAGCGAGCGAGTCGCTCCGGTACACGAGACGGGGGCGGACGCGCCCCTCGGGTGTGGTGTGTCCCCCGAGGTCGCGGAAGTTCACGTAGCCGGTGAGCTTGACCGGATCGAACGTCACAACCTCCTGTTTCTAGCCGCGCGCAGGTGGACGGCGGGATGCGATCCGGTGAACGTTCAGCACGACCGCGGGACCCGCGCCGGCGATCAGCACGGCGTGAGGCCATCGCCGGGTGGCGAGGCCATCGCCGGTAGTGTCCGCGGTGATGCGGGCGCAGAACCGCCTCGGAGCGTGCGCGGCTGGCGCCGTCGCGTTCGCCCTCGGCGCGGCCGGCTGCAGTTCGACCTTCGGTCAACACCACCCGGTCACCGAACAGGGCCGCTCGATGTCCGACCTCTGGCGCGGTGGCGTGATGACCGCGCTGGTGGTCGGCGGCATCGTCCTCTCCCTGATCCTCTTCGTGGTGTTCCGGTACCGGCGGCGCGGTCGTGACGACGTGCCCACCCAACGGCAGTACATGGTGCCCATCGAGATCGTGTACACGGCCCTTCCCATCATGATCGTGCTCGTGCTGTTCGGCTTCTCGTGGGCGGTGCAGGACCACGTCGACGCGCTCAGCGCGGACCCGGCGCTGACCGTCGACGTCAAGGGCTTCCAGTGGCAGTGGCAGTTCCACTACCCCAAAGAGGGCATCACGGTCACCGGCGTTCCCGACCACCGCGCGGTGATGGTGCTGCCCGTGCACGAGACGGTCCGCATCGTGCTCCGATCGGACGACGTCGCACATTCGTTCTACGTGCCGAAGTTCCTGTTCAAGCGCGACGTGATCCCGGGGCTCACGAACCGGTTCGACATCCGCGTCGACGACATCGGCACGTACCAGGGCTACTGCGCGGAGTTCTGCGGGCTCGACCACGCACGCATGACCTTCACCGTGCGGGCGGTGAGCCGCGCCGACTACGACGCGTGGGTCGCGCGGGAGCAGTCGTGACGACCACGGTCGAGCGCCCGACGATCCCGGTCCCGGAGCCCGCGCCCGGGCCGAGCGGCCTCCTGGGGTGGCTCACCACCACGGACCACAAGCGCATCGGCCTCAGCTACGTGTTCACGTCGGTCGGGTTCTTCTGCATCGGCGGCGTACTGGCGCTCGTGATGCGGACCCAGTTGGCGCAGCCCAACGAGCACCTGCTCAATGCCGACACGTACAACGAGTTCTTCACGATGCACGGCAGCATCATGATCTTCCTGTTCGCGGTGCCGTTCGCGTTCGGTCTCGCCAACTACATCGTGCCGCTCCAGATCGGCGCGCCCGACATGGCGTTCCCCCGTCTCAACGCGCTCGGTTACTGGCTCTACCTCTTCGGCGGGCTCGTGATGGTCTCCGGGTTCCTCACGTCCGGCGGCGCCGCGAACTTCGGCTGGTTCGCGTACACGCCGCTGTCGACCGCGGTGTACTCGCCGGGAGTGGGCGCCGACCTGTGGATCATCGGGGTGGTCGTCACGAGCACGGCCGGCGTGCTCACCGCCGTGAACCTCGTCACCACCATCTTCATGCTGCGCGCCCCCGGCATGACGATGTTCCGGATGCCGATCTACACCTGGAACATGCTCGTGACCAGCGTGCTCGTGCTGCTCGCGTTCCCCGTGCTCACCGCGGCCCTCGTGCTGCTGTTCACCGACCGTCACCTCGGGACGCACGTGTTCGTCGCCACGAAGGGCGGGACGCCGATCCTCTGGCAGAACATGTTCTGGTTCTTCGGGCATCCCGAGGTGTACATCATCGCTCTGCCCTTCTTCGGTGTCGTCACCGAGATCTTCCCGGTGTTCTCGCGCCGCCCGGTGTTCGGCTACAAGACGTTGGTGTTCGCGACGCTCGCGATCGGCGGCCTGTCGGTGGGCGTGTGGGCGCACCACATGTACGCGACGGGTGCCGTCCTGCTGCCGTTCTTCACCGTCATGACGATGGCGATCGCGGTGCCGACCGGCATCAAGTTCTTCAACTGGATCGGCACGATGTGGGGCGGCCGCATCTCGTTCAAGACGCCGATGCTGTTCGCCATCGGCATGCTCGTCGTGTTCCTCCTCGGAGGACTCACCGGCGTCCTGCAGGCGATGGCGCCGGTCGACTTCAGCCTCACCGACACGTACTTCGTCGTCGCCCACATGCACTACGTGATCATGGGCATCGTGATGGGGGCGTTCGCCGGCGTCTACTACTGGTTCCCGAAGATGACCGGTCGCATGTTGAGCGAGAAGTTGGGGCAGGTGCACTTCTGGGCCTTCTTCGTCGGTATCAACGTCACGTTCTTCGTGCAGCACGAGCTCGGCCTCGACGGCATGCCCCGCCGCGTGGCCACGTACCGGGCGTCCGACGGGTGGGGCGATCTCAACCTCATCTCCACGATCGGGTCGTACATCCTCGCCATCGGCGTGCTCGCCTTCCTCCTCAACTTGTTCGTCTCGCTGCGCAAGGGCAAGCCGGCGGGTCCCGATCCGTGGGAGGGTCAGACGCTCGAGTGGGCCACTTCGTCACCGCCTCCCGAGCACAACTTCGACTCGCTGCCGCCGATCCGTTCGGAGCGCCCCCTCTGGGACCTCCGCCACCCCGACGCCACTGCGGCGAAGGCGGAGGCGGCCGCGCGAGCCCGCAGGTCGTCGACGAGATGATGCAGAACGAGGCCCGCGTGTTCCTCGGCGTGACCGTCTTCTTCGTCGTGATCGGCCTCGTGTACTGGTTCACCTCGTACGAGGACGCCGGATCGGTGATGCTGGCCGCGTGCGCGGGGATGGGGATCGTCGCCGGCGGCGCGATCCTGTTCCTGTCACGCAACGCCCCGCCCCGCGCCGAGGACGACCCGAACGCAACCGTCGACGAGGGCGCGGGTGTCGTCGACGTGTTCCCGAAGCACTCGATCTGGCCGTTCGCGGTCGGGCTCAGCGCGACGGTGATGGCGAGCGGCTTCGCGTTCGGCCCTTGGCTCGTCGCGATCGGTGGCGGCTCCTTCGCGGTCACGACGACCTGCTGGATCCTCGAAGCCCGTCGCGGTCACGTGCCCGTTGCGCCGGCTCACGACGACGGCGACAGCTCCTCGTCCTCCTCGTCCACCCCCGGCTCGTCCACCCCCGGCTCCTCCACCCCCGGCTCCACCTCGACGTAGCCGCCCTCCGGTGTCCGCGCCAACAACGCCAGTTCGTCGGCGGGCAGTCGGGCGCGCGCGGAGAGCTCCTTGCACAGCCGATAGGTCACGTAGTAGGCGACGGCCGGCAGCACGAAGACGAGCCCGCGGAACACGTACACCACGTCGTTCACCGACAGGTTGAAGTGCGACGCGATGACGTCGTCGCCGCCGGCGACGAACAACACCACGTAGAACGTGAGCACGGCCACTCCGAGGCCGGTGCGCACCGGCCGGTCGCGCGGCCGGTCGAGGAGATGGTGCTCGGCTCGGTCCTTGGTGAAGCGCTGCTCGATCCAGGGCCACGCGTAGATCACGGCGAAGGTCACGCCGGGGAGCAGCACGCCCGGGAAGAACGGGTTGGGGATCTCGAAGCCGGCGACACGGAGCTCCCAGGGCGGCATCAGGCGGAGCGCACCCTCGAGCCAGCCGATGTACCAGTCGGGCTGCGAGCCCGAGCTCACCGCCTGCGCCTTGAACGGCCCGTAGAGCCACACGGGGTTGATCTGGGCGAGGCCGCCGAGCGCGGCGCACACCGCGAACACGAAGAAGAACAAGCCGAGCGTCTTCGCCGTGAACGTCGGCCACAGTTTCGAGCCGACGACGTTGCGTTCGGTGCGCCCGCGACCGCGGAACTGCGTGTGCTTCTGGCGCACGAGCAACCCGAGGTGCACGCTGAGCAGCCCGACGATCAGTGCGGGCACGATCAGCACGTGGATCGTGAACAGGCGCGAGATGATGTCGTCGCTCGGGAACTCGCCCCCGAACACGAGGAACGCCATCCACGGGCCGAGGAACGGGACCGACTCGAGCACCGAGTACGCGATCCGCAGCCCCGTGCCCGAGAGCTGGTCGTCGGGCAGGCTGTAGCCGGTGAAGCCGTTGGCCAGCGCGAGCAGGAGCAGCGTCACGCCGACCGCCCAGTTCAGCTCCCGGGGCCGGCGGAACGCGCCCGTGAAGAAGATGCGCACCATGTGGACGATGATCGACCCGATGAAGATCAGCGCTGCCCAGTGGTGGATCTGACGCATGACGAGGCCGGCGCGCACGTCGAAGGAAACCCTCAACGTCGATTGGTACGCGGCCGACATGTGCGCACCGCGCAACGGCGCGTAACTCCCGTGGTACACGACCTCGCGTGAGTCCGGCACGAAGAAGAACGTGAGGTAGACGCCGGTGAGGATCAGGATCACCAGGCAATAGAGCGCGATCTCGCCGATCATGAACGACCAGTGGTCGGGGAACACCTTGTTCAGCGCGGTGCGCGCGAACCGGGCGGCCCCGAGCCGGCTGTCGAGCCAACGGGCCAGACGGCGGATCAGCATCAGCGCTCGCGGTTCCAGAAGCCGGGCCCGACGGGCTGGTCGAAGTCGTGCTGCGCGCGCAGATCACCGTTCTCGTCGACCATGAGCGGGAGCTGGGGGAGCGCACGCGTGGCCGGGCCGAAGACGGGCGTGGCGCCCGTGAGGACCTCGAACGTCGACTGGTGACACGGGCAGAGCAGACGCTGGATGCTGTGCTGGTACAGACCGACCGGGCAGCCGGCGTGCGTGCAGATCTTCGAGTACGCGACGTAGCCGCGCGGGGACCAGTCCTCGCGGCCCGGCCGCGTCGTGATCGCGTGGTCGGTCGCACGGATCAACAGCGTCTGCGAGTCCGCGGCACCAACCCACCCCTCGGGGAACACCGTGAGCACGCCACCGACCTTGAGGTCGCCCGCCTTCACCGGCTTGCCCTGCTCGTCGACGACCCGCGAGCCCTTCCGCCACTTCGTCTCGAAGAGGGCATCACCCGGCCGCGGCCCGAGCGACGCGATCGGGAACAGCGCAGCGAGGCCCATCGCACCGACGGCGGCGCCGAACATGCGGAGCAGGAAGCGGCGCCGGGCAAGTGCCTGGCCCGAGCCTTCCTCGCCCTCCGCGTCCTGGTAGAGCCGGTCGAAGTCCGAACCGAAGCCCTCGAGGTCGGCCTCGCTCGACGCCAGCGGCTCGCGATCCTCGGTGAACGGGCCCTGGGGCAGCAACCTCCGGGCCGCGACCACGAACGCGTAGCCGAGCCCGCCGAGCGCGAGCGCGAGCAGGATCCCCTCGAGTTGGCTCTGGCCGCCGAGGGCATACAGGACCGCGAGGCCGAGGGCCGACGCAGTGGTGAGCCCCAACGCGACTGCGATGTGGCGAGTGGCCCGTTGCTCGGCGCTGACGCTCACGTCGACTCCGACCCGCCTCGCGACGCTCGCTCGTGGGCCTCTTCGATGCGGCGGCAGACGAAGAGGAGCACCGGGATGCCGATCAGGAGCGCGACCATCCCTTCGGTGATGGGTCCGATGCGGCCGAGCGAGAAGCCGCCGGGGTCGTCGGGCTCGCGCAGGTACCGCACGTAGCGCACGATCGAGTTCACCTGGTGGTCGGAGAACGTGTCGGGTCCGAACACCGGCATCTGGCCCGGCCCGGTGCGGATGGCCTCGGCGATCTGCTCGGCGGTCGCGTGGTGCAGGTCGGGCGCGTCGTTGCCGTAGCTCAGCGCGCCGCCGACGCCCGCGGCGCTGTGGCACGCCGCGCAGTTGTTCAGGAAGAGGTTCGCGCCCTCGCTCAAGCTGCCGGCATCCGGGTTCACCTCCGGGATCGGCGGACCGCTCCCGAGCGACGCGACGTACGCCACGATGTCGTCGATCTGGTTGCGATCGAACGCGGGTGGCTTGCGGACGGCCTGCGCGTTCGGATCGGTGAGCGGCATGCGCCCCGTGGTCAGCTGGAAGTCGGCCGCCGCCGCGCCGACGCCGATCAACGACGGTGCGATGCTCGTGCCCTCGCCCTCCGCTCCGTGGCAGCTCGAGCACGACGTGAGGTAGAGCTGACGGCCGCGCTCGACTTGCTCGGCACTCGGCTGCTCGGCCTGCCGCACCTTGCCTGGCCCGGCGAACGCGGTCGCCGCGAGCAACAGCACCGCGGGTGCGACGACGACGACTGCGACAACGAGCCTGCGGGCCAGCACTACCGGAGCACGAAGAGCGTCAGGAACAGGAAGACCCACACGAAGTCGACGAAGTGCCAGAAGTACTCGACCGACTCGCACGCCGGCCCGTGGCGCTCGAGCCCGGCGGCGCGGCTGGTCACGAAGATGGCGATGACGATGAGCAGGAGCCCGGCGAGCACGTGCGCGGCGTGGAAGCCGGTCATCACGTAGTACATCGACCCGTACGAGCTCGACGACGGCGCGAAGTCGAGGACGAAGAACTCCCGGATCTGGTTGGCGAAGAACACCGCGCCGAGCGCGATCGTGATCACCATCCACCGGTGCATCGCCGTCCGATCGCCGCGCGTGCGCGCGTTGCCCGCGAGGTGCATGGTCCCACTCGATGCAATGAGCAGGATCGTGGCGAGCAGCGCGGCAACCGTCTCGAGATGCGTTCCCGGCGGCGGCCACACCTTCGCCGCCGACCGCAGGGCGAAGTAGGCCGCGAAGAGACCACCGAAGAACATGAGTTCCGACGCGAGCCACACGACCGTGCCGACGGCGAGCAGCGACGGCCGCCGTGTCCGTGGATCGAGGGCGACACCCTGCGCCACGCGGCGATGATGGCACACCGCTACCCTCGCCGACGTGAGCCTCGGCGCCGCCCTCGCCGCCTACGTGGCACCCGGTCGCCCGTCGTGGTCGTCGATCGTGGGCCACTGGTCGCTCGACCCGCTCTTCGCGCTGATCGTCCTCGCCGGCGCCCTCTACCTGGTCGGCGTGCGGCGACTCGCGGCTCGGGGACGCCGCTGGAGCACGGCCCGGTCGGCGTCGTTCGCGAGCGGGCTCGTCGTGCTGCTCGTCGCGACGCAGTCGGGCTTCGCGCAGTACGACCGCACGCTGTTCAGCTTCCATGTCGTGCAGCACGTGCTGCTCGGCATGGTGGGACCGTTGCTGCTCGTGCTCGGGGCGCCGATCACCCTCGCGCTGCAGGCCGCGCACCGCCCGACGCAGGAACGGCTCCTTCACGTGCTCCACTCGCGTCCGGTTGCCGCGCTCACGCATCCGGCGGTCGTATGGGTGCTCTTCGGCGGCACCCTCGTCGTGCTCTACTTCACCGGCCTGTACGAGCTCTCGCTGCGCAACGACGTCGTGCACGCCGCGGTGCACGTGCACTTCGTCGTCGTCGGGTTCTTGTTCATGGCGTACGTCGTGGGCATCGACCCGCTCGCGCGCAGCCTCGGCTACGGCGCGCGGTTGCTCTACGTGCTCGTGCTCCTGCCGTTCCACGCGTTCCTCGGCGTCGCCCTGCTGGGCTCCGATCGGCTGCTGGCGCCCGCATGGTCGGCCCAGGTCGTGCGCGCCTGGGGGCCGTCGCCGCTCGACGACCAGCGCCTCGGTGCAGGAATCCTCTGGGCGGCGGGTGAGCTCGTCGGGGTCGCGGCCCTCGCGATCGTGCTCTACCAGTGGATGCGCCACGAGGAGCGGGTGGCGGCGCGCCTCGACCGCCGTCTGGACGCGGGCGCCGAGCCGGTGGCCGTGCCCCACTAGATTCCCGGGCATGGAGCTGCGCATCGGGATCGTGGACACGACGAAGGAGCTGAGCGTCGAGGTCGAGGGGTCGGCCGACGACGTGGTCAAGCTCGTGGAGTCGGCACTGGGCGAAGGCTCGCCACGAGCCATGGTGTGGGTCACCGACGTCAAGGGGCGGCGCGTCGGTGCACCGGCCGACAAGATCGCCTACGTCGAGATCGACGAAGACGGCGGCACCAAGCACGTCGGTTTCGGCCGGTAACGCTCCGGCACGCCTGATGGGCTCCGCGCCCGACCTGCTCGCCCGGCGGCTCCTCTTCTTCACGGGCAAGGGCGGCGTCGGCAAGAGCACGGTCACCGCGGCCACGGCGCTCCTCGCCGCGGAGCACGGTCAACGCGTGCTCCTCGTCGAGGTCGACGCCAAGGGCAACCTCACCGCCCTCTTCGAGCACGCGCCGGTGGGCTTCGAGCCCCGGCAGGTGTACCCGGGCGTCTTCGCGATGCAGATGGATACCGAGGCGTCACTGCGCGAGTACCTGAAGGTGCAGGCGCGGGTGCCGGTGTTCGGCCGCCTCGGCCCGCTCGCGCGAGCGTTCGACTTCGTCGCCAACGCGGCGCCCGGTGTCAAGGAGATCCTCACCGTCGGCAAGGTGTGCTGGGAGCTCCGCGAGACGCTCGAGGGGCGTGCGCACTGGGACCTGATCGTGGTCGACGCCGCCGCCACCGGCCACGTGATCGGACAGCTCGACGCCCCCCGCGCGATCCAGGAGCTCGTGCAGGTGGGTCCCGTGCGCAACCAGACCGACTGGATGGTCGACCTCCTCTCCGATCCCTCGCTCACCGCGCTGAACGTCGTCACCGCGCCGGAAGAGATGCCGGTGAACGAGACGATCGAGCTGGTGGCCCGCGCCCGCGCCGAGCTCGCGGTGCCGCTCGGTGTCGTGATCGTCAACCGGGTCCTGCCGGAGCTCTTCACCCACGCCGACGAAGAGATCTTCGAGGCGCTCCGGGAGCCGCCCGCGCTGGAGCTCCTCACCACGACGGCCGGCCCGGGTGCGGTCGCCGTCCTCGACGGCGCACGGCTGGCGGTCTCGCTCCGGCGCGGGCGGTCGATGCACCTCACCGCGCTCCGCGACGAAGTCGACCTGCCACTGTTGCTGCTGCCCTACCTCTTCGTGCGCGACCACGGCCTGCGGGTTACCCGCATGGTCGCCGAAGAGCTCGGCCAGGAGCTCGGCTACTGATGGCCGAGCCGACGGGTTCGCTCGAGCCGCTCCTCGCGGCGCGTGAGGTGGTCGTGTTCTGCGGCTCGGGCGGCGTGGGCAAGACGTCGGTCGCCGCCGCGTCCGCGGTGGCCGCCGCGACGAGGATCGGCGGGAAGGTCCTCGTGCTCACCATCGACCCCGCGCGCCGACTCGCCGACGCCCTCGGCCTGGAAGCCTTCGGCAACATCGAGCGCCGCGTCGACCTGCGCGCGTACACCGGCGAGGAGCCTCGCGGGGAGCTCTACGCGGCGATGCTCGACACGAAGCGCTCGTGGGACGAGCTCGTGCTGCGCCACGCCCCCGACGAGGCGACCGCGTATCGCATCCTCGACAACCGGCTCTACCACAACGTGACGGCCCGCTTCGTGCAGAGCCACGACTACATCGCGATGGAGCGCCTGTTCGACCTGCACGCGAGCGGCGTCTACGACCTCATCGTCATCGACACGCCGCCCACCCGCAACGCGATCGACTTCCTCGAAGCGCCCGCGCGCATGAGCGACTTCTTCGGCGGCCGCCTCCTGCGCTGACTCACCATGCCCTACCGCATCAGCGGCGGTCGGGGCGCGCGCATGATCAACGTCGCCAGTCGCCCCTTCTACCAGATCGCCGACCGCGTGCTCGGCAGCCAATTCCTGCAGGACATCGCCGAGTTCTTCCTGAACTTCCAGTCGATGTACGCGGGGTTCGTCGAACGCGCCAAAGCCGTTGAACAGCTGTTGCACGACCGGCGCACGACATTCGCAGTGGTGACCACGCTCGAAGGCGCGCCGCTGCGAGAGGCAGAGCAGTTCTGCGAGGAGCTCACGAAACGCAACTTCCATCTCGGCGCGCTGGTGCTCAACAAGACGCTGCCCGACTACTTGTTGTCACGCGAGGGCGCGCACGCCGCGTCGGTGCTCGAGCGTGAGACGGAGGCTCTGGCGCGGGAACTCAAGAAGACAGGCCTCCCTCGGCTCGACGATCCGGGTGCGACCGCGCGCGTGCTGCGGACGCTGGGCGACTCGTTCCGCAACTACGAGGTGGTCGCCCGCCGCGAGGCGGAACTCCGCGCCGAACTGTCGCGTCTCCCCGACGTCGTGGTGAACGTGCCCAACTTCGACACCGACATTGCCGATGTCGCAGGCCTCGCGCGCATCGGAGATCACCTCTTTGCGCAGACGACCGACCAATAGCCTGGGGATGTGGCCGACGGCGACCGCACCGAGCCCGCGCTACGCGGCGGCGCCCTGCACCATGTGCACCGCCTCGGGGCCTCGTGGCAACCCCTCGCCGACCTGAGCTTCTCCGACCTGCTGCTCCTCGCCCCGGATCGCGCCGACCGTGCGCGGTTCGTGATCGTGGCGCAAGTGCGACCGACGACCGGGCAGACGGTGTACCCGGTCGACCTCGTGGGGTCGACGGTGGGTACGGACGAGCGTCCGCACGCGGCCAAGGCCCTGCACGCGGGCGAGATCGTCGCCGGCGACGCCTCGCTCCTCGGGTCGACCGAGCGCGCCCACTCCGAGTGCATCCCCGTCCGGTACCGGGACGCCAGCGTGGCCGTCGTCGCCCGCGAGACGCGACTCACGCTCGGTCGGCGTATCGGCGAGCTCGAGCACCACTACCTCTCGCTCTTCGAGCAGTTCGCACGGATGATCGCGGAGGGAACCTTTCCCTTCCGCCACGACGAGGACGAGTTCGAGGATGCACCGCGTGTCGCGGACGGCGTGATCGTGCTCGATCCCGACCTCCGGGTGCGGTTCGCGAGTCCCAATGCGGTGAGCTCGATGCATCGCATGGGCATCCACTCGTATGCATCCGGGCTACAGCTCGCCGACCTCGGTTTCGACCAGCACGCCGCGGAGGTGGCCGTGGTCACGCGCGCACCCGTCACCGAAGAGATCGAACACGGTGAGATCTCCCTGCTCGTCCAAGCGATGCCACTGCTCGACGGCCCGGTCATCGCCGGCGTGGTCGTGCTCGCCCGCGACGTCACCGACCTGCGGCGCCGGGACCGACTCCTGCTCTCCAAGGACGCCACGATCCGTGAGATCCATCACCGCGTCAAGAACAACCTGCAGACCATCGCCGCGCTCCTGCGGCTCCAGGGGCGGCGACTCGAATCGGGTGAGGCCCGCGCCGCGCTCGAAGAGTCGGAACGGCGGATCCGCGCCATCGCCATCGTGCACGAGACGCTGTCGCGCGGTGCCGCCGAGGTCGTGCGCTTCGACGACATCCTCCAACCGCTGGTGCGGGTGGTGCAGGAGACCGTCACCACGCCCGACACCGACCTGCAGTTCGAAGTAGTGGGCGACGCGGGCCTGCTCCCGGGAGACGTGGCGACCCCGCTCGCCGTCGTCCTCAACGAGCTGATGCAGAACGCCGCCGATCACGCCTTCCCCGCGAGCGACGGTTGCGTCACGAAGGGGCGGGTGTGGGTCAGACTCGCTCGTGACGACGGCACGGTCGAGGTGGACGTCGTCGACGACGGCGTGGGCCTGCCACCCGACTTCACGATCGAGCGCTCACCCGGGCTCGGGCTCTCCATCGTGCAGGCCCTCGTCACCACCGAGCTCGGCGGGTCGATCGAGCTACACCGCGATCACGGGACGCGCGCGCACCTCACGATCCCGCTCGAACACGCCGGGAGCGCCGTGCGCTGACGCGGTCAGCTCGCGTACAGGCGCTGCTTCGCGAGCCACGCCTTGCGTAGCTTGCGGCGCTCTTCCTCGGTGGTGCCGCCCCAGATGCCGGCTTCCTGGTTCGTGGCGAGTGCGAACTCGAGGCACTCGTCGCGAACGGTGCACGCGGTACAGATCCGCTGTGCGGTCTCGATCTGCTCGAGCGCAGGTCCGGTGCTCCCGATCGGGAAGAAGACGTCCGGATCGCTGTCGCGGCACGCCGAGCGGTTGCGCCACGCGCTGACGTCCCATTCGTGGGTGCGAACCCAGGTCAGTGCCACCCCTGTGCCTCCGGTCCTCTCACGCTGCCGACGTGCGCACCCTGCCGTGTGCACAAATTCACAAGAGCGTCGGCGCGGGCGTCGAGAAGCGCCCGCGGAGCGGAGACTATTAACCTCCTGGTGACCTCCGCAAGGGTCTGACCAGGAATTTTTCCGGAGTTTGGTCGTGCCCGGTGGCCAGGCTGCCGCCGTAGCATCCCGTGACGTGACCCGGGTCCTGGCGCATCGCGGCGCCAACCGCATGGCGCCCGAGAACACGCTCGCCGCGTTCGCGCGGGCCGTGGCGCTCGGGGCCGACGGGGTCGAGCTCGACGTCCACCGCACCGCCGACGACCGGCTCGTCGTCCGCCACGACGCGGCCGGCCCTCAGGGGCTGCTGTGCGACCTGCGGCTCGCCGAGGTCCGGGCGGCGCTCCCCGAGGTGCCGACGCTCGAGGAGGCGCTCGACGTCTGCCGCGGCCGGCTCGTCAACGTCGAGATCAAGAACTCGCCCCACGAGGGCGACTGGGACCCGACCGAGCGAGCCGCCGCGCTGCTCGTGGATCTGCTCGCGGCGAGGGAGAGCCGGGACGACGTGCTCGTGTCGTCGTTCAACCTGCCGTCGATCGACCGCGTCCGCTCGCTCGAACCGGGCGTGGCGACCGCGCTCCTCACCGTCGGCACCGACCCCCTCCAGGGCCTGCTCGTGGCGGACTCGCACGGCCACCGTGCACTGCACCCGGATGTGCGCTCGCTGGCCGGAGCGCGGGCCGGCGCCGTCACGATGCGGGCCCACGAACTCGGTCTCGGTGTGAACGTCT
>DASPTH010000375.1:0-3126 GCA_035623515.1 Acidimicrobiia bacterium
GGAGGGGGTGGAGAAGGAGGGGGTGGAGAAGGAGGGGGTGGAGAAGGAGGGGGTGGAGAAAGAGGTGCCGGCACGAGCTGCCTAGGGTTGCTCCCGCGGCGCTCGAGCGTCCCGAGCGCGACGCTCGGCCGCGGCAACGGACGAGATGACCGGCCTACCCTCTGGGCGCGGCAACGCGCACCGGGCCCGGATGGCGGAACGGCAGACGCAGGCGGCTTAAACCCGCCGGCCCCTTCGGGGTGTGCAGGTTCGACTCCTGCTCCGGGCACGGCGGTAGCCCAGGGCGTCGGGCCAGGTGACATTCGCACGCGGCGGCTGGTGGCGCGGCCGGCCCGGGTCACGTGTCGTCGGCGAATTCCACCGGACTCGCGGTCGCGAGCACCGGCGCCTCCTCCGGGGCCGGCGCCGCCGCGGCGGTGGCGTTCATTTGCGCCTGCGTGTCGACGGACGAGCGTTGCCGGCGACGTCGCCGGTTGCTGTAGACGTCGAAGGTCACCAGCGCGGCGATCGCCACTACGGACAAGAGGAACAGCACGAGGTAGTGCGGGTAGGGCTCGTAGGTGAACGCGACGACGTGCTCGCCGGGCGAGACCTTGACGCCCACGAACGTCGGCGCGACGAACTCGGGTGTCGCGGGCTTGCCGTCGACCGTCACGTGCCACCGCGGGTGGAACGACGACTTCAGCAGCACGACGGCGGGACGCCGAGCGGTCACGACACCTCGGAACTTGCCGTCGTCGGGCGCGGCCGTCTGCTCGAGCACCGCCCCGGCAGGTGGCTCGACCGTGGTGCCCGCGGGGACCGTCGGGGACGCGGCGCGGGCTCCGTCGAAGGCGACGGTCGGCAGCCGCATGTCGCCGAGCGTCCGCGAGTGGACGACCGGAGCCATCCTGTCCTTGATGTTGTCCGCATCCGCCGCGATCGATGGACCGACGGTGTCGACGACCGCGAGATACCCGGTCGACGCGTCCAGTCGCCAGAGGCGCAGGACACCGCGCCGGGCGACGAAGTGCACGCGTAGCGGCGGAGGCTGTGCCCGGAGGGTGATGACCCACCTGACACCGTCGAGGTCGAGTTGCGCCGGTGACGGGAAGAAGAGCGATTCCGTGGCCGTGGACAGCGACGACACGCGCAAGAAGTCGCCGAAGGTGTCGTAGCCGCGGTTGATCAGCTCCGCGTACAGGGGAACGAACTGGACCTTCGTCGTGCCACCACCGCTCGGAGTCCCGGCGTAGATGCGCCCCTCGCTCCCTACGGTGAGCGCGGCGAGCTCCGCGAGGTCCTTGCCGCCCCTCTTGTCTTCGGCGCGCTGTTCCGCCATCAGGCGCGCACCGTTCGACTCGTAGGCGGCTCGCTCGGTCCACGCGGGAGCCAGCGCCGCGAGGAGCGCGACCGTCGCGATCGCCCCGACGAGTGCGGGGCGGAGCCGCCACCGGCGCGACCGTGCCAGTGCCACCGCGCTCTCGCCGAGCCAGGCGAGTCCGATGCCTGCGAACACGATCGCTCCGAGCTGCACACCCATGATGAAGCGCGGGAAGTACAGGTTGCGGGCCTGAGGCAACAGGTCGGCGATCGCACCGAAGGTCCGCCGGCCGAAGGTCAGGAGCAAGCTTGCGACGAAGAAGCCGACGACCGCACGCGACTTCTCGTCACGCCGCGCGCGCATCACGCTGACCGCCGCGCCGATCGCGGCGAGGATGGTGACGATCGGGAACCGGCCGGCGTCGAGCAGCTTGCCGGTGACGAGCAGCTCCGTGATCTTGCCGGCGCCGTAGGAGTCGTACCAGACGCTGCCGCGCGGGTAGTTCGTGTAGATGGCGTACGCGCTGTCCGCGAAGACCGGGACGATGACCCAGAGGATGGCGGCGAGCGAACCGACGATCACGATCACACCGCGGAGCAGACGTTGACGAAGGCGATTCGGGGTCACGAGCAACCACACGCCGATGGCGACGAGCGCGAGGTACCCCGTGAGGAAGTGGCACGCGATCGCCAGTCCCGTCACCACCGCGGCGGCGGTGACCGATCCGCCGCGCGCGATGGCGCGCCACGTGAGCGCGAGTGACAGCGGTAGGAGCCACATGCCCCAGAGTTGTGCCCAGACGCCGTGGCCCTGCCAGACGTACGACCCCCACTCGTAGCCGAAGTTCGTCAAGCCCGAGGCGCCGCCGGTGACGATGAGCGGGGAAACGACCGCCGCGGCCGCGCCCGTCCAGCGCGAGAACCCGAACAGGCGCAGCGAGAGGTAGATGCAGATCGGCCACAGGGCGAGGAGCAGGTAGAGCGACCAGAAGTAGGTCGTGTCGACGCCGAAGACGGTTGCGACATAGGCGGCGACGACGTGCGGCAGGCTCTGGTACTGGTGGAACTGTGGGAAGCCGAGCCCGAAGTCGGGGAACCACCCGTCGAGCGGCAGGTGACCGCTCTGGATCCGCTGGACGGCCCACTGCACCATGTTGCGGTGGATCTCGCTGTCGTTGCCGCTCTGCGTGGGGATCCGTTCGTCCCTGAGCACCCACAGGTTGAAGCCGACGACGAGCGCCACGAGCCCCCACGGCGCGAGCACCGCCCAGCGAACGCGACTCCGCAAGTCCTTCATCTTCGACCGAGCACGACTCCTGGCGGGACCGGGGCGTAGCAGTGTGTCACTCGGCCGGCGCTGCGAGCGTGCAGGTGGCGACCAGTGCGAATCGACAGACGCTACCGTTGCTGGCCTGCTGTGAGGAGGTTGCACGCAGGTGACGCACGTTCCGAATTCCTCACCCCGGGGCCAGGCGGGTGGCGGCTCGCGCGACCGCAGAGCACGGCTCGAGGGCGACAGCACGGAGTCCCTCGACGAAGCGCTCTTCGGCCGATTGGAAACCCCGCAGGCTGAGGCCGACGCGCCCGAGGCCGCGGAAGACGAGGAGCCGGCCACGACCGACGACGAGGCTCGGCCCGACGTCGCCGAGGAGCCCGCCGTCGAGGAGCCGGCCGTCGAGGAGCCGCCCGCCGAGGAGCCGCCCGCCGAGGAGCCGGTCGCTGAGGAGCCCGGTGGTGAGGAGTCCGCCGTCGAGGAACCGGCCGCCGAGGAGCCCGCCGCCGAGGAGTCCGCCGCTGAGGAGCCCGGTGGTGAGGAGCCCGGTG
>DASPTH010000386.1:0-6804 GCA_035623515.1 Acidimicrobiia bacterium
ACCTTGGCGATCGCCACGACAGCAGCCTACCGGCGCGGTGGGCGCATGCCGGCCGCTACAGGTACTGACCGGTGCTCACGCGCTCGATTTGCCGACCGCCGTGCGCCTCGTCGCCGTCGGACAACAACGTGCGCACGAACACGATCCGCTCGCCCTTCTTCCCGGAGATCTTCGCCCAGTCGTCGGGGTTGGTGGTGTTCGGGAGGTCTTCGTGCTCGCGGAACTCCTGTCGGATCGAATCGAGGAGGTCCTGGGTGGTGATGCCCTTGGCGCCGCCCTCGATCTGCCGCTTGATCGACAGCTTCTTGGCTCGGCGCACCATGTTCTCGATCATCGCGCCCGACGAGAAGTCCTTGAAGTAGAGGATCTCCTTGTCGCCGTTCTGGTAGGTGACCTCGAGGAACCGGTTGGCGTCGTCGACGGCGTACATGTGCTCGACCGCGTCGGCGATCATGGCCTCGACCGCCTTGGTCGGCTCGCCGTGCCGCGCCGTCTCCTCGTCGGCGATCGGGAGGTCGGGCGTGAGGTAGCGCGAGAAGATCTGCTGCGCGCTGCTCACGTCGGGACGTTCGATCTTGATCTTCACGTCGAGGCGACCCGGCCGCAGGATCGCGGGGTCGATGAGGTCCTCGCGGTTGGACGCGCCGATCACGATGACGTTCTTCAGGCTCTCCACCCCGTCGATCTCGGCGAGGAGCTGGGGCACGATCGTGCTCTCGATGTCGGACGAGATGCCGGTACCGCGCGTGCGGAAGAGCGAGTCCATCTCGTCGAAGAACACGATGACCGGGTTGCCCTCCTCCGACTTCTCGCGCGCGCGCTGGAAGATCAACCGGATCTGCCGCTCCGTCTCGCCCACGTACTTGTTCAGCAGCTCCGGGCCCTTGATGTTCAAGAAGTAGCTCCGCGCTTCGCGGTTGCCCGTCTTCTCGGCGACACGGTGCGCGAGCGAGTTCGCGACCGCCTTCGCGATCAGCGTCTTGCCGCACCCCGGTGGGCCGTAGAGCAGGATGCCCTTGGGCGGCTGCAATCGGTGCTCGTGGAACATCTCCGCGTAGAGGTACGGGAGCTCGACCGCGTCCTTGATCTCCTCGATCTGCTCGTCGAGGCCGCCGACGTCGCTGTAGGTGATGTCGGGAACCTCTTCGAGCACGAGCTCCTCGACCTCCGGGCGTGGGAGCCGTTCGATGAGGAGGCTCGAGCGAGGGTCCATCAGGACATGGTCGCCGGCGCGCAGCTTCGTGCCGACGAGCGTGTCGGCGAGCTCGCACACGCGCTCCTCGTCGGCGCGACCGATGACGAGGGCGCGGTCGCCGCTCGCCATGACCTCCTTCAGCACCACCACCTCGCCGGCGAGATCCGACCCGCGTGCGAGGACGACGTTGAGCGACTCGTTCAACGCGACCTCGGCCCCCCGCTGGAGCGAGTCGACGTCGACCTCGGGGTGCACCGACACGCGCATCTTCCGGCCGGCGGTGACGATGTCGACGGTGCCGTCGTCGTTGGCGCCGACGTAGGTGCCGTAGGCGGACGGCGGCATCGTGAGCTTCTCGACCTCTTCCCGCAGCGCCGCGATGTGCTCCCTGGCTTCGCGGAGGGTCGCCGACAGGCGCTCGTTCTGCGACACGGCCTGGGCGAGCTGGCCCTTCGTCTCGAGCACCCGTTCCTCGAGCGTGCGGACCCGCTTGGGGGCATCCTGCAGCCGCCGGCGCAGGACGACCACTTCTTCCTCGATCGTCTTGAGCTGCGACTGAAGCTCGCCCACCTGGCGCTCGTACTCGGCCAGGCGCCGGTCGTGCTCGGAAGCCACCGCGATCACCTCCAGTAGCTGCCGGGGGGCCTCGGTCGGACACTACACCGGCACTTCGACAGTTCCGCGACACCTTTTGAGGACGTTCGCGTGACCGTTACATTTCCCCCGTCTCGGCTTGAGAAATCCCGGGAGGCCAACTAGTGTGGGGGCATCCGCTCGCCGAGACGCGAGCCGCCGGGCCGCCACCCACGCTCAGCTGGAGGAAGCCACCGAATGTCGAGGGAACCATGAAGGTCTGGATCGACCAGGACCTCTGCACCGGGGACGGGCTCTGCGAGGAGATCGCGCCCGCGGTCTTCACGCTGCTCGACGACGGGCTCGCCTACGTGAAGCAAGGCGACAAGGTCTTCAGCGACCCCGGTGGCGCCGACGGGCTGGCCTCCGTACCCGACGGGATGGAGGAAGCCGTGATCGAGTCGGCCGAGGAGTGCCCCGGCGAGTGCATCTTCATCGAGGTCGACTGACCCACCCGAGTTTGCTCCGCACAGAGAAGGCCCGGGTCCGCGCACCCGGGCCTTCTCTCTGCGTCGCTCGCTGCTCGGCGGGATGCCCGCCTCGCGGTCGCGTCCGCCGGATCGATTCTCCGATCATCCGTCAGTCGGGACCCGTATGAGGACTTGTTCTGACGGATGATCGCGAACTGGTGTCACCGGCGATCGGAGCGAAGGAGTCGGGTGCTCAGCCACCCAGGCAGGGGCCGGTGGACACGGACTGGCGCGGCGGGTTGGCGAGGGCGGGGGCGAGGACCGGGGACAGCTCGGCGTCGGTGAGGGCATAGGCGGTGGTCGGGCGGCTGAGGTCGAAGGCGAAGACCACGCCGAGCACGCGGCCGCTCTGATCCACCACCGGCGAACCGGAGTCGCCCGGCTGCGTCGCCGCCGCGAGCACGAAGACGTCGCGCTCGACGGAAGCGGTCCGCTCGATGTTCGTGCCGCGCGCCGTGATCTCCTCGGCGATGCGCATCGGTGATTCGCGCAGCGGACCGCCCTGGGGGTGCCCGAACAGCGAACCGCGGTCGTCGACGTGGCCGTCGCCGAAGCTGAGGGTCGGGAGGTCGAGCGCGCCGACGCGGAGGAGCGCGAGGTCGCGGTCGGGATCGAAGGCGACGACGTTGGCGTCGAGCGTGCGTCCGTCGGTCGTGTCGACGCGCGTGCGCGTCTCACCGGCCACGACGTGCGCGTTGGTGACGACGAGACCGGGTCCGGCGACGAACCCGGTGCCCTCCTGCAGGTTGTCGCACGCGGCACCTTCCACCTTCACGACCGATGCCCGCACCCGCGCCGCGACATCGGCGGGCAGCCCGCCGGCAGGCGGCGAGCCCGCGTCGGGGGACGTGAGCGTGTCGAACACCTCGGGGAAGCTCTGATCGCCGACGAGCCGACCGAGGGTCTCGGCTTCGGGCGGTGGGTCGGGTGCGAGTTGGTCGATGGCGCGCACGACCGCGGAGTCGCGCACGGCGCGCGCCGGCCAACCGGGCGCGCTCGCCAGCGCGGGGATCAGCAGCCACACGAGAGCGAGCACACCGGTGACGCCGACGACGGCGCCGGCGAGCCGATCACCGCGCCGGAACGTCGGGCTCGCCGCGCGCCCGAACCGCCGGTGGAGCGTTCCGCCGACCGCGTACCCGACGCCGTGCCCGACGGTCGCCACGAGGAGCACGAACGCCAGCGCGCCGAGCAGGCGCGTTCGCGGCGGAGTGCCGCGGAGCGCGTTGGCGACGTCGTCGACCAGCAGCACTCCCAGCACGACGCCGCCGACGAGGCCCGCCCACGACGTGACCCGCCTGATGAAGCCGAGCCGGTAGCCGACCCACCCCGCGGTGACCGCAGCGAGGACGACCAGGAGGTCGAGGAGGTTCACGCGCCCGGCACGAGCAAGCGGGCGTGGGTGAGGAAGCCGGTGTGCGCGACCATCCGGTGGTCGGGCCGTACCGACTGCCCGTCGACGTGCCACGTGCGCTGGAGCACCTCGAGCGTCTCGACCATCCCGAAGTCGGTGCCGGTCAACTCCTCGCGCAGCCGGGCCACCTGGCCGATCGTCGGCAGGTACGCGAGCAGGATGCCACCGCTGTGCATGGCCGATTCGGCGTGCTTCACGACGCGCCACGGCTCCGGGAGGTCGAGCAGCACGCGGTCGAGGTCGGTCGCGTCGATGCCTTCGTAGACGTCGCGCACCTCGACCGTGAGCGGCACGTCGGTGCCGAGCAGGCCCTCGACGTTCGACTGCGCACGCCGCGCGAAGTCATCTCGGATCTCGTAGCCGGTGACGCGCCCGCTCGGTCCGATGGCGCGCAGCAGCGCCAGTGTGAGCGCGCCCGAGCCGACACCCGACTCGAGGACGTGCGCGCCGGGGAAGACGTCGGCGAGCATGAGGATCGGGCCGAGGTCCTTCGGGTAGATGACCTGCGCGCCGCGCGGCATCTCGAGCACGTACTCGCCGAGCGTCGGGCGCACGGCCATCAACCGCGCGCCCAGCGTGGTGCGCGCAGTCGAGCCCTCGGGCTGTCCGATGAGCGCGTCGTGCTCGAGCACGCCGTTGTGCGTGTGGAACTGGCCGCCCTCGGTGAGCGTGACGAGGTGGCGGCGCCGTTTGGCGTCGACCAGCAGCACGCGGTCCCCTACCGCGAACCGGCGCGCCACTCCCCTACCTCGGGCTCGAGACGGTCACGGCAGTGGCTGCCTGTTCGCGCAACCGGCAGAACGCGCACACGTCGCCGGGCGTCGGCGCACCACAGACCGAGCAGGGTCGCAGCGCGTCGCGCTCGTCGTGCGTGTCGGCCGCGAAGCGCGCGTGACCGCGTTCGACGAAGCCGAACACGAAGGCGGCCTTCGTGCCGGGTGAGCGGTCCTCGAGCGTGTTGAGCACCTCCTTGTAACCGAGGTGACGGTTGCCGGCCGCCATCGGGCACTCCTCGACCTGGTACTCGATCCGCCGGAGCACGCAGTATGCGGCCGTCTCGCGCTCGCCGAGGCGCACCAGGGGCTTGACCTTGCGCACGAAGCCGGGCGCCGCCGGGAGCACGGGGTGCTGGCGCCCCAGGTAGCTCGTGTCCCACCGCAACACGTTGCCGAGCAGCACCGCCGCTTCGTCGTCGAGGTTGTGGCCGGTGGCGACGACGTCGTACCCGTGCTCCAGCGCGGCCGCGTTGAACAGATGGCGCTTCGACAGCCCGCATGCCCCACACGGCGCCCGGCGCGTGGCCGCGGCGGCCCCGGGGATGTCGTAGCCGTAGTCGCGCGCGAGGTCGACCTCGACGAGCGTCCGGTCGAGCGCACGTGCCTGCGCGCGGGCGTACTCGGTCGACTCGTCGGAGTAGTCCCCGATCCCGAGGCCGAGGTAGAGCCCGTCGGCCTCGTACCCGAGGCGCAGGAGGAGGTCCCACAGCGCGAGCGAGTCCTTCCCGCCGGACACGGCAACCAGGACCCGTTCTCCCTCGACGAGCATGCCGTGCGCGTCGATGGCGCGACGAACCTGTTCCTCGCAGTGGCGGAGGAAGTGGTCACGGCAGAACGCGGCGTTGTGGCGACGTACGTCGACCACGGCGGGCGCGCGACACACCCGGCACTTCACCGCGCGCCTCCCGAGATCACGGGGCGGATCTCGACCGCGTCGGTGTCCTCGATCCGCGCGTCTCGCGTGACGAGCTCGTCACCCACGATCACCAGCACCGACTCGGGGTTCAGCTCCAGGTGCCCGAGCAACGACGCGACGGTCATCGGCCCCGGGACGTCGACTTCGCGGCGGGGGTTCCGGAGGAGCACCTTCACCGCCACCAGGCTACCGGTCGGGTCGGCGGCTACTTCCCGCGCGGGACCTCGCGGATCTCGATGCTCTCGCCCGGTTGCAGCTTGATGCTGAAGACCTCGGGCTTCGGTGCGAGGAGACGCTCGAAGAGCCGGAGCGCCTGCATCCCGGCTGCGAGATACAGCCAGCCTCGCGATCCGCTGCGCATCCCGCGCCGCAGCGCCACCGAGCTGAGCCGCGAGGTCATGCGCGCGCCCCAGCCGCGCCGGAGGACGCGCGCCGCCTCTGCCGCGGCGCCGGCCGCGATCAAGTAGTCGCGATTCGATCGTGCCATCAGACGCGCCGCACCTCGACGATCGTGCTGTGCTTGCGGCCGCGCCGGCGGCCGAGCAGGAACGCGCCGACGACGATCGCGACACCGAGCACGACGAGCAGCGGCTTCGTGGCCTCCTGCGCGACCTCGGTCGTGGTGTCGGTGACGCCACGGATCTCGCGGAGCTTGGCCTCGATGTCGGCCCGTGTGACCGTGGCGGTCGTCATTGCGCCTCCTTCTCGCGCCGGGCGATGCGGAACAACCAGACCAGGGCAGCGCCGAGCGCGAGTGCCACCACCATGATCAGGTACGGCACCCACGACCAGTCGTCGGAGAAGGCGCCGTTCGTCTCCGTCTGCAGGGCGCGCAGCCCGGCCATCGAGAGGAACACGACGCCGAAGCCGAGCAGGAGCGAACCACCGATGCCGAAGCCGACGTACCGCCCGAGCTGCCGGAGCGGGATGATCGTCTGCTGCTTGACGTAGGTGACGACGAGCTCGCGCAGCTCGGTGACGAGCTGCGGGAGTGGCGGCGTGCGCCCGCCCCCGCCGGACCCGTTCCCGCCTCCCCCGGCGGCTCCCGCCGCGGGCGCGGGAGCCACCTCCTGCTGAGGTGGCGCGGCCGCGGCCGCCGGTGCCTCGGGCGCAGCCTGCTCGGGCGCAGCCTGCTCGGGCGCGGGCGGCTCGGCCGGCGTGTCGGCCGCGGGCTCGGTCGGCGGCTCGGCCGGCGTCGCGCTCGGATCAGTGCTCATCGGGACTCCTGGGTCAGTCGCGGATTGTCGCCCGCGGTTCCCGACGATGCAAGGAACGCGGTCGCCTCACGTGGCCGGCGGCGGCACCAATTGATCGGCGGCGGGCGCGTCGGGGTACGTGGCGATCAGGTTGGCCGCCTTGGCGCGCAGCCCGGCGGCCTTCTCGTCCGAGAAGTCGCCGTT
>DASPTH010000387.1:0-16688 GCA_035623515.1 Acidimicrobiia bacterium
CAGCGGCGCCTCCGTTGTGGGCGGAGAGGAGTCGGCTCACCGGGGGCCTCTTCCACCTCCCGCTCCTCTCGCTCCTCCTGCTCCATCCCGCTCCATCGGGGGCTCCTTCACCGTCGAGGGGAAGTGGACTCCGAACACACGTTCGACATTACACTCAGGATCCTTGTCCCACCAGCGCCCGATGCGTTCCGCGGAGTGCATCGCCCCGACGGCCGGGCATGCTCCGACTTACCCGTCGATGCTGGAGCGGACCGGGAGGGCGACCGACGACGAGGGGGAGCCCATGAGCAACGGCGACGTACGACCCGTCGACGAGCTCCTCGCGGTCGACGCCGCGTTCGCGATGTTCCTCGGCGCGATCGCCGGGCTCACCGACACCGAGGCCCACGGCGCCTCGCTCCTGCCCGGGTGGAGTCGCGGCCACGTGCTCACGCACGTCGCGCGGAGCGGCGACGCCGACGCGCGCACGGTGGAGGGAGCGATCCGCGGTGAGGTGCTCGACAAGTACCCGGGCGGCAACGCCGAGCGGACCCGCGACATCGAGGAGGGCGCCGGCCGCGACACGGAGACGATGCGCGCCGACCTGGTCGTGTCGCAGGCGCGGCTCACCGCCGCGTGGTCGCGTGTCGACCGCGACATGTGGACACGCCTCACGCGCACACCAGCGGGACCGAGATCCGTCGCCGGGGTGGTGTACGCCCGGGAGCGTGAGATCCTCGTGCACCTCGTCGACCTGGATGTCGGCGTGTCCGTGCGCGACCTGCCGGCCGATTACGTCGAACGCGACCGCGCGTGGCTGGTGGAGTACCGGACGACCGCGACGTGGCCCGACGCGCCGTGGTGACCGCGTCAGTCGCCGCCCTCGTACTCGAACGACCGCCGGCACGCGAACTCGGCGCGCGGACCCCGTTCTGCTACGTGCGCGCGATCTCGCGGACTTCGTAGGTCTCGATCACGTCACCCTGCTTGAGGTCCTGGTAGTTCTCGAGCCCGATGCCGCACTCGAAGCCGGACTGCACGTCGCGCACGTCGTCCTTGAAGCGACGCAGGGAAGCGATGGCGCCGTTCCAGATCACCGTGCCCTCCCGCAGGAAGCGCACCTTCGATCCGCGCGTGATCGTGCCGTTGCGCACGTAGCAGCCGGCCACCTTGCCGACGCGCGGGATGGAGAACACCTCGCGCACCTCGGCCTCTCCGGTGACGATCTCCTCGAACTCCGGTTTGAGCATGCCGATGAGGGCCGACTGCACGTCGTCGAGCACCTGGTAGATCACCTCGTAGAGACGCAGCTCCACACGCTCGACCTCGGCGACCTCCCGCGCCCGGCGGTCGGGGCGGACGTTGAACCCGATGACCGTGGCGTTCGCGACGGCCGCGAGGTTGATGTCGGACTCGGTGATCCCGCCCACCGCGCGGTGCACGAACGACAACCGCACTTCTTCGTGCTCCTGGTCGAGCTTGCGCAGCGCGTCGGTGACCGCTTCCAGCGAACCCTGCACGTCGGCCTTGAGCACCAGGTTGAGCGTGGCGACCTCGCCGCGCTGGACCATGGCGAAGATGTCCTCGAGGCGGGCGCCGCCGGCCAGGCTCATGGGGTGCTTGAGGCTCGCGGCGCGGCGGCGCCGCGCGCGGGCCTCGGCCACCGTGCGAGCGGTCTTCTCGTCGGGCGCGACCCGCAGCTCGTCGCCGGCGAGCGGCACGTCGTCGAGCCCGAGCACCTCGACGGGCACCGACGGACCTGCCTCCGCGACCTGGCGGCCGTTCTCGTCGAACATGGCGCGGACCCGGCCCCACGAGCCGCCGGCCACGATCGGATCGCCCACCCTGATCGTGCCGCGCTCGACGATCGCGGTGACCACCGGCCCGCGGCCCTGGTCGAGGTTCGACTCGAGGACGAGCGCGCGCGCCGGCGCCTTCGGGTTCGCGGTGAGCTCCTCGACCTCGGCGACGAGCAGGATCGACTCGAGCAGCTCGTCGACGCCGATGCCGTCGGGCGCGGCCACATCGACCACGATCGTGTCGCCACCCCACGCTTCGGGCACGAGCTCCTGCTCGACGAGCTGCTGTCGCACGCGGGTGGGATCGGCGTCCTCGCGGTCGACCTTCGTGACCGCGACCACGATCGGCACCTCGGCTGCGCGCGCGTGGTCGATCGCTTCGACGGTCTGGGGCATCACACCGTCGTCGGCGGCGACGACGAGCACGGCGATGTCGGTCGCGCGCGCGCCGCGCGCGCGCATCGCGGTGAACGCCTCGTGGCCGGGCGTGTCGATGAACGTGACGGTGTTGTCGTTGTGCACGGCCTGGTACGCCCCGATGTGCTGGGTGATCCCACCCGCCTCGCCGGCCACGACGTTGGCGTGCCGGATGGTGTCGAGCAGCGTCGTCTTGCCGTGGTCGACGTGCCCCATCACGGTGATGATCGGTGCGCGCGGCTCCTCGAGCGCGTCGTCCTCGTCTTCGTCGTCACCGAGGAGGGCCTGCAGCTCGAGCTCCGCCTCCTGACCGGGCTCGACCAGGAGCACTTCCGCGCCCAGCGCCTCGGCGATCACCTCGACCATCTCGTCGGCGAGCGACTGCGTGCCGGTGACCATCTCTCCTGCGTCGAAGAGCAGCCGCACGAGATCCGCCGTCGTGCGGTTCAGCTTCGGCGCGAGCTCCTGGATCGTGATCCCCCGCTCCACCACGATCTCACCCTCGGGCACGGGCGCGTCGGTGGGCGTGAGCTGCGGCATGGACGCGGGACCGAGGTCCTCGAAGTCGCGACGACGCCGCTTCCGCCGCTTGGGGCGCTGGCCCTGTGGTCCGGTGCGGCCGCGTCCCCCCGGGCCGCCCGGCCCACCGGGTCCGCCCGGCCCGCCGGGCCCCCGGCCGCCGGGTGCGCCGCCGGGCCCACCGCGCGTGAAGCCCCCGCCTCCCGGGCCACCCGAGCGCGGCGCGAAACCGCCGCCGCCCCGCGGACCACCGGGGCCACCGCCGGGGCGCGCCGGACCTCCGGACCCGGGCGCGACGCGCGGCCCGGGCGGGGGTGGGATCCTGCGCCCGCCACCGGGAGGCGGCGGGATCGGGCGTCCCGAGACGCTGCGGGGCGGGGCTGGCGGAACCGGAGGCCCTGGCGGAACCGGAGGGCTCGGCGGCGCCGTGCTGCTCGGCGGCGCGCCCGTGTCGGCCGCAGCCGGGCGGTCGACCGATGGAGCGGGCCGGGGCTGGAGCGCGGGCTCGGGGATGACACCGGTGGAGCGCACCACCCGGTGGGGTACGGGGCGGTGGGGTACCGCCGCCGGCTCGGGCCGTGGCTCGAGCTCGGCGTCGACGGCCGGGGCGAGGACGGCGTCGGTGGCCGCCGGCTCGAGGACGGGCTCGGACACGGGTTCGGGCGCCGGCTCGGCAACCGGGGCCGTCGTCGTCTTCGTGGCCTTGGTCGCCTTGGTGGCCTTCGTCGCCTTCTCGGCGACGGCCTTGTCCTCGGCGGGTTCGTCGGCCGTGGGCTCGCGACGCAAGCCCTCGGAGTCGGCGAGCCGGCGGACGCGGTCCGCGAGCGGGTCGTCGATGCTCGACGAGTGGCTCTTGACGCCGATCTTCAGGCGTTCGCACAGGTCGAGGACGACCTGGTTCTCGACGCCGAGCTCGCGTGCCAACTCGTAGACCCGGATCTTCTTCGTGGCCAAGACCGCTGATGCCTCTTCCCTACTCGTCCCTACCGTTGTCCAGTTTCGCACGTACGCGCGCGACGTCGTGGTTGGTAACCGGGGCGCGGAGCGCCCGCGCCAGCACGGGCTTGCGCCCGAGCCGGTCGAGGCACGCGACCGGGTGGGCGCGGCACAGCCAGGCACCGCGCCCGGGCCCGGGCCCGAGCTCGAGGCCGACCGGGGTCCACCGCATCCGGACCAGCTCACCCGCCAGTGCAGTCCGGCGACACCCGACACAGGTTCGCTTCGGCACGCTACGCGTCACGCGCCTCCGCTTCGGTCGGTGCGGAACCGGCGGCGGCGTCGACGGTCTCCCCCTCGAGCACCGCCCCGACCGCCGGCTCGGGACCGGGCGGCTCGGGACCGGGCGGCCCGTCGGGAACCGGCGCGTCGGGAACCGGCACGTCGGGAACCGGCACGTCGGGAACCGGCGCCTCGGGAGCCGCGTACCCGGCTTCGGCGGCCGAGATCGTCTCCCCACCCTCTGCGGGCTGCCACACGAGCTCGCCCTGCTCATTGGTGACCCACTCGCCCTCGGCGTACTCCACGCCGCCGCCCGACTCCTCCTCCGCGAGCTGCGTCTCGCTCTTGATGTCGACCCGCCATCCGGTGAGGCGCGCGGCGAGGCGCGCGTTCTGGCCTTCCTTGCCGATCGCCAGCGAGAGCTGGAAGTCGGGAACGATCACCTCGGCGGTGCCCGTGTCCTCGTGGATGCGGACTTCGCGGACACGTGCGGGCGCGAGCGCCTTCATGACGAACTCGGCAGGATCGTCGCTGTACGGGACGATGTCGACCTTCTCGCCGCGCAGCTCGTTCACCACCATGCGGACCCGCGAACCCCGCGCGCCCACGCACGCGCCGACCGGGTCGACGTTGGCGTCGTTCGACGCGACCGCGATCTTCGTACGGTGCCCAGGCTCGCGAGCGATCGCCTTGAGCTCCACGACGTTGTCGACGATCTCGGGTACCTCGAGCTCGAAGAGGCGCTTCACGAGACCCGGGTGTGTGCGGGACACGACGATCTGCGGCCCCTTGGCGGTCTTGCGGACCTCCACGATGTACGCCTTGAGCCGGCTGCCGTGGTCGTAGTGCTCGTTCTGGACCTGCTCGGCCTGCGGCAGCAATGCCTCGACCTTGCCGAGGTCGAGCAGCGTGTAGCGCGCATCCGTCTGCTGGATGATTCCGGTGACGATGTCGCCCTCGCGGCCGGCGTACTCCTCGTACTTCATCTCGCGCTCGGCTTCACGGATGCTCTGGAAGATCACCTGCTTCGCCGTCTGCGCGGCGATCCGCCCGAAGTCGTCCGGCGTGTCGTCCCACTCGCGCGTGACGTTGCCCTCCTCGTCGAGCTCCTGGGCGATCACGGAGATGCCGCCCGTCTCGAGATCGATCTCGACCAGCGCTTCCTCCGCGGCACCGGGCATGCGCTTGTACGCGGTGAGGAGCGCGTTCGCCAGCGCCTGCACCATCACCTCGACGGAGATGCCCTTCTCGCGCTCGATGTTCTCGAGCGCCTCGATCATGTCGGAATTCATCGTCTCGCTGCTTTCTCGGCTCCCCACTCGAAGACCGTGCGAGCCTGGATCGCGTCGGTGTAGGGGATGCGCTCGCGCGTGCCGTCGGGCAGCTCGACCTCGCAGGCGCCGTCGCCGGCGTCGACGAGCACGCCACGCACGCGGCGGCCGGGCACCTTGACGGACACCGTCTCCCCGAGGGCGCGGCGGAAGTGGTCGGGACGGCGCAGCGGACGCTCGAGCCCCGGGCTGCTGACCTCGAGCGTGTAGGGACCGCGGACCGCCCGTGCCAGCGGGTCGGCGTCGAGGACCGGCGAGAGCCGCTCGGCGGCGACGCCGAGGGCGTCGAGGTCGACGCCGCCGTCGCGGTCGAGGAGCACCCGCACGACCTGGCCGCGTCCGGTGCCGCTCACCTCCACGTCGTAGAGCTCGAGGCCGAGCGCGGCAACGACCGGCGCGACCGCATCGGCGATGGCCGCCACGTCCGTCATGCGCTCACCTCCTCGATACTGCTCCGGCTCGATACTGCTCCGGCTCGCCACTGTTCCGGCGGCGGCCGGGTCCCGGAACCGGCCGACAGACTGCTGTCAGCCGCCCCGGGCCAAGAAAAAACGTGGGCTTGCGCCCACGTTCTCCCCGGACGGGTGGGTCGTCCTCCGACGATTGAACCCCGCAAGTATACCCGAGGAATTCGGTCATTTCCGCGGCCATCGCGGGCTGCGGACGCCCGGACGCGTGCGGCGCGGCGCCCGAATTCAGCCCGGGACGGCTACAACGGGCGGCGTGCAACCGAGTCGTTGGCAGGTCGTCGCGCTCGTCGTCGCGCTCTGCCTCCTCTCCGGTGCGGTCGGTTACCTGATCGGGCGCCCCGACGACAGCCAGCCCTTCAACAAGGTCGACGTCGGGTTCCTCTCCGACATGCAGACCCACCACGGTGGCGCGATCGCGCTGGCCTTCGCCTACCAACCCCGCCAGCACGATCCTCTGCTCTCGCAGATCTCCCGCGAGATCATCCTCGACCAGGCCCAGCAGATCTCACAGATGAACACCTACCTCGACCGCTTCGGCAACCAGCCCTCGGCGGACGACAACGTCGCGATGGACTGGATGGGGCTGGCCGTCCCCAAGGACCAGATGCCGGGAATGCCCACGAACGCCGACATGCAGCGCCTCGAATCGTCACAGGGGCTCGCCGCCGACGACGTGTTCAGCGAGTTGATGATCAAGCACCACGCAGCCGGCGTCGCCATGTCCGACTACGAAGTGGAACACGGCGACAACCCCGACGCCCAGCGCCTGGCGGCAGCGATGGCGCGCGTCCAACGGTCCGAGATCGCCGAGATGAACACGCGGCGGCGGGAGCTCGGCTTGCAGCCCATCGACGCGACCGCGCTCGAGGATCTGCACGCCCACGCGAACTGACCCGCGGAGCAGCCGCTCGGGTCTCCCTACGAGTCGCCGGCTCGCAGGCGTCGCAGTGCCTCCTCGACCATCGCCGGCGTGATGCGAGGCGGGAACTCGTCGAGGTGCGCCCGCACGAACTCGTCGCTCTCGGCTTGATACGCCTCACGCGAGCGCGCGAAGCGATCCTCGTGGTTGAGTCGCTCCACGAGCTGATCCACGCTCGCGTTGCGCATCTCGGGCCGATCCTCGAACAGGTACTGGAGCTGGCCCGCGAGCCGGCTCGTCGACGGTCCGTCAGACACCGAACACCTCGCGCAGCTCGACCGGCACGGGGGCGTCGAGCTGGTCGTACGTGCACGACGCCGGCTCGCGATCGGGCCGCCAGCGCTGGAAGCGCGCGGTGTGGCGGAACCGGTCACCCTGGAGGTGCTCGTAGGCCACCTCGGCGACCAGCTCCACGCGCAGCGGCTCCCAGCTGAGGTCCTTGCCCGCGTTCCACCGGCTCGGGCCACCGGGCATCCGCCGGCCCGCAGCCGCGGCCTCCGACATCGCGTCGGCCCAGTCCTTCCACGGGTGCCCGGACAATGCGTTCTTCCGGTACGGCGCGATCTCACCCGCGAGCTTCTCGCGCAGGGCGACGTTGAAGCTGCTGGCGACGCCCACGTGGTGCAGCGAGCCGGCCCGGTCGTAGAGCCCGAGGAGCAGCGATCCGACGCCGCCTTCCTTGTGCTCGCGGTATCCCGCGACCGCGCAGTCGGCCGTCCGGAGGTGCTTCACCTTCTGCATCGTTCGCTCGCCCTCGCGGTACGCGCCGCCGAGCGGTTTCGCGACCACGCCGTCGAGCCCCGCACCCTCGAAGCGCTCGAACCACTCGGCCGCGGTGTCGCGATCCGTCGTCGCAGGCGTGAGGAGCACGGGCGCCTTCGCCTTCTTCATCACGCGCTCGAGTCGCGCGCGTCGTTCTTCGAAAGGGTGCTCGCGCAGGTCGTCGTCACCGAGGGCGATCAGGTCGAACGCGACGAACGACGCCGGCGTCTCGGCGGCGAGCTTGGCGATGCGCGACGCCGCCGGATGGATGCGCAACGACAGCAGGTCGAAGTCGAGGCCGTGCTCGGTCGCGATGACGATCTCACCGTCGACGACGGCGCGCTCGGGAAGCGACACGCGGATCGGGTCGAGCAATTCCGGGAAGTAGCGCGTGAGCGGCCGCTCGTTGCGACTGCCGATCTCCACATCGTCGCCGTCGCGGAAGACGATCGCCCGGAAGCCGTCCCACTTCGGCTCGTAGAGGAAGTCGCCTGACGGCAGCTCGCGCGTGAGCTTCGCCAACATCGGCGCCACGGGCGGCGGGACGGGGAGCGTCACGCCGAACGGTCTAGTACGCGCGCGCCACGTAGGCCACGAGGTCGGCCTCGGCTTCCGAGGTGGGCACCGATCCGTCGCGTCGGGTCAGGCACCGAACGGTGATCCCGCTCGCCGCGAGCTCCGCTTCGCCCTCGGTGCCGACGAGGTCCCAGGCGATGCGCGCCCAGCCCGTCTCGGCCGCACCGCACGCGTCGTCGATCGACGACACGTCGGCCGTGCGCGCCTCGCGGTTCGCGGTGGCTTCGGCGAGGAGCGCGTGCTGCTCGGCGTCGAGCGCGTCGCCGGCCGTGCCGACGATGCCGTCGAGTCGCACCGCGGACTTCCCTCCCGACGCGCGCCGCACCAGGGTGACCTCACCGTTCGCCAGGTCGCGCGGACCGAGCTCGAGGCGCAAGGGCACACCCTTGAGCTCCCACTCCGTCGCACGTCGCCCGAACGAGATCCCCGTGCGGTCGTCGAGCTGTGCCCGAAGTCCCGCGGCCGCCAGCTCGTCGATGAGCGCGCGGCAGCGCGCGACGACATCGCTCTCGTCGCGCACCGCGAGTACGACCACCTGCAGGTGTGCCACCCGCGGCGGTACGCGCAGGCCGTCGTCGTCGCCGTGCGCCATGACGAGGCCGCCGAGCATGCGGGTGGACGATCCCCACGACGTGGTCCAGGCCGTCTGTTGCTCGCCGTCGGCGTCGAGGAACTGGATGTCGAACACGCGCGCGAAGTTCTGGCCGAGCTCGTGGCTCGTCCCCATCTGCAGCGCCTTGCCGTCGCGCATCATCGCTTCGCACGTGAGCGAGTTCTCGGCTCCGGCAAATCGTTCCTTGGCCGTCTTCAGCCCCGCGATCACCGGAACCGCGAGCGCGTTCACCATGAAGTCCTCGTAGGCCTCGTCGAGGATGCGCTCGGCGTACGCGCGCGCGTCCGACTGGGTCGCGTGCGCGGTGTGGCCCTCCTGCCAGAGGAACTCCGTCGTGCGCAGGAAGAGCCGCGGACGCAGCTCCCAACGCACGACGTTGGCCCACTGGTTGAGCAACAGCGGCAGGTCGCGGTAGCTCTGGATCCACTTCGCCATGTATTCGCCGATGACGGTCTCGCTCGTGGGGCGGACGACGACCGGCTCGTCGAGCTCCTTGCCGCCGGCCACGGTGACGACTGCGAGCTCGGGGCTGAACCCCTCGACGTGCTCGGCCTCGCGCCGGAGGTACGACTCCGGGATGAAGAGCGGGAAGTAGGCGTTCTGCGCGCCGCACGCCTTGATCCGCGCGTCCATCTCTGCCTGCATCCGCTCCCACAGGCCGTACCCGTAGGGCCGGATCACCATGGTGCCGCGCACCGGGCCGTTCTCCGCGAGCTCCGCCTTGTTCAGGACATCCTGGTACCAGCGGGGGAAGTCCTCGGCCTGGGGGGTCAGCACCGGCATGGCGTGAGAGGGTAGTGACGGCGCCTTTCGCCGCCGGACGGAATCATTGTGCACAACTCCGATCGGCTTTATTCATGACCTGGCCGCTGGCATTTCGGGCAAAACCCGAGTAACTTCCTCGGGTATGGCGATCGACGTCCGCGAGCTCCGTGCCCAGCCGCTCGACCCCGAGATCGAGGAGGAGCTGCGGACCTTCGAGGACGGTGCCCGCCGCTACATGGCAGGCGAGATCGACGACGACGTCTTCCGCGTGTTCCGGCTCAACCAGGGCATCTACGGGCAGCGCCAGGGCGGCTTCAACCAGATGGTACGGGTGAAGGTCCCGTACGGGCGCGTCGAGCCCGACCAGCTCGAGATGTTCGGGTACATCGCCGAGGCGTACTCGCGGGGCTGGGCCCACCTCACGACGCGACAGAACGTGCAGTTCCACTTCGTGCAGCTCGAGCAGGCCGGCGAAGTGCTGCGGCTGCTCGCGTCCGTGGGCCTCACCACACGAGAGGCGTGCGGCGACACCGTCCGCAACGTGGCGGGTTGCCACCTCGCGGGGGCGTGCCCGTACGAAGTGCTCGACATCAGCCCGTGGGCGGAGGCCACGAAGGACCTCTTCCTCCGCAACCCGATCGCGCAGCGCCTCCCCCGCAAGTTCAAGATCAACTTCTCGGGCTGCGCCACCGACTGCGGCCAGGCAATGTTCAACGACGTCGGTGTGATCGCGGTGAACCGCCCGCGGCCCGACGGAAGCGTCGAAGCCGGGTTCCGCGTGTTCATGGCCGGTGGGCTCGGTGCCAACCCACACCCCGCGCAGGCACTCGAGGAGTTCACCACGCGCGAAGAGCTGCTGCCCACGATCGAAGCCATCCTCCGCGTGCAGGACCACTACGGCAACCGCGACAACAAGTTGCGGGCGCGCCTCAAGTGGCTGGTCGACACGATGGGCATCGACGAGCTGCGCGAGCGCATCCTCAAGGAGCGCAAGTTCCTCCCCGCGTCGGCGACCTACCCCGGCGGGATCCCGGCAGCCGTCGAACGCGACGGCGACGCACCTGCGGGTATGGGTACCGCAGTCAGCGCCGACGGCGGCTCCGTGGGACCGCTCGGCGGCGGCGCGCTCGGCACCGCGGTCGAGTTCCGCAGCCTCAGCCCGCTCGGTCGCTGGGACACCGCGAACGTGGTCCGGGGCCGCGCGAACGGCACCGTGAGCGCGTACGCGTACTGCCGACTCGGTGACATCACCGTCGACCAGTTCCGTGGCCTCGCCCAGATCCAGCGCGACTTCGGTGTCGAGGTCCGCATCACGAACCGGCAGAACTTCGTGCTGCGCGGCCTCACCGAGGAACAACTTCCCTCGTTGTTCTCCCGCCTCGACGCGATCGGGATGGCCGAGGCCGGAGCCGAGCTCGTGCGCGACGTCGTCTCGTGCCCGGGTGCCGACACCTGCAACCTGGCCGTCACGCAGTCGCGCGGGCTCGCCGCCGACATCGGTGACGCGCTCGAGCGCGCCGGACTGGCCGAGGTGGGCGGGGTGCGCATCAACATCTCCGGTTGCACCAACTCGTGCGGCCAGCACCACATCGCCGACATCGGCTTCGTCGGGATCGAGCGGCGCGCGCACGGCCGAGCGGCACCCGGGTACCACATGATGCTCGGCGGCCGGGTCGCCAACATGGAGATCGCGTTCGGCGAGAAGTCGGTGAAGCTGCCGGCGAAGCGAGTCTCGGACGCGGTGGTGCGGATCGTCGAGCAGTTCGCCGGCGAGCGCGACGCCGGCGAGACGTTCTCCGACTGGCTCGTGCGGGTCGGCGGCGCCAAGGAGGTGTCCCGCACCGTGGCCGACCTCGACAGCTTCCCGGCGCCCGAGGTCGGGCCCGAGTACTACATCGACTTCGACGAGACCGGCCCCTACGTGGCCGAGGTCGGCGACTCGGAGTGCGCGACATGATGCACACGCCGAAGGACGACCGCACCCCATGAGCTCCTCCACGCGCTCGCTCACCCAACCCGCGGAGGTCGACCAGCTCCCACACGTGGCACCGGTTCCCGACCTGGCCGAGCTCGCCAGGGTGTCGGCCGATCTCGAGACGCACCCGGCCTCGGAAGCCGTGCGCTGGGCCTGGGAGACGTTCAAGGACGAAGCAGTGCTCGCGGCGTCGTTCCAGGACTGCGTGCTGATCGACGTCGCGATGCAGGTCGCGCCCGACATCGAAGTCGTGTTCCTCGACACGCAGTACCACTTCGCCGAGACCCTCTGGTACGTCGAGCAGGTGCGCGACCGCTACGACCTCAACCTGCGTGTGATCACACCGCAGGTCGAGCCCGACAACCTGTGGCAGGTCGACCCCGACGCGTGCTGCGAGATGCGCAAGGTCGAACCCCTCGCCCGCGCGCTCGAGGGCAAGGCCGCGTGGCTCACCGGGTTGCGCCGCGACGAGGCGGCGACGCGTGCGAATGCGCCCATCGTCGGCTTCGACGTCGGCCGCGGCATCGTCAAGGTGAACCCACTCGCCCCCTGGACGCACCGAGACATCGACTCCTACGTGGACAGCCGGGGGCTGCCGCAACATCCGCTGCGCGACAAGGGCTACCAGTCGATCGGTTGCTGGCCCTGCACGCTGCCCGTCGCCGATGGTGACGACCCCCGGGCCGGCCGGTGGGCCGGCACCGGCAAGCTCGAGTGCGGCCTGCACGGCTGGACGCCGTCTCGCCCCACGTGAGGCCGTCACCGGCTTGAGCGTCCACCACATCGCGGTCACCGGATTCGGCACGGAGGCCGCCGCGTACGAGCGTGGCCGCCCGTCCTACCCACCCGACGCCGTCGCGTGGCTCGTCGACGCGCTCGGCATCGCGCCCGGACGTACCGTCGCCGACGTTGCGGCCGGTACGGGAAAGTTCACGCGGTTGCTCACGCCCACAGGTGCGTCGATCGTCGCCGTCGAGCCGGTCGACGGGATGCGCCGCCAGCTCGCTGTCGCAGTGCCGTCCGCGCCCGCGATCGCGGCGGCGGCCGAAGCCCTGCCGCTGGCGGTGGCCTCGCTCGACGCGATCACGGTCGCGCAGGCGTTCCACTGGTTCGACGCCGCCGCCGCGCTCCGCGAGTTCCACCGGGTGCTCCGACCGGGCGGTCGGGTCGGTTTGATCTGGAACGCGCGCGACCGTTCGGTTGCATGGGTGGACGCGCTCTGGGCGATCATGGACAGCGTGGAGAAGCGCGCGCCGTCCCGGGACCACGACGCGTGGCCGGCCTCGGCCGACGTCTTCGGGCCGTGGTTCACGCCGCTCGAGCAGGCCACCTTCCGCAACGAGCAACTGCTGACGCGTGACGAGGCACTGGACCGTCTGCGCAGCGTGAGCCATGTCGCGGCGCTCCCGCCCGAGGAGCAGGCACGGGTGCTCGATCGAGTCCGCGCCGTGCTCGACGACGATCCTGCCACCGCGGGGGCCGAGGTCGTCTCGCTCCCCTACCGCGTCGACGCGTACTGGGCGGAGCGGCGCTGATGCAACAACGACCGACGGCGGCCGACTACCGCCGCCGGCGCGCGATTGCCGGGGTGATCGTGATCGGCGTGGTCGCGCTCGTGGTGATCGGCGGCGCGATGGCCTTCGGCGGTGGGGGCGGCTCGGACGCCGCCGCGCCCACCACCACGACGGCGCCCCCGACGACCGCACCGACCACGACGCTCGTCCCGCCGCGCGTCACCGCCATCGGGGACTCGGTCATGCTCGGCGCCGCGCAGGCACTCATCCAGGCGATCGGCCCGGAACGCACGACCGTCGACGCGCAGGAGAGCCGGCAGTTCTCGGCGGGCGTCGACGTGATCCAGGGGTACAAGGACCGCGGCGAGCTCGGTGACGAGGTCGTCGTGCAGCTCGGCACCAACGGCACCGTCAACCCGAGCGACTTCGATCGGATGATGCAGATCCTGAAGGGCGTCCGCAAGGTCCTGATCCTGAACGCCAAGGTTCCGCGCCCGTGGGAGGACGAGGTCAACGAGACCCTCGCCGACGGGGTCAAGCGCTACAAGAACGCGGTCCTCGTCGACTGGCACACGATCGGCGACGCGCACCCCGAGTACTTCTACGGCGACGGCCTGCACCTGCGTCCCGCCGGCCAGCAGGCGTACGCCCAGCTCGTGCTCGCCAACCTGTGAGCACGGCGCGGGACGTCACTACGATCAGCGCCGTGACGATCACGGGAGTCCACGGCCTGCTCTACACGTCGAAGCCCGACGAGTTGCGGGCCGTGCTCCGGGACGCGTTCGGCTGGGACTCCGTCGACGCCGGCGGCAACTGGTTGATCTTCCGGCTGCCACCGGCCGAGCTCGGTGTGCACCCGATCGAGGAGGGCGCGCCGCCGATGCACCAACTCTCGTTGATGTGCGACGACCTCGAGGCCACCGTGGCCGAGCTCCGGGCACGGGGCGTCGAGACGCGCGGCGAACCGGAAGCGGTCGGCTTCGGGATCGTCACGACGATCGTCCTCCCCGGCGGCGTCGACGTGATGCTGTACGAACCGCGGCACGAGACCGCGATCTGACAGGAGACCAGATGGCGCTCGCACCACGGTCGACCGAGGTGTTCAACGGGCTCATCCGTCTGCTCGCCGACGTCCGCGACGAGTACGTGCTGGCACCCGATCGCGCCTTCGACGAGCTCGACACCGTCGAAGGGTTCCGCTACGTGTTCCACCTCCTGTCGGAGGGCACCGAGCTCTTCCTCGAGGGCGACGCGGAACGCCCGCGCTTCTCGTCGATCGTCACCCCCGCCCGGAAGTTCCTCGGCGACAACCCCGACGCCATCTACCACCAGGCGCTGATCCGCGGCGACCGGTCGTATCGCGTCCGCGGGAGACGCGACCGCGAGGTCTACATCTCCTTCACCGTGCACGGCGCGGACCAGGCAGGTGGGATCAACGGGCCGATCCTGGCCGACCTCAACGACCGCCAGTTCGAGATCGACGCCGACGGGAACTACGAACTGATCCTGAGTCCCGATGAGGGCGACGGCAACCGGGTCCGGCTCGGTCCCGACGCGCGGCTGCTGATCGTGCGGAGCTACTTCCTCGAGCAGCGCTCGGCGCAGAACAACCCCGACATCAGCGTGCACCTGGACATCGAGCCATTGGTCGATCCGGGGCCCGCGCCCCCGCTCGACGACGTGACGGTCGCCGAGCGGGTACGCAAGACGCTCGACTTCGTGAACGCCACGTCGCTCGGGCTTCGCGTGTTCGGATCGCCCAATCCCGCGCCCGTGCCGTTCGTCGCGGACGAGCCGAACTCGGTCGGCACACCGTTCAGCTTCCGCAACGCGAACATCGCTGCCGCCGGTGCCGTCGACATCTTCTACTCGTCGGGCACGTTCGACCTCGGCCCCGACGACGCGTTGATCATGGAGGGCACCATGCCCGACTGCGTGTTCGCGAACCTCGTGCTCTGGAACCCTCACATGCAGATGCTCGACTACCGGTCGCGCCGCGCGTCGCTGAACTCGGCGCAGATGGAGCTCGGGCCGGCCGGCGAGTACCGGCTCGTGATCGCGGCGCGTGACCCGGGCGTGGCGAACTGGATCGACACCGGCGGCCACCGTCACGGCACGCTCTTCTGGCGCTTCCTCTTGCCCGAGAACGACCCCGAGCGGCCGCGCTGTCGCGTCGTGCCCGTCGACGAGGTCGCGACCGGCTGACGGCAGCGGTCGCCGGCGGCCGCGGTCAGTCGGCGATCTCGCGGATGCGGACGACGCGGTCCTCGCTGTGATTGGCGTCGACACCCTGGATCTGGAGCAACTCGGCCCGAGTCGCGGCGGCAATCGCCTCGGCGTCGGCATCGGCCGCGGCGAGACGGGCGTCGATCCCCTCGGCGACGATGCGCTCCGCCTCGTCGACGAGCGCCGCCACCATCTCGGCCTCGGGCACGACGCGCACGACGGTGCCGCGCACGAAGAGATGACCCTTGCCGCGTCCGGCCGCGATCCCGAGGTCGGCACCGCGGGCCTCTCCGGGCCCGTTCACGACGCACCCCATCACCGCGACCTGCAACGGGATGTTGCGCGCGGCCAGAGCGTCCTGCGCCTCGCGCGCGACGCGGATCACGTCGACCTCGGCGCGACCGCACGACGGGCAGGCGATGAGGTCGAGGCCCTTGCGTTCGCGCAAGCCCATGGCCTCGACCAATTGCCGTCCCGCCTTGGCCTCCTCGACCGGATCCGCGGTGAGCGAGAAGCGGATCGTGTCCCCGATCCCTTCGGCGAGCAGGGTGGCGATCCCGGCGGTGGACTTCACGAGCCCGCCGGGCAGCGGTCCCGCCTCGGTGACACCGAGGTGGAGGGGGTAGTCGACGGTCGCGGACAGGAGCCGGTACGCGTCGATCATCACCGGGACGCTCGACGACTTCACCGAGATCTTCACGTCCTCGAACCCGACCTCGGCGAGGTAGGCCAGCTCGCGCTGCGCCGAGGCGACGAGCGCCTCCGGGGTCGCTCCGCCGAAGCGCTCGGCGATGTCGGGGTCGAGGCTGCCCGCGTTCACGCCGATGCGGATCGGCAGCCCGCGGTCCTTGGCCTCGGCCGCCACCGCTTTGACCTGGTCGGGCTTGCGGATGTTGCCGGGGTTGAGGCGCAGGCCGTGGACGCCCGCCTCCATCGCCGCCAGGGCGAGCTTGTACTGGAAGTGGATGTCGGCGATGAGCGGCACCGGCGAGCGGGGGACGATGCGCGCGAGGCCTTCTGCCGCCGGCTCCTCGTTGCAGGTGCACCGCACGATGTCGCATCCCGCGGCCGCGAGCTCGTAGATCTGCGCGAGGGTGCCGTCGACGTCGGCCGTCTTGGTGGTGGTCATCGACTGCACCGACACCGGTGCCCCACCGCCCACGGCCACGGAGCCGACGTGGATCTGGCGCGTGGCCTTGCGCTCCACGCCCGAGACGCTACTGCCCGATGGCCTGGCGCACGTCGAGGAACATCGCCGACAACGCGATCGTCATGAGCACCGCGAAGAACGTGACCCCGATCGGCATGACCTTGCGGTAGTCGACCTCGACCCGCCGGTGCTTGACCTTCGACGCCGCCCACTCGTAGGCGACGATGACCGCGTGCCCGCCGTCGAGGATCGGCGGGACGGGCAGCAGGTTGAACACCGCGAGGATCAGGCTGATGTCGCCGAGCAGGAGGAGCAGCGTCCACAGGTCGTTCCCGACCAGGCTGCTGCCCTCGTCGACGATGCCGACGAGCGATCGCGGCCGGTTCAGGTCGGCTTGGGAGCCCGGCTTCGGCGCGTCGGACGTGAAGTTCTTGCTGTACTGGGCCACCCCGGAC
>DASPTH010000247.1:0-19639 GCA_035623515.1 Acidimicrobiia bacterium
GCTCGGCCCGACGTCGCCGAGGAGTCCGCCGTCGAGGAACCGGCCGTCGAGGAGCCCGCCGTCGAGCAGCCGGTCGCTGAGGAGCCCGCCGCTGAGGAGCCGGCCGTCGAGGAGCCGGCCGTCGAGGAGCCGGCCGCCGAGGAGCCGGCCGCCGAGGAGCCCGGTGGTGAGGAGCCGGCCGCCGCCATCGTCGCAGTGTCCGACGACGCCCCGCCGCACGGGGACGACGACGACGATGGGGACGACGACGAGGCGGCAGGAACCGGACCGACGCGCAGGGAGCGACGCCAATCGGAGACGCGGGGCAACCTCATGACGGTGCTGCTCGCGCTGCTCGCGCTGGTGATCGGCGCGGGCATCGCGGCGGCGGTGTTGAGCTTGACCGGCGGCGGGGACAGCGGTCCGCCGAAGGACGTCGCGAAGAACGTTCAGGTCAAGGGGACGCTCCCTCAGGTGGTTGCGCGCGGGGCAGACCCTGCCATTGGTGTGGCCGCGCCCCAGATCGCCGGCACTTCTCTCGACGGCAGCCCGCTCGCGGTGACGCAGGACGGCCATCCGCATCTGCTCGTTGTGGTCGCGCACTGGTGCCCGCACTGTCAGGCAACCGTGCCGCGACTCGTGCAACTGAATTCGCAGGGCGCGCTCAACGGCATCAGCGTCTACGGGATCGCGACGGCGACATCGCCCGATCGCCCGAACTATCCGCCGTCGGACTGGTTGAAGCGCGAGAACTGGCCGTTCCCGACGTTTGCCGACGACTCGAACAGCGACATCGCGCACAAGCTCGGTGTCACCGGCTTCCCGTTCTTCGTCCTCGTGGACGCGAACGGCAAGGTCGTCGGCCGGCTCGCAGGCGAGCTCACGGACGCGCAATTCGTCGCGCTCTTCCAGGCGCTCGCCGCGGGCAAGCCCCTTCCGATCACCTTCGGCGGAACATCGTCGCCTGCTCCCTGACGCCTACGACACGCTGACCGTCGCGTCACGCGTGGCGCGCAGGCCGTCGTTGATCGCGGCCATCGTCACGTGGTGACTGTTGCCGTCACACGGAATCGGTCCGACTGCCGCCGACCCCGACACCTGTGACGCGGTCTGCGCCGCACCGTCGTCGATCGTGAACTCCACGCTCGCCGCGTTGCGCGTCGTGTAGGTGACGGTGACCGACGTCGACGCCGCGCCCTGCGGACAGTTGACGACGTTGACGCCGAACGCGTCGATGACGGGCTGTGCGGGTGGCGGCGCCAGTGACGTCGTGGTCGTCGGCGCGCTCGTCGTCGGCGCGCTCGTCGTCGTGGACGTCGTGACCGTGGTCGACGTCGTGGAGCTCGTACTGCCGGGCGCGGTCGCGCTGGAGTCGCCCCCGTTGTCGGCGACCGCCCAGATCACCAGAGCGACGATCGCCGCGGCGACGGCTCCGGCGATCGCGCCCAGCACGAATGGGGACAGCCTGCGAGCTTTTGTCCCATTCTCGTCGTTTTCGTCCATTTCATGAGCCCCTATTCAAGGACCGAGAGGTTTGTGCCGAGCATGCACCACGGACTGTGTTCGCGAGCATCGTTGCGCGCGACTCCGCATTCCGCTACGTTCCCCCTGATCTATTCGGGCGGGGATAGACAGAGAACGGCAGCACAGGGCCCGACCGGCCCCCGGGGGGCCGGGAACCGATCAAGGGAGGAACGGATGGTGAAGGACAGGTTCAGCCTTGTCCTCGTGACAGGGTTGGCCGGTGCGATCGGCGCGCTGGGTGTGGGGGCGATCTCGGGCGCATACGCCGGGCAGCAGCCGAGCACACCGCAGGACGTCCACATCACCGTCGACGGTGGGGCTGCAGGCAACGGCTCGGTCGGGCTTGGTGGCGTGAACGCCGGACCCACGTGCGTACTCCCCGCGGGGTTGTTCGGGCCCGGGTCCGCCTCTGTCCTCGCCGGCATCAACAACGGCGGGAGCGGTGCCGCGCAGTCGAGCGTGAACAACTCGGGCAACAGCTCGAACACCAATGTTCTGTCGTCCAACATCCAGGTCAACCCGAACATCAACGTCGAGCCGCACATCGACAACACCCTGGACAACACGAACGGCAACACGAACACGTCGTCGTCGGATCCGACGAACAGCAACACCGATTCGAACTCGAACGGCAACAGCAACGCGAACAGCAATTCGGGTGACAACACCAACACTCCGTCGAACAGCAACAGCAACGACGGCAGCAACGCGGGCACGAACACCGGATCCAACAGCCAGGACCAGACCGGCGCGAACGCCAACACCGGTTCGAACGGCAACACCGGTGCGAACAGCAACACCGGTGCGAACAGCAACACCGGAACGAACACGAACTCGGGTAGCTAGGCCGCTCGCACGGACAAGACAGGGGTATGGAGCCCTCGGGCCGAACTTCTCCCCACTACTAGGAGGAACAGAAAGTGATCAAGCACAAGGTGGCGGTGATCATGGCGTCGTCGCTCGCCGGCGCGATCGGTGCCTTCGGCATCGGGCTCACCCAGGGGGCACAGGCCTACGGGGGCCACAGCGGTGGCAACGACAACGAGGGCAACGCGACCAAGCTCGTCGTCATCGGTGGTGACGCCGGCTCCGGGAGCGTCGACCTCGGTGGTGTCTCGGCCGGTCCGATCTGCGACTGGGGCGGCGGCGGTGCCGGCGCGGAGGGCCTCGGTGGTGGTGGCGGCTTCGGCGGCGCCGGTGGTGGCGGTTGGGGTTGGGGCCACGGTCCCATCGGCCTCGGCATCGGTGCGGGTCTCGGCTTCGGCGGGAACGCGGCGTCGCAGTCGAGCGTGAACAACTCGGGCAACAGCGCGAACGAGAACGTGCAGTCGTCGAACATCCAGGTCGACCCGGAGATCGACGTCGATACGCACATCAGCAACCACGTGTACTCGAGCAACGACAACACGAACTCGTCGTCGTCGGACCCGACGAACACGAACTCGTCGGACAACGACAACCACAACCACGTGTACTCGAGCAACGACGGCGAGAACAGCAACGACATCAACAACACCAACAGCAACACGGGCACGAACTCGGGGACGAACTCCGAGCAGCAGCGAGAGCAGCAGACCGGTAGCAACACGAACACCGGTTCGAACAGCAACCAGGGTTCGAACAGCAACACGGGCACGAACACCAACAACGGCACGAACACCAACAACAACAGCAACGAACTCGGCGGTTGACGCGTAACTCGCGAGGCGGCCGCTCTGAACGAACGTGCTGTCGTCCAAGAGTCGAAGGAAAGCGCACTCGCAGGAGTCAGTGACAGGAGCTCAGACAAGACCGGGGCAGGGCATGGAGCCCTTGGGCCGAATCCCCCCCACTACCCCCACTGAGGAGGAACAGAGAGTGATCAAGCACAAGGTGGCAGTGATCATGGCGTCGTCGCTCGCCGGCGCCATCGGTGCCTTCGGCATCGGGCTGACACAGGGAGCACAGGCCTACGAGCACCACAGCCACGGCAACTCCAACGACGGCAACGCAACCAAGCTCGTTGTCATCGGTGGTGACGCCGGCTCCGGCGAAGCCGACCTCGGTGGCGTCAACGCTGGTCCCGTCGATGAATGGGGCGGCGGCGGCGGCGACCCGAGCGGCGGCGGCGGCTGGGGCGGCGGCGGCGGTGGCGGTGGTTGGGGCTGGGGCAAGGGCCCCATCGGCCTCGGCCTCGGCATCGGTGTCGGCACCGGCGGCAACGCGGCGTCGCAGTCGAGCGTGAACAACTCGGGCAACAGCTCGAACACGAACGTGCAGTCGTCGGACATCCAGGTCAACCCGGACATCAGCGTGGACACGCACATCAGCAACCACGTGCACTCCGACAACTCGAACGACAACTCGTCCGAGTCGGACCCGACGAACACGAACTCGTCGAGCAACGACAACCACAACCACGTGTCGTCGCACAACGACGGCACGAACACCAACGACGTCACCAACAGTGACAGCAACAGCGGCTCGAACGATGGGACGAACTCCCAGCAAGAGCAGCAGCAGCAGACCGGTACCAACACGAACACCGGTGCGAACAGCAACACCGGTTCGAACAGCAACACTGGTACGAACACCAACACTGGTACGAACATCAACAACAACACCAACAGCGACTGAGGTACGACACCTCCACGCTGTTCGTTCTTGCGACGCCGCCCCCCGACTCGTTCGGGGGGCGGCGTTTCGCGTGGCGGCGGGGGGCTATTCCGCCGCGAGCACGGTGGCCGGGCTGTCCCGGACGGCGGCCGCTGCCGCGAGCACGCCGATGACGTTCACCACGGCGAGCGCCGCGACTGCCACGACGATCACCGGCACGCTCGGCACAGTTACGACCGCCTGCACGCCGAGACTGCCGGCGAGCGCGCGCCAGACCAAACGGCCGACGACGATGCCCACGGGCACGCCGACGAACAGACCGACCACGACGAGCGCCGTCGCCTGGTACGCGATCGTGGCGCGCACGTCGCCGCGTTCGAAACCGAGCGTGCGCAGCACCGCGAGGTCGCGTCGCCGTCGTCTCACCGCGACCACGACGGCGTGGGCGACGGCCACCGTCGCGAGCAGCGCGAGCAGAGTGCCGAGGATCAACGGCAGATGGTCGACCTGCCGGAGTCGGTCGATCTCGACGGGCACGTTTGCCAGAGTGGCGATCCCGCTCTGGAGCTGCACCCTCCCGTCACGGGTCCGGGGCAAGCGGTCGGGCTCGACGCCGGTGCCGAACCGGGCCACGATGTCCATGTTCGGCGCGCTGATCGGTTCGAACACGGCCTGGAGCCCGACGCCCGTGAACGCAGCGCCGTCGGCGAGCGGTTCCGGGTCGTCGTACGTCAACGTGGGGATCACGACCTGGCCGACGATGTGGTACGTACGCGTGCGGTCACCGCGGACCCGCACCGTGTCGCCGATTCGCTTGCCGGTCGCGTCGAGCGCGTCGGCGCCGAGCGCCACCTCGTCGCGACCCCGCGGAGCGCGGCCGCGGACGATCGTCGGCTCGACGGACCCCTTCAGCGACGTGAATCCCCAACCGGTCAGAGGATGGCCGTCGACCTCGATGGTCTCGAGGCACGCGGACGCCACCGCTGCGACTCGGGGATCGGCGGTGACGTTGCTGTCGCCGTCCCCGCACACGTTCGACGGACCCTGCCGGAACGGCAAGTTCGGTTGCACGACGGCGTCCCAGGGCCAGCCGTAGAGGCGAGGCGTGGCGACGAGGTGGTCGAGGCTCGCACCGATGACGAGCACCGCGACGATCCCCAGCGTGCCGAGCGTCGCGCCGAGGAACGCCGACCGCACCGGCACGGCCGTCGGCCCTCGACCGGGTTCGAGCGCCATGCGCAGACCGGTCGTGAGGGCCGGCGAAGCGCCCGCGCTCGCGGCGACGCGCGCGGTGGAGGACGGGCGGGTCACGCCGCCGACGGCGTGACCGCCGGCCACCGCACGCGCGACGCGCCACGCGGCCACCGCCGCGACGAGCAGGACGAACGCGACGACGACGACCAGCCCGGCGCCGAGGACGAGCCCGTCGAAGTGGAAGCCCGGGTCGACCTCCGCCTTGCGCGCGATGCCGAACGGAAGGACTGGTGACATCAGCGCGGCCGCGGCAACCGCGAGCACGCCGCCCACGACACCGGCTGGGAGGATCACCGCGACCGCCGCGGCCGCACGTTGGAGCGTCGTGCACCCGACGGTGGCGAGTATCTCCTGGTCGCGACGGGCGTTCCCGACCTGGCGAACGACGACCATGCCCACCGCGGTCGAGCCGGCGAGTGCGGCGACGGCTGCGAAGATCCACAGCGCGGCAGTCAGCACGCCGATGGCGTCCCGCGCGCCGTCGGTCTCGACCGTGACGCTCTCCACCTGGAACAGCGAGTCGCCGAAGATGCGGCGCGCGGCGGGGACCACCGTACGCAGGTCGGCGGTGCCGTGCTCCGTGTGCACACGCGCGACCGCGCCGACGAAGCTGCCGATCTCGTCCCGGTACCGCTCGTAGAAGGCGGGCGTGGGGACCACGAAGCCGCCGAAGCTGCCACGCACGCCGAGGTCGAGAGGGCGGCGCACGACGCCCACGACCCGGAAGCGCACCTTGGGCCCCTGCGGTGGCCCAGGGGAGGCGCCGGTGGCGCCGAGGTCGGTCTGCGCCGGTGTGTACGAGACGAAGGAGATCTCGTCGCCGACGCCGACGCGCAGCGACGACGCGAGCGACTCGCCGATGGCGAGGTCGCGCACGCTCGCCGGGCGCGGCAGCCGGCCCGACACGACACGCGGGCGGTCGACCTCGGTGCCGAACGACTTGTCGATGGCCGCCGCGAGGGGCGCGAGCTCGCCGTTCGGGAAGTCGAGATTCATCTGGTGGAGCACGCCGACGCCGGCGACACCCGGGACGCGGCGCAGGGCGTCGAGCTGACCGGCGCTCGCCTGACGGAGATCGAGCTGGATGTCGGCCGACCGGCTGTACTCCCGAAAGCGCTCGAGGACCGTCGCCGTGCGGCGGGCGCCGGCCGACGCCGTGAACACCATCGCACCCGCGACCGCCACGAGCAGCGTGACCAGGGCGAGACTGCGCCAGTGCTGCCGCATGGTCGCCCACGCCACCAGCCGGACCGCCCTCACGGGGTCGATGATCGCGGACCGCGTGCTGGACGGCCACCGTGGCAGCCCGGCCGATGAGGGGATGCTGGCCTCCGAGTGGCACCGGGCCGATCCGCTCAGCAAGACCGAGGACGAGATCAGCAAGGGCCTGCGAACCACGAATCGCTTCACCGGCGAGCCGTTCGTCCCGGTGGCCGAACCGGCCAAGGTCGCTCGCCGACTGGGAGGCGGCGCACGGCCTCGTCACGCTCGTGAGCCGCCCGCCGGCGATCCCGTGCCCGACGCCTCGGAGCTGCACGAGCTCACCGCCGACCCCGAGGAACGGCGGGACCTCTCCCGCGACGCCCCGCCGGTGCGGCGCCCGGCCTCCGGTCGTAGTGTGCGGCGAGGACAGGGGGGTGTGATGCAACGCTTCTGGTCGTACATCGCCGTCCAACTCGGCAAGCACGCCTTCTGGGTGACGGCGGTCGGCCTGCTCGTCACGATCGCCCTCGGCCTCGGGATCACCCAGCTCAGCTTCTCCACCGGCCAGAACACGTACCTGAACAAGTCCGACGCCGTGTACAACGCGAACGTCCAGTACCAGCGCCTCTTCGGCGGTCAGGCGATGCTCACGGTGATCGCCATGAAGCCCGGCCACAAGGTCGACGAGCTCTTCACCGGCGACGGCCCGGCGCAGTTCCGGCAGTACCACAACGCGCTCGCCAAGAGCGGCAAGGTCGAGTCGGTGATCACGCCGCAGACCATCCTCGAGTTCTCGAACTCGCTGGTGTCGAGCCCCGACGGCAATCCCACCTCGAGCATCGCGGGCAAGGCGCTGCTGGCCGCGCAGACGAAGGAGCAACCGGGATCGCCCGGCGCGACGGCGCGTGCCGAGGACACGGCGAAGACCCTCCAGCGGCTCGGGGCCATCCCCGTGGCCGAGCGGACACTCGACAACCCCGCGTGGATCCAGTTCCTGCTCTACAACAACGAGGGCAAGATCCGGAAGGCGTTGCGATCGGTGATCCTCGACCCGACGCACGCGCAGATCGTGACGCGCCTCCCCGGCAACGAGTCGATCACCCAGGAGGGCGCCGCGGCGCGGCTCGTGCAGGACCAGGGAGCCAAGCTGGACATCCCGAACACCAGCAGCGTCACCACCGGTGCGTCGGTGCTGCTGCGGGACATCAACGACTACCTCCGTGGCGGCATGCTCACCCTCGGCGCCCTCGCGGTGCTCATCATGACGGTGATCCTGCTGGTGCTGTTCCGCGTGCGGTGGCGCCTGCTCCCGCTGATCGTGGTGCTGGTGGGCGTGGTCTGGGCGTTCGGCCTCGCCGGCTACCTCGGCATCCCGCTCACGATCGTCACCATCAGCGGCCTGCCGGTGATGCTCGGCATCGGCATCGACTACGCGATCCAGATGCACGCGCGCGTCGAGGAAGAGGTGGTGATCGACCGCGCCGAGCACCCGATCCAGGAGACGGCGCGCAACCTCGGTCCGGCGCTGCTGGTCGTCACTTTCGACGCCATCTTCGCGTTCCTCGCGCTGCAGTTCGCGCACGTCCCGATGATCCGCGACTTCGGGCTCCTGCTCGCGGTGGGCATCGCCGCGATCTGCGTGGGCTCGATCATCCTCCCGCTCGCGATCCTCGGCATCCGTGAGTTCCGCTCGCCGACGAAGGGCCGCGACTTCCGCAGCGGTCCGCTCGGGCGCCTGGTGGTGTGGTTGGGCAGCCTGCCGAAGCGTGCCGCGTTGCTGTTCGCGATCGCGAGCATCGGCATCTTCGCCGCCGGGGCCGCCGTCGAGGGCAGGCTGGTGCTGCAGACCGACCCGCAGCAGTGGGTCAACCAGAACAGCCAGACGGTGAAGAACATCGAGGAGGTCGAGCGCCAGACCGGCGGATCGAGCGAGTTCGGGGTGTTCGCTCGCAGCAAGGACGTGTTCTCCGACGACTTCGTGAAGTACGCGCACGACTTCACCGACAACACGCTCGCCAAGTGGCCGAACAAGATCCTCACCGGATCGAGCATCGAGACCGCGATCGGCGACATCATCAACGACGTACCGGGAGCGAGCAACATCGCGCCGACCGGCGCCGACGTACGCGCGACGTACGGCGTCGCGCCACGGGACGTGCAGCGGTCGACCGTCGCGCGCGGCGACACCGCGTTCAACATCCTGTTCCGCACCGGCAAGGGTTCGCTGGCCGAGCGTGCGCCAGTGGTCCGCGACCTCCAGGACAACACCCACCCGCCCGCTGGGATCCAGGCCACGCCGGCCGGGCTCGCGGTCGTGGGTGTCGGCCTGCTCGACAACCTGCAGTCGAACCGGATCGAGTTGACGTACCTGGCCATCGGCTTCGTGTTCCTCTTCCTCGCCTTCCGGCTCCGCTCGCTCGTGCGCTCGGCGCTGTCGCTCGTGCCCGTCCTGATCGCGGTGGGCCTCTCCTCGCTGTTCGCGTACGCGCTGAGCCTGAAGCTCAGCCCGATGACCGCGGTGAGCGGACCGTTGATCGTGGCCGCGTGCACGGAGTTCACGTCGCTGATCCTGCTGCGGTTCGTCGAGGAGCGGCGCCGCGGCATGGAGCCGCGCGAGGCGGTCGACGTGGTCGCGTCGCGCACCGGGCGCGCCTTCGTGGTGTCGGCGCTCACGGCCATCGCCGGTGTCGCGGTGCTGTCGTTCTCGTCGTTGCCCCTCCTCAGCGACTTCGGCCAGATCGTCGCCCTGAACGTGGCCGTCGCGCTGCTCAGCGCGCTGGTGGTGCTGCCACCGATGCTCGTGTGGGCCGACTCCAGCAAGCACCGCTGGGTCACGCGTGGGCTCGTGGAGAAGCCTCAGGAGCCGTTCATCCCGACGCCGCCCATGGGCCACCCCGAGCGGGTCTCGTAGCCCCTGCCGCAGCCGCGGCGCCGGAGTCCGTTCCCCTCTACCCACCGCAGTAGGTTCTCGGGCCGCATGGTCTTCGTCGTGAGCTTCGACATCGACGGGACGATGGAATTCGGCGACCCACCAGGCCCGATCACCGTCGACCTGGTGCGCCGGGTGGCCGAGCTCGGCCACGTGGTCGGGTCGGCGTCGGACCGCACGCGCAGCAACCAGACCGAGGCCTGGGAGCTCCACGGCGTCGACGTGGCGTTCGTGGGCGGCAAGCACCACCTGCACGAGGTGCGCCAGACCATCACCGCCGAGCGCTACCTCCACATCGGCGACACCCCGGTCGACCACTACTACGCACGTCTGGCCGGGTTCGACTTCCTGTTCGTCGAGGAGCTCACCGCCGACGACCTGCGTCCCGACGTCATCCTGAGCTGGCCGCCCGGCTGACGTCGCGGCAATCTTGGGGGTCCGAGGATCGGGAGGACGACGATGCAGGGCATGCTGTTCATCGACGGGAAGTGGAGCAACGCGGCGTCGGGGGCCACGTTCGAGTCGCGCAACCCCGCCACCGGCGAGCTGCTCGGTGAGGTCGCCGATGCCGACGGCGCCGACGCCCGCCGGGCGGTGGACGCCGCCACCACCTCGTTCGATGCCTGGGCGGGACTCACCGCCCACGACCGCTCCCGCCACCTCTACGAGGCGTGGCGCATCATGGTCGACCGCGCCGACGACCTCGCGCGTCTCATGACGCTCGAGCAGGGGAAGCCGTTGCGCATGGCGCGCACCGAGGTCACGTACGCGTCCGACTTCCTCCTGTGGTTCGCCGAGGAGGCCAAGCGCGTGTACGGCGAGACCATCCCCGCGTCGCGCAGCGACCAGCGTTTCCTCGTGATGCACCAGCCCGTGGGCGTCGCCGCCGCAATCACACCGTGGAACTATCCGATCTCGATGATCACCCGGAAGGCGGCGCCCGCACTGGCCGCCGGCTGCACGATGATCGTGAAGCCCGCCGAGCAGACGCCGCTGTGCGCCGTGGAGACCTTCCGCGTGTTCGAGGACGCCGGCATCCCGGCCGGCGTCGTGAACCTGGTGACCACCGCGAACCCGCTCCCGGTTGCCGACGAGCTGCTCACGAACCGGGCGGTGCGCAAGATCAGCTTCACGGGCTCCACCGACGTCGGCAAGGAGATCGCGCGGCGGTCGGCCGACCAACTGAAGCGCGTGTCGCTCGAGTTGGGTGGGCACGCGCCGTTCCTGGTGTTCCCCGACGCGGATCCCGTCCACGCCGCCAAGGGCGCGGCGCTCGTGAAGTTCCTCAATACCGGCCAGGCGTGCATCTGCCCCAACCGGTTCTTCGTGCACCGGTCGATCGCCGAGCCCTTCGTGGCCGAGTTCACGGCGCGTATCGAGAAGCTGAAGGCGGGCAGCGGACTCGAGGACGGCGTGACCGTCGGCCCGCTCATCGACGACGACGCCATGGCCAAGATGCACCGCCAGGTCGACGACGCGGTGACCAAGGGCGCGAGCGTGCTCGCGGGCGGCCGCCGGCTCACCGGCGAGGGCTACGACGACGGGCTCTTCTACGCACCCACGCTGCTCGGCGACGTGACCCCGGACATGACCATCTACCGCGAGGAGACGTTCGGCCCGGTCGCCCCGGTCGTGCTCTTCGACGACGAGGACGAGGCGATCTCGATGGCGAACGACACCGTGTACGGCCTCGCCTCCTACCTGTACACGCGGGACATCAGCCGCGCCGTCCGCGTGGCCGAAGCCCTCGACTTCGGGATCATCGGGATCAACGACATCAACCCCACCTCTCCGTCGGTGCCCTTCGGCGGAATCAAGGAGAGCGGCGTCGGCCGCGAAGGCGGCCACGAAGGCATCGCCGAGTACCTCGACACCAAGGTCTGCGGCATCGCGCTCTGATCTGTGACGGCCCGCGCTCACGGTGGCGCGCGTTCTTGGTCGGGTGGGAGGAGTTGGCGGTTGCCGGGTGGGCCGACGACCTGCCAGGCATAGAGCGTCTTGAGCCGGTGGTGATGGACGCAGAGGCGCCACAGGTTGGTCTTGGTGGTGGGCCCGCTCACGGCGATGGGGACGATGTGGTCGATCTGGAGGTGCTCGTGTGCTTGGCAGCTCGCGACCCCGCAGGTCGGGTACGCGCGCTCGACCCAGCGGCGTACGTGCGCGGGGACGGTGCGTTTCGGCGTGGTGATGCGGCTGATGTCGGCGCCCTCTCGGGAGAGGATGCACACGCGGGCGTCGTCCAGCAGAGAGCGGGCGGTGGTGACGGGGACGGGGCCGACGCCGACGAGGTGGCAGCGTTCTCCGGGTTCGACGTAGCCGCGTTCGAGGGCGACGAGGTCGGCTTCGAGGCGCACCTCGATCGGTTTCGCCAACGTCTCGCCTGACAGCAGCGTGACGAGGGCGTCGGCCGCGAGCGCCGCTCGTGGTTCGAGGCGTCCGGCGGCGCGGGCTCGGCGGAACAACTCGTCGGTCTCGGCCGACAGGGCCGCCGCGACCTTGGCGCCCTGGTCGGGGGCGAGGCGGACGTCGAGACGCCAGGCTCCGTCGCGTTCGGTCCACGAGTAGGCGGCGCGGGTCTCGTGCAGGCGGCGGGCCCGGGTGGTGTCGTCCTCGACCCGGCCCGCAGTGTCTCGGCACTCGTCGCGCAAGCTCTTGAACGACGACCCACCCCGCGCGGTCTCCAACAGCCGCCGCTCCGCGGACGGGTCCAGGACCGCGGTGGCGGCGATCTCCGACGCCTGGGCTTCCGAGAGCTCACCGGCGGCGAACGCGGCTGCGGTCTCGGGCAGGCCCTCGAGGTCGCGGGCGGTCTCCAACGACCGGGTCGCCGCCCCGACGCTCACGCCGGTGGCCGAGGCCAACCAGTGGGAGGCGGATCGGTGCTCGGTGCGGGCCCAGGTGACGGCCTCCTGGACCCGGCGCGCCACCCGCCCCCGGCCGGCGACCGCCAGGCGTTCACAGCGGGTCAGGACGTCGACCAGGTCCTTGGCGGCTACCACATCGAGCGTGCCGGGCTCCAGGTGCTCGACCGCGCGGCGCAACGCCGCCTCCGCCGTACCGACGTCCTCCAAGAGACTCGCCACGCGCACACCTCCCCCAACCGGACGAGACATGGGGGAAGTGCGGGGAAGTCCCTCGAGTGTATCCGAACAGGTGTTCGATGCCAACCCCCCGATTCGCCGGGGGTCGTTCAGTACGAGGCGCGATGCGGTCGTCGCTCCGGCATCCGAACGCGATCCGAACGTGATCCCCTGACCGGCACGCTGGAGACGGTGTGGTTGATCGCGTCGCGGTCGGCGGATGTCGCGGTGCGGAGGGGCGGCGCGCTCACGAACAAAACCGCTCGGATGCCTCGGTGAGCACCGCACGCAGCGTGCGCTCGATGACGGCGAACTCCTCCTCGCCCGCCACGAGGGGAGGCGCGAGCTGGACGACGGGATCGCCGCGGTCGTCGACTCGCGCGATCAGCCCGGCGGCGAGCATCGCCGGCGCGAGGAACCCACGGAGCAACTCCTCGCGCTCGTCGGCTGTGAAGGGTTCGCTGGTGTCGTGCCCACGCACCAGCTCGAGCGCCCAGAAGAAGCCGGCGCCGCGCACGTCGCCCACGATGGGCAGGTCGCGCAAGCCGTCGAGGCGGCGACGCAGGTCGGGCTCGCGTGCCTGCGCACCTTCGAGGATCCGCTCGCGTTCGAAGAGGTCGAGGTTGGCGAGGGCGACGGCGGCGCTCACGGGGTGGCCGCCGAACGTGAGCCCGTGGGTGAAGGACGACTTCTCGCGCAGGAACGGCTCGGCGACGAAGTCGCGGCACAACACCGCGCCGAGCGGCGAGTAGCCGCTCGTGAGCCCCTTGGCGCACGTGATCATGTCCGGGAGGTAGTCATAGCGCTCGCAGCCGAACATGTGGCCGAGGCGGCCGAAGGCGCAGATCACCTCGTCGGAGACGAGCAGCACGCCGTAGCGGTCGCAGATCTCGCGGACCCGCTGGAAGTAGCCCTCCGGTGGCGGGATGCAGCCCCCGGCGTTCTGGACGGGCTCGAGGAACACGGCCGCGACCGTCTCGGGCCCCTCGAAGAGGATCCGCTGCTCGATCGCGTCGGTGACGGCGAGCATGAACGCCTTCTCGTCGTGGCCGAGCGGGTGCCGGCGGCGGTTGGTGTTCGCGACGTGGACCCCCCCGGGGGTGAGCGGCTCGAACGGCGTGCGCAGGGCGGGCACCCCGGTGATCGACAGCGCGCCCAGCGTGGTGCCGTGATACGCAGTCTCACGAGCGATCACCTTGTGCCGTTGACCCTGCCCGAGGGCGCGGAAGTACTGCCGGGCGAGCTTCCACGCCGACTCGACCGCCTCCGACCCGCCCGTGGTGAAGAACACGCGGTTGAGGTCGCCGGGCGCCAGCTCGGCGAGCCGGGCCGCGAGCTCGATCGCCGGCGGGTGCGCGTACGTCCAGATCGGGAAGTACTCGAGCGTCTCCGCCTGCGCCCGCGCCGCCTCGGCGAGCTCGCGGCGCCCGTGCCCCACCTGCACGGTGAAGAGGCCGGAGAGGCCGTCAAGGTAGCGCTTGCCGGCGGCGTCCCAGACGGAGCAGCCCTCGCCGCGGGCGATGACCAGCACCGGGTGCTGCTCGTCGTAGCCACCGAGGCGCGAGAAGTGCATCCACAGGTGGCGGCGCGCCAGCTCGCTCAACTCGGTCGGACTGCGATCGGGAAGGGTCATCGGGTGCCCCACGCGTAGGTCTGCTTGCAGAGTTGGAGATACGTGAAGGTGTCGGTGCTCCGGACGCCGGGAACGGCGCGGATCTTGGTGTTCAGGAGATCGAGGAGGTGCTCGTCGTCCTCGCAGACGACCTCGACGAGCAGGTCGAAGGAGCCGGCGACGATCACGACGTAGTCGATCTCGGGGATCTCGGACACCGCGTCGGCCACCGACCGCGTATCGCCCTCGACGCGGATCCCGACCATGGCCATCCGGCGGAAGCCGAGCATGAGCGGGTCGGTGACGGCGACGATCTGCGTCACGCCCGAGTCGACGAGGCGCCGGACCCGCTGGCGCACCGCCGCCTCGGAGAGGCCGACCTCTCCCGCCAGCTGGGTGTACGGGAGGCGCCCGTCACGCTGGAGGGCCTCGATCAGGTGCTTGTCGACGTCGTCGAGCGTCACGCCTGCACAGGATGGTCGCCGCCGCGGGGCGCGAGCAAGGGATTCCGCCGTATTCGCCCGGGCCGACGACGGATCTCGTGTGCCTACGATCCCCTCGTGCGCGCGGCCTCGTCTGCCCCGCTCGGCGCCGGGTACTCGGAGACGCCGCTCTGGCACGCCGGCGTCGTGGGTCCCGAGACGGGCGCGCCCGCCCCGCTCCCCACCCGTGCCGACGTCCTCGTCGTCGGCGCCGGCTACTGCGGCCTGGCGGCGGCGGCCGGCCTGGCGCGCCACGGCCGTCGCGTCGTCGTCCTCGAGGCGGGCACCACCGGCGCCGGCGCGAGCACCCGGAACGGCGGCATGGTGATCCCCGAGCTCAAGTTCGGCCCCCGCACCCTCGTCCGTCGCCACGGCCCGCTCGGCGCGGCGCTCGTGCAGTGCGCGCTCGACGCCTACGACCTCGTGGAGCGCACGGTCACCGAGCACGAGATCGACTGTGACTACGAGCAAACCGGGGCGCTGTTGCTCGCACACCACCCGTCGCAGGTGCGCGGGCTCCGCGACGCGGAGGCCGAGTGGCGCGAGCTGGGAGTGGCGGCGACGTTCCTGTCGCGCGCGGAGTTGGGACGCGAGATCGGCACCGACGAGTACGACGGTGGGCTCGTCGTCGAGAAGACGGCGGCAGTCCAGCCCGCGAAGTTCCACGCCGCGCTGCGTGCGGAGGCTGTGAGCGCCGGCGCCGAGATCCACGAGCGGACGCGCGCAACCGGTTGCCGGCGCGCGGGTGACGGGTTCCGCGTCGTCACGACCAAGGGCAACGTCGAGGTGGCCGACGTGCTCTCGGCCGCGAACGCGTACGCCGACGGCTTCCTGCCGCAACTCCGGCGCCGCGTGCTGCCCGTGGGCAGCTTCATCGTGGCGACCGAGCCGCTGCCGGCGGAGGTGGCCCGAGCTGTGCTGCCGGGCCGTCGCATGTGCTTCGACACCAAGCACCTCCTCTACTACTGGCGCCTCTCACCGGACCGGCGCATGGTGTTCGGGGGCCGCACGAGCCTCGCGTACCACTCGGTCGCGGACGCGCGCGACGCGCTCTACCGTGCGATGTGCCGCGTGCATCCTCAACTCACCGGCGTCGCGATCGACTACGCGTGGGGTGGGGACGTCGCCATCACACGCGACCGGTTGCCACACTGCGGCCGCCTCGACGGCGTCGCGTTCGCGACCGGGTGCAACGGTACCGGCATCGCGCTGGCCACGTGGTTCGGGACGCATCTCGCGGAGTGGATGGCCGGCGACGAGGCCGCGCCGCCCTTCGCGCAGCTGAGCTTCCCGTTCATCCCCTTCTACGACCTGCGCAGTGTGTGGATGCCGCCCGCGGGCGCCGCGCTGCGGGTGCTCGATCGCTGGGGACGCTGAATGGAGGGCGAGCAGGGCGTCAGGCCCGTACCGCAGCCGCGAACTCGGCGAACGCGTCGACGTACCGGTCGACGTCGGCCTCGGTGTGCTGCACCGAGATCGTCCACTGCTCCTCGTCGCCCGGTGTCATGAACACCCCGCGGTTCACGATCCACGGGTACGACGCGTCGTAGAACTCGATGCGGGTCTCGAGGAAGTCGCGGTAGTTCACCAGCGGCTCGGGGCGGTACGACACGCAGCCCTTCGCGCCGAGGTCGGCGGTGTGCGCCGGGATCCCGTACTCGGCGATCGCCTTCGCACAGCCGTCGGCGAGCCGCGTCCCGAGCGCCGCCAGGTGGGTGTAGGCGTCGGGGGTGAGCACCTCGGTGAGCGCGGCGAGCCCGGCGGCGGCCACGAGCGGGTTGCCGTTGAACGTGCCCTGCTGGGCGGCGCCCTTGCCGATGACCTCCATGATCTCGGCCTTGCCACCGAACGCCGCACCGGGCGTACCACCGGCGATCGCCTTGGCGAGGCACGCGAGGTCGGGTTGCACACCGAACCGTTCGGTGGCCCCGCCGGCGGCGACGGTCGCACCCGACTTCACCTCGTCGAAGATCAACACGACGCCGTGTTTCGTGCACGCGGCGCGCACCGCCTCGAGGTAGCCGGGCCGCGGTACCACCACGCCGATGTTCATCATCACGGGTTCCATGATGAGGCAGGCCAGCTCGGAGCCGCGCTCGTCGAGGAGGCGCTCGAGCGCGCCGGCGTCGTTGAACGGCACGACCACGGTGTACTGCGCGACGCCGGCCGGGATGCCGCTCGACATGGGCGTGGTGGCGGGCTGCTCGCGACCGCCCACCGCATCGGCGTTGGGCACGACGGAGAACATCACGGTGTCGTGATGACCGTGGTACGAGCCCTCGATCTTCACCACCACGTCGCGACCGGTCGCAGCGCGCGCGACGCGGACCGCGTCCATGGTGGCCTCGGTGCCGGAGTTGCAGAAGCGCACCTGGTCGAGCCGGAAGCGGCGGCACAGCTCCTCGGCCAGCGCGACGGTGACGGGAGTGGTGGTGGCGAAGTGCGTGCCCGACTGTGCGGCGCGCGTGATCGCCTCCACGATCTTCGGATGCGCGTGGCCCACGACGTTCACGCCGAAGCCGCCGTGGAAGTCGAGGTAGTCGTTCCCGTCGACGTCCCACACGTGCGCGCCGCGGCCACGTTCGAGGTAGATGGGGTAGGGGTCGTTCGAGTGGAACGACGACGCGACGCCGAGCGGCATCGATCGCAGCGCGCGCTCGTACCACGCGCCCGACTTCGGCGTGCGGTCCACGAGGCGTGCCGTTTCCTCGGTGGCGATGCGCCGAGCGTTGTCGGTGAGTCGGTCGCTCACGTCACACCTCCAGCTCGATCAGCTCGATCAGCTCGATCAGCTCGGCTCACCACTTCACCATGACGTGCTTCAGCTCGGTGTAGTGCTCGATGGCGTAGATCGACATGTCCTTGCCGTACCCGGACTGCTTGAAGCCGCCGTGGGGGAGCTCGGAGACGATCGGGATGTGGTCGTTCACCCAGACGGTGCCGAACTGCAGCCTGGCCGCCATCCGCATCGCCTGGCCCACGTCCCGGGTCCAGACGCTGGCGGCGAGCCCGTAGTCGACGCCGTTCGCCCACGCGAGGGCCTGGTCCTCGTCGGTGAAGCGCTGCACGGTCACGACCGGCCCGAACACCTCGCGCTGCACGATCTCGGAGTCCTGGGCCGGGCCGACGACCACCGACGGTCGGTAGAAGAACCCGGCGCCGCCGATCCGCTCGCCGCCGGCGACGACCTCCGCCCCGTCGGCGGCCGCACGCTCCACGAACCCGGCGACGCGCTCGAGCTGTTCCGCGGAGACCACGGGGCCCATCGCGACGTCGGGATCGAACGGATCGCCCGTCGGGATGTCGCGCACCGCGTCGGTGAGATCGTTCACGAACGTGTCGTGGATGCCGGGCCCGGCCAGGACGCGGCAGGGCGCGGTGCAGTCCTGGCCGGAGTTGTAGTACGCGCCCTCGGCCAGGTTGGCGACGACCGCGTCGACGTCGGCGTCGTCGAAGACGATCACGGGTGCCTTGCCGCCGAGCTCGAGGTGTACGCGCTTCAAGGAGTCCGCGGCTTCGCGCGCGATGACCTTGCCGGTGGCGACGTCCCCGGTGAGCGACACCATCGCGACGTCGGGGTGGCGGACGAGCGCGGCACCCGCGGTCTCGCCGCGGCCGGTGACGACGTTGAGCACACCGGCCGGGAGGATGTCGGCGGTGATCTCGGCGAGGCGCAACGCGGTGAGCGGCGTGAGCTCCGACGGTTTCAAGACGACGGTGTTGCCGGCCGCGAGCGCGGGCGCGACCTTCCACGTGGCCATGTTCAGCGGGTAGTTCCACGGCGCGATCGACGCGACGACGCCGAGCGGGTCGCGGCGGAGGAACGACGTGTGGTCCTCGTGGTACTCGCCGGCGGCGCGCCCTTCGAGGAACCGCGCGCCGGACGCGAAGAACCGCCAGTTGTCGAGCGTGAGGTCCATCTCGAACTCGATGATCGAGACCGGCTTGCCCACGTTGCCGACCTCGAGCTCGCTCAGGTGCGCCATGTCGGCCTCGATGGCGGCGGCAACCTGGTGGAGCACCTCGCTCCGGGCGCGCGGCGTGCGCGCGCTCCACTCGGGGAAGGCGTCGACCGCGGCGGAGACCGCGGCGTCGACGTCGGTCACGTCGCTCGACGCCACCTCCTCGATCGGGGCACCCGTGGCGGGCGCGACGACGGGGTCGGTGCGTCCGCTCCGGGCCGGTGCCCACGCCCCCCCGATGAAGTTCTCTCGTGCCATGTCCCGTCCCCGAGCCGCCGATCCGTTGCCAAAATGGCGCTTTGACACTAGATCAGTTGCGAGATACCGGAAAAGCTGCGAATCTCGTGACCCAGCGAAGCGGGATGGGAGGGCAGGAGGGCGAGGGGGAGGCGGTGACCGAGACGACCACGCTGGCGAGCGGCGAGCGCGAGGAGCCGGGGGCAGGGCCGCTCGACAAGGGGCTGAAGATCGGCGCCATCGGGCTGCTCTCGGCCGTGGTCATCGGCGTCGCCTCCACCGCGCCCGGCTACAGCCTGGCGGCTTCCCTCGGGTTCGTCACCGAGAGCTCGGGCGCGCAGGCACCGGCCATCATGTGGCTCGCCTTCGTGCCGATGCTCTTCATCGCGGCGTCGTACTTCTACCTGAACCGCGCCGACCCCGATTGCGGCACGACGTTCACGTGGGTGACGCGGTCGATGGGACCGGTGCTGGGCTGGGTCGGCGGCTGGGCGATCATCATCGCCGACCTGCTCATCATGCCGAGCCTCGCGAGCATCACCGGGATCTACCTCTTCCTGCTCTTCGACGCCGACGGGCTCGCCAACAACAAGTGGTGGGTCATGCTCGTCGGCCTCATCTTCATCTTCCTGATGACGCTGATCTGCGTGATCGGAATCGAGCTGAACGCGCGGATGCAGTTCTTCCTGCTCGCAGCCGAGTTCGCGGTGTTGGTGGTCTTCTCGGTCGTCGCGCTGGTGAAGGTGTACAGCGGCGACATCCCCGGGTCAGTCGATCCGTCA
>DASPTH010000393.1:0-19522 GCA_035623515.1 Acidimicrobiia bacterium
GCGCGCCCGGGAGGATTCGAACCCCCGACCGGCGGATTAGAAGTCCGCTGCTCTGTCCAGCTGAGCTACGGGCGCAGAGCCGAACGAGTGTACGACGTGGGATTCATTGCTCCCTCACTTTCGGTAGGCGAAAGCACAGGAGCAATGAATCCGAATCGTCGGTGGAGCGGGTGAGGAGAATTGAACTCCCGTCACCAGATTGGAAGTCTGGAGCTCTGCCATTGAGCTACACCCGCGCGCCGGTGCCCGGCGTCGGGGAGGGGGGATTCGAACCCCCGGCCTCCTGCCCCCAAAGCAGGTGCTCTAACCAAGCTGAGCTACTCCCCGTTGGGGGGTCAGGTTACGGCACGCGTTCTCGTGAGCGTCCTTGCGTTGCAGTTGTGCGGTCTGATCGGCGGTCGACGTCCCGCGCATCGACGCCGGGGAGGCACCCGGTGCACCCGGTACGGGCTACGGCGCGCACCCGAAGCTCGCCGGATGATCGTGGGTCCTTGCGTCTCAGCGCCGCTCCGCGTCCACCTAGGCCTTCGTCACGGTGACCTTCCATGCGCACGGAGACGCGATCTTCAGGAACTTGGTGGTGTCGCCCGAGTGATAGTGCTCGATACCTCGGCCGGCGCGGCCGAGCTGACTGACGCTCTGGTTGTCGATGTCGAGCCGCGACTGCTGGCCGTCATCGTCATAGATCAGCACGAAGAAGTTCCCGCGTCCGTCGAGAAACCGCGAGCAGTCGTAGCTCCACGCCAGATCCCAGTTCGACGGCACCTTGAATGACGAGGTGGTCGCGGTTCCGGTCTGCCGTAACGCAAAGATGGTCTCTCCAGCAGGAGTGGCAACATCGGAACACCGGAACTCGTAGATCACGCTGACGTCGCCGGCGGTCACCGTGATCGCGGCCTTCGACGCCTTCTTCGTTTTCGCGCACGCCGCCGCGGCGATCGAGGTTGCAGCGTCCCTGCCCGCCGCGATGGTCGAATCGGCGTCGACCGTGGCGCTGCCGGTAGCCGTGGACGTCGCCGCCGCCCGTGATGCCATCGAGCCCACCGACCAGATGATCACCACGAGTGCGATTGCCAGTCGAGGCACGCTGAGTGAACCCATGCCAACCCCTCCTTGGTGCAGCATGTCTCCCGCATCGTTCCACGCCGTCGCCCGCGGCATTGACGCCCGACCAGAGTTGTCAGAGGTGACTTCGTGAGGCGCGGCGCCGTCGGAGCACCCAAGTCGGCCGAGCCGCCCCCGGCCCACGGCCTCGGCGCGGGGCACGGCGCCAGTGCCCGGCGCCGTGCACTGCTCGGGGGTCGGGCGGCCGGATAGCCGGTGCCGTGTCATCTCGATCGGACCGCAATGGCACCACGATGACATCCGACGCCCACCGCGATATCCGTCGATGCGGCCCGTCGATCACCCCATGCCGACGCGTTGGTCGATGCCGTCCCAGACGAGGCGTTCGGCGGACATGGGGTCGTGGTCGAGGTGTGACTCGATGTCGAAGATCATCGTGGGGCGCGTGTCGGTCGTGTAGGCGGGCCAGGCGGGGAGCCCGTCGTGGTTGGGGTCTCCGGTGCGCGCGAGCGCGATGAGCGCGCCGCTCATCGCCCGTACGAGTGTCGCGGCGTGGGGGCCGTCCGCCATGGGTGCCTTGTCGAGGTTGTCGAAGAAGTACGGCATGTCGGAGCCGTGTCCCGCGCGCTCGACGCCGTCGGCCGACGGTCGTTTGAAGTCGAACAGGTACAGCCGGGGGCTGGGCGCGCCGCCTGCGAGCAGTGCCTCGGCGTAGCGGACGTGCGCGATACGCATCGCGCGGTCAGAGGCGATGAGGAGGAAGAGTGACGCCGGCGAGTCGTCGGGACGCGTCGCGCGGTAAGCGTCGAACACGACGTCGGTGTCGTCCGCGAGCATGGGGCGGAGCATCTGGCGCACCGTCGCCTCGTCGGCGGCGAAGACTTCCGGCGACCCCATGAACGCGACCATCTCGCAGGTGGTGCACCCGAGGACGACGTCGACCGCGGTGGCAGAGCCGTCGCGAACCGCGTCGGCGGGGTTGCGCGGGAGGCTCGGCCCGAGCGTCGGGCCGAAGGTCCGGGCCGGCCGGCCCGAGGTGATCCCGCCCGCCGACGTCGCCAGCTCGGCATGCACGAACGCGTCGGCGTCGAGCTTGCGGAGTGCCTCGATGTCGGTACCGACCCCGAGGTGCTCGAGTGCCCGCTCGCTCGTCTCGCGCGCGGCTTCGGGTGTGCGCGCGTCGAGCATGGCGCCGCTCATCGCGCACGCGCGGCGGAACAAACCTTGCGCCGCGGGCATCCCGAGCAGGCACGTGACCTTGGCACCGCCCCCCGACTCGCCGAAGATCGTGACGTTGCCGGGATCGCCGCCGAACCCGGCGATGTTGTCGCGGATCCACTCGAGCGCGGCGACGATGTCGAGCATCCCGACGTTGCCGGAGTCGGCCAGCTCGCGGTCGAGGTGCGACAGGTCGAGGAAGCCGAGGATGCCGAGCCGGTGGTTGAGACCGACGACCACGACGTCGTTGTTGCGCGCGAGGTTGGTGAAGTCGTACAGCGGCCACGACGCCGAACCGACGCTCATGCCGCCGCCGTGCAGCCACACCAGCACCGGTCGCGAGCCGGTGTCGACCGCGGGTGTCCACACGTTGAGCACCAGGCAGTTCTCGTCGGTGTGACGTTCGCGGACCCACACCCCGATTTGGCTCTCGGTCTCCTCGGGCAGGTCCTGGCCGGTCATCTGGCCCACCGCGATCTGCGGGCACGACGGCCCGTAGCCGAGGCAGTCGCGCACGCCTGCCCACGACAGTGGTGCTCTCGGCGGTCGGAACCGCCCGTCGCCGCCGGTGTCGTCGCCGTAGGGGATGCCCTTGAACGCGACGGCGCCGTTCCCCTCGACGCCGCGCACGGCGCCCGCGCTGGTCTGCACGACTTCGGTCACGAGACGCTCCCTTCTCAGATGCTGGTTACGCGTTGCTCGGTGTGCCTTGCCCTCCGGTGCTCGGGCAACCGGTGCAGGGCACCGGCGTACCGGCGATCGTCGGGTTCACCTGGACTTCATAGACGGCGCCCTGTCTCTGGAAGAAGTTGAACTTCTTGGTGGGCCAGGTCCCGGCGATGTAGCGCTTGCCGCCGTCGAGGTACCAGTTGACACCTTTCGCGACGCTGTAGAGACCGTTGGACGGGCCGACGGTTTCAGCGTCGTACCAGATCGGCGCGTAGTCCACGCCGCCCTGCAGGTAGCTCGGCTGCGCCAGGCCGGTCGTACGTCCGAACGACGTCTGGTTGGACGCGGCGTCGTTCCAGGCGTAGCCGCCCCGACCCGGCACCGCGAACATGCCGCGCTGGACATTCTCGGGTGTGAGCGTCGGGCCGGCGTACATGATCGCGTTGGCGAGCCAGGCGACCATCGACGAGGGGACCGACGAGATCGATCCCTGGGTCGGACCCCAGTACCAGTCGGCGAGAGCGGAAGCCCCGGTGGAGCCGCTGGTCTTGATCGCGGGCGGGAGGTTGGCGATCCCGAACGCGTGCGCCCACTGCTCCTGGTCGTAGTTGCGGGCCAGGATGGTGACGTCCTGGTACTGGGCGCCGGTGATGATCCATTCGGGCCGGTAGTCCTGCTTGGTGGCAGCGGTAGTGAGCGCGCCGGTCATCGCGATGTCGGTGAAGAGAATCACGCTGGTCACGCCCGCGGCCTCGAGCTTGGTGATGATCGTCGGAGCCTCTTCGCTCGAGGTAGTGGGGTCCCCCAGCGGCGAGCCGTTCGCGGTGTAGCCCAACGCGGGCGTGGCGAGGGTGCCGTGGTAACGCTTGAACGTCGCGTTGAACGCTGCGAGGTTGGAGCCGTCTGCGTACACGAGGCCGAACTTGCGGGGCTGGCTGTGCATCGACTCGTCGCCGGCGAACTCGGCCTTGCCGCCCACGACCTGCTTCCCCAGGAACTCCGCGGCGTTCGTCAAGTTCGCTTCGGAGTTGAACAACCCCCACATGTACGGAGCCAGCGCCGCCGCCTGCTCCGGCGTCGTCGAGTAGCTGTACACGACGTACTTGTCCTTGGCGAGGGTCGTCGCCAGGACGCCCCCACCACGCGCGTCGGTGTTGATGACGAACATCGGCTTGTCCTGTTCGACCTTCACGACATCTGCGCGCTGCGCGGTCTCGTCGAGGCCGCTGGAGGTGATGAAGGTGAACTCGACCTTGCGACCCCACGTCTCGTAGACGTGCGACAGGGCAGCCCAGGTATCGAGAATCACCGCCTTCACGGTCGGCGGTTTGCCGGTCGCCCGATTGATCGACCCGGTGTCGTTGGTGGCCCCAGTTCCGTTCGACACGGGGTACGGGAGCACCACGACGACCTTGATGGTGCTACCGGTGACACCCCGCGACGTCGCGCCGCCGTTGCTCTTCGGTTCGGGTGCCACGCAGTACGGGCCGCCAGTGGTCGTGACCATCGGGAACGAGCCCCAACCCTGGATGCTGTCCGCGGTGCACTTCGGGTTCGCGAGCGCAGCCTTCGTGCCCATCCCCGCGGCAGGCGGAGGCGTGCCCACGCCACGCGTCGACACCTGCACCCCGCCACCGTCAGTCTGTGCGCCGGCAGGAGCGAGGCTCGCGACGACGAGGGCGGCTGCCAGGAGCGAGAGCGCGACGAGCTTTGGTCGTGCCACGGTTCCCCCTACTCGTTCGGTGCGCTGCGTCTCAGGTCTTCGGTGAGCGTCGCTTCGTTTCAGATCTTGATGTCGAAGATGCGCGCCGCGTTGCCGCGTACCATCTGGTCGATCTCGTCGTCCGGCACACCTGAGAACTGCTTGTCGACCCACTCCTGCGAGTACGGGAACGAGCCCTCGTTGTGCGGGTAGTCGTTGCCCCACAGCAGGCAGTCGAGCCCGGTGACCTCGCGGTTACGGATCGCGAGCGGGTCCCACATGAAGGTCGCGTGGGCCTGACGCTTCAGGTAGTAGCTCGGCGGGGCGTCGAGCTTGGCGGTGGCGGGCCCGTGCGTCAGATTGCTGAGCGAGCCGAAGCGGCTGTCGGTCCAGTGATGATCGAAGAACTGGATGGCGAACGACAGCCACGCCGCGTATCCCTCGGTCATGACCACGTGCAGATTCGGGTACCGCTCGAACACGCCGCTGAAGGTCAACCAGCCGAGGGTCTCACCCATCCCGACGCACTGGTTGTACCAACCGACGTACGCCATCCCCGGGTACACGCTCCGCTCCGTGCCCGGCGGGTTCCGCAACCCGCCGACGTGCATCGTGATCGGCACGCCGAGACCGCTCGCCGCCTCCCACAGCGGCTCCCACTCCGGCAAGTGATACGGCTGGGCGTGGATACCGTCCGGGAGCAGCGCAGGCCGCATCCCCTTGGCTGCGCACCGCTCGAGCTCCTTCACCGACGCCGCGACGTCCTTGAACGGCAGGTAGATGCCCGGCGCCACGCGGTCGAGGTACGCGCCCCACGTGTCGAGCTGCCAGTCGTTCACCAGCTCGCAGTACGCGGCGTCGACATCGGCCGGCGTGCCGCCGTCGAACACCGAGATCCGACCGATCAGCACCGCGCCGTGCACGCCGTCGCGCTCGAGGTCGGCGAGCTGCTCCGCCGCGTCGAAACTCGGCACTGCCTCGGCACACACGTTCCCGACCGCCGCGCGTGCCAGCGCCGGCGGGTCGTCCTCGACCTTCATCCCCATGGCAGCGCCTCGGCCCATCATCGCCATCACCGCGGACTCGGGCCGGATGACGTACTTGCCGTCCTCGCGGTCCTCCAGGCGCGGGAAGTACTGCCGGTACGATTCGGGCAGTTCGTCCACCAGAGAATGCGGCGGTGCGATGTGGCAGTCGGTCGTGATCAGACGGCGCTCCACCACGGGTCGCCTCCTCGTTCGTAGGTAAGGTGATTACCGTGACGGTAACGCAATTGCCGTGACGGCACAAGAGCGCGGCTCGGTAGCCGACCGGGTGCTTCCCGTCGTCACGGTCATGCTCGAGTCCGGCGGACCCGACGCCGTGCTCGTCCGCGAGGTCGCCCGGCACGCTCGCGTCTCGCTGCGCGAGATCTACAACCAGTTCGGCTCACGCGACGAGCTCATCGTGACCGCGGTCGAGCAGTGGATGGACGACCACGTCTACCAGCCGCTCGCCGAGCCGACCCCCGCCGCCACGCTCTACGACACCCTGGTGGAGTACTTCCGCCGGATCTTCCAACCATGGGAGCAGACGCCGCACATGCTCGAGGCGTTCGTCTACGCCCGCTCGACCTCGGCCGGTAACCGGCGGCTGCTCGATCAAGGGTTCAAGGCCGCCGAGCCGGTCATGCGCGCGATCTTCGAGCACGTGGACCCCGAGCTCGCCGAAGACATCCAGATCATCACCGCGAGCGTCGTCTACGCGCAGATGGGTCAGGTCGCGGCCGGTGAGCTCACCGGCGACCAGATCATGCCGATCGTCGAGCGCGTCCTCCGGCGGCTGACCTACAACATCGAATCATCGCCGCCGACGAAGGGCTCGTGACCGTCGCGTTCACCGCGTTCTCGCCCTTCAACTCCCCGTCGGGCGGATCGGGCCAGAGGCAGGAGCTTCCTGCCCCACCGGCGAGTCGAAGAGGGACACGGCGCCTTGGCTCGCCGCCCGATCGCCACGCGACTCCGGTGGTTGCGCGGCCGCGACGTTGAAGTTGGCGTGAGCGAGGAGCTGCCAGCCGTTCTTGCCCTTGATGAAGACCGAGAGTCGTGGCGCGGGATCCCGCGCCAGCTGCACTCCGTTGATCGTCACCACTGCAGCGACGTCGTACCCCACGACGAGCGCCGCGCCGGCGCGGGTGGCCCGGACGTTGCTCAACGTGTAGGACGCGACCTTCGACGGGTTGGCGAGGAACCTCTGCTTCGTGAGGTACCCGCCGTCCGCGCCCTGGATTTGGAACGCGGGTGACAGGAGCTTCCCGAGCCCGGCGACATTGCCGGCCTGGAGCAGGTCGAAGAATCGTTGGACGAGCTCGGTTCCCTTGGAGGTGTCGGCGTCCTCGGCGGCGCCGGCGGGGACCGCGCTGAGCGCGAACGGGACGCCGACGAGCAGGAGAACCGGTGCGGCCAGCACGACCGCAGCGCGTCCGCGGCGCGGCGCGCGATGGCACGGATGTGCGTTCATGACGGGCCCCCGTTCCCGGCGAAGATCCGCCGACAGTAACGGAGCGGTGTGGGGAGGGGCGAGTGGCGTTATGGTGCGCGGACGATCCGCCGGTGGGGGTGGGGTGTGCAGGTCACCTTCTGGGGTACGCGGGGCTCGATCGCCAAGGCCGGCCCCACGACGGTCCGGTACGGCGGCAACACCTCGTGTGTGTCGGTGCGAACCGAGGCCGGCACCCTGCTCGTGCTCGATTGCGGAACCGGAATCCACGAGCTCGGTCAGGTGCTCTCGCACGACGAGGGTCCGGTCAACGGCCACCTCCTCATCGGGCACACCCACTGGGACCACATCCAGGGCCTGCCCTTCTTCGCGCCGATGTTCCAGCCCGGCAACGTGTGGCACGTGTACGGACCCCGCGGGCTCGACACGTCGATCGACAAGGCGCTCGAGGGGCAGATGCAATACACCTACTTCCCGGTCCAGCTCCTCGACTTCGGCGCGACCATCGAGTACCACGACCTCGTCGAGGGCCAGTTCGAAGTCGACGACGTGACCGTCACGACCCGGTACCTGCACCACCCGGCGTTGACGATCGGCTACCGGATCGAAGGCGACGGCGCGACCCTCGTCTACTCGACCGACCACGAGCCGAGCACCGCGCCCGAGCCCGGTCCCGAGGGGCTCGAGGGGTTGAACCGCGAGGAGGCGCATCACGTCGCCTTCCTCCGCGACGCCGACCTCGTGATCCACGATGCCCAGTACCTCGCCGAGGAGTACCCGGCGAAGGTGGGGTGGGGTCACAGCCCGGTCGAGTACGCGGTCGACGTCGCGTGCGCGGCGGACGCGCAGCGGCTCGCGCTGTTCCACCACGACCCGACCCGCACCGACGACGCCGTGGACGCGCTCGTCGACCGTGCCCGAGCGCGAGCGCGCGAGTTCGGGTTCACCGGCGAGGTCTTCGCGGCAGCCGAAGGAGCCACGGTCACGCTGACCTCGACGGGCACCGTGGAGGCGCGTCCGGCGGTGGAGACGGCGAGACGCACACCGGCGCTCGCCGAGCTGTCGCGCGCCGTTCTGATCGCGGTCACGGACTCGGAGGCCGACGCCGCGCTCCACGAGGCCGCGCGCTCGGAGGGTTTCGACACGCTCCCGTGCGGCGACTTCGACGACGTCCTCCACGTCGCCCGTACGCAGCAGCCTCCGATCGTGGTGCTCGAGGCGGCGGCCGACCGCTCGCTCGACGAGCTGGCCGACGATGCTCGCGGGATCGTGGAGAGCTACCCGGAGGGTGCAACGGTCGCCTACGTCACGACGACGACGCCGCCCGCGAACGAGATCCGCCCGGAGATCACCGACTGGCTCGTCTGGCCCGCGTCGCAGTCGCACCTCCGCACGAAGCTTCGCGCGTGGCTCCTTCGGCGCGCGTGCCGCTGGCAGAGCGCCGCGCTGCCCGTCGACGAGTCCGAGCGCATGATCGCGTTGTGGAACCTCGGCATCCTCGACACCGAACCGGAGGCGCGTTTCGACCGCTACACCGAGGTTGCGCGTTCGGCTTTCGACGTGCCGATCGCGCTCGTGACCTTTGTCGACACCGACCGCCAGTGGTTCAAGTCGCATCCAGGTCTTCCGGTCAGCGAAACACCACGCGACGAGTCGATGTGCGCGCATGCAATCCTGGGCACCGACGTGTTCGTGGTCAGCGACGCCCTCCGTGACGACCGTTTCGCCGACAACCCTCACGTCGCGCGCGGCGCGCGGCTGCGCTTCTACGCGGGCGTGCCGCTCACGTTGTCGGACGGGCATCGCGTCGGCACTCTCTGCATCATGGATCACCGTCCGCGCGTGCTCGACGACGAGCAGGTCGAGCGGCTGCGAGATCTCGGCCGCCTGGTCGAGGCCGAGCTCCAGTCGAGCGCCGACGAGCCACGCGACGTCTGAGCCTCGTCACTCGGTGCGGAGGGTCGCAGCCGGACTGGTGCGGCGCGCCATCGAGGCCGGAACGAGTGCGATCAAATTGGTGACCACGACCATCCCGACGGCGACGAGCGCGAGCGCGGCGACGCTCAGCGTGGGCTCCGAGGGAACGCCCAGCTCGCCCGCGATCGCGCCCCAGGCCCATCGACCCCCCACGATGCCGAGGGGTAGCCCGACGAGACACGCGAGGAACGCAAACGTCGTCGCGGTCGCGGCAACGGTCGTGGAGAGCTGGTGTCGGACGCAGCCGAGGGTCTCGAGGACCGCGAAGTCACGTCGCCGGCGACGCACCGACGTGACGAGCGTGTGCGCGAGGGCAGCCACCGCGACGAGCGCCATGATCGTGGCGACGATGGTCGGCAGGTCGTTGGTGCGGCCGAAGCTCGTGATCGTCGTCGGCGGCTCCGGCGTGCTCATCGGGAAGGGCGCGACGGCGGCGGCGATGCGCGCGTTGACCGACGCGGGGTTGGCGTCGGGTACCAGACGGAAGCGCACGAGGGTGCGCGGGGTCGACGGGGCGAAGCGGCGGAGTTCGCTGAACGTGATCTGCGCGCCCTGGTCGACCTCACCGGGAGCATCGCCACTCTGCGGGAAGAGTGCGCGACCCACGACCCGAAGCCGCGCCGTCTCGGCGCCGTCGCGCACGACCACCTGGCTGCCGATGCCGACCGCCCGGTCGCGGAGCGTCTGCGTGCCGAGGATGATCTCGTCGTCGTGCCGGAGCGCGCGTCCTTCCAGCAGGTCGGGACGCACCGACCGGTAGACGTCGTCGAGTGCGACCGCGTTCAGGGTCTTGCCGTCGACATCGAGCTGGACCGCCGTTCCGGCGGCGACGCCGGCGACGGCCGGATTGTGCTCGAGCCCGGTCACTACTTGATCGGCCGGGAGGGTCAGCGTTCTGATCTCGGCGTCGTCGGTCCACCCGTAGAGCCGCGGGGTGACGAGGAGATGGTTGGTGCTCGCGGTGAACGTTGCCGCAACGACGATCGTCGCGACCGACAGTGCCGTGGCGAGCACCGCGCTACGAATCGGCACCGCAGTCCGGCCCCGCCCCGGCTGGAGCGCGTGCTGCACGCCGATTGCGGCCGACACCGGGAGCGCGCCGCTGTGGGTCGCACCGAGCGTCCGGCTGCCGCGGGACCAGCCCACGCGAGCACCGCGGACGTTCGTCGCCAGTCGTGCCGTCGCGATCGCGCCCGTGACGATGGCGAACAGCGTCACCGCCAGGACGCCCACACCGATGACGAACCAGTCGACCGCGAGCCCGGGGTGCGGCTCGGCGTCGCGCGCGAGCCCGAGCGGCCAGATCGGAGACATCGCGATCGCGACCACCACCCCCAGCACGGCGCCCAGCGCGGCCGTTACTCCCGCCCGGAGCACGCCGACGCCGACGAGTTGACGCCGGGTCATGCCGATCGCGCTCAGCGCGGGGAAGTCGTCGCTCGCGATGTAGGCCTGGCGCGCGAAGGCTTGGGCGAGGATGAACATGACCGATGCACCGACCAGCCCGGCCAGCACGAAGAGGACGAGGGCTTCGAGGTGGAGCGACCGTTCGACGTCACTGGCATTGGAAGTGCTGGCCGTGAACTCCGGCGGGTTGCTCCCGCCCGCCAGTCGCTCGACCGCGGCGTGGAAAGCGTGGCGGCTGGCTCTTGGACGCAGCCGCACGTGCATGATGTCCTCACTGACGACCCTGGGCGCGTACTTCTCGTAGAAGGCGCGGCTCATGAGCAATGGAGGCAGGATGGCGCCGCGCGGCGGGAACTCGAACTGTGCAGCTTCGATGCCGACGATGCGGACCGCGACTTTCGGGCCGTTCCAGACGGAGTCGATGTCGACCGAGCCGCTGCGCCCCGCAACCCGGTCGGCGAGGGTAGCGAGGTACTGGGGCAAGAGCCTCGTCGCCGTCCTTGCGGGCAGGAACTGCAAGTGCACGATGCTGCCGACGTGGACGTCGAACTGGCGTGCGAACTCGAAGCTGGCGACCGCCTCGTCCAGGCTGCGCGGCTTCGTGCGCCGCCCGGCCAGCAACTTCCAGCGGTCGATCGTGTTCGAGTAGTGGTCGTCGGCCGGCGCGCCGGGCGCGGCGTTGCTCGGGTAGATCTCTCGTCCGGAATCAGTACGCCCGACAGCCGGGAGGAAGGCGCCGACCCCCGTGGTGGCGACGCCCGGCAGCCGGGCGACGGCCGCGAGGTCGATCGGTTGGCCCAAGCTGGCGAAGCTGTTGCCCATGAAGAAGTCGCCGGAGGCGTGCGACGCGAGGAAACGGGGGTAGGCGGTGTCGGTCCGCCGGGCACCGGCGGTGATCGCCGTCACCGCCCCGGACGCCACCGCCACGAGCAGCGCCAGCGCGAGCCACGCCCACACGTGGGCCCGTGCCTCGGAGCGGAAGCGCACGTACACGGGCAGCATCGGGACTACCCGATCGCCGTGCGGAGGCTCACCACGTCAGTGTCGGCCGCGGGGCGACCGTTGCCCAGGGCGCATGCCCCCCACCGAGGGTGGTGCCAGCCCGCCCCCGGCGCACGGGTGCGTGCCGCCGCGTGCGTGAACACCGTCTCCCCACGCCCCCTCACGTTCGGTCGGTTCGGCTACAGGGTGCCGATGCGGTTGAGGGGCCACATGCGGAGGAAGGCGCGCCCCACGACGCTCGATCCCTTGATGGGCCCGTAGTAGCGGGCGTCCGCCGACTCGCTGCGGTTGTCGCCCATCACGAAGTACTTGCCGGCCGGGACGGTGCAGCCGTGCGGCGGGCTGTCCGGTGCACAGCCAGGGGGTATGTCGTTGATCGTGGTGGTGGTGCCCGCCGGCAGGTAACCCTCGTGCAGCAGCCGCCCGTTGATGCACACGCGCCCGGTCTCGCACTCGGTGATCGTCTCGCCCGGTAGGCCGATCACGCGCTTCACGAGGTCGTCGTCGCCGGTGCTGCGCCAGCGGCCGTTGGGCGCGGCGGTGAACACGACGATGTCGCCACGCTCGATGTCGTGGAAGTCGTAGCTCAGCTTGTTGACCAGCACCCGATCGCCGACTTCGAGCGTCGGCACCATCGACGCCGACGGGATGGAGAACGGCTGGAAGAGGAAGGTCTTGATGAGGAACGCGACGAGGACGGCGGCCACGATGAGCACGATCCACTCGACCATGTTGCGGCGGGCGCTCTTCTGCGCTTCGGAGGACGCGTGCTCCTCGAGTGAGGTGTCGGTGCTCATGGTGCAGAGGTCACAGTACCGGCGGGCTTGCCGCCGGCCGCGCGCGGGGCGGAGGATGCCGGGTGGCGCCGCGCTCGATCCCGCGCCGACACGGACTCGCCCGTCGGACGGCGGGCGAGGTCAGGAGCCGCGAATGATCCTCATCGTCGTCAAGTTCAAGACCAAGCCGGAGTGGTCCGACCGATTCGTGGACCTCGTGCGCGACTTCACCGAGGCCACCCGCGCCGAGCCGGGGAACCTCTGGTTCGAGTGGTCGCGCAGCCTCGACGATCCGGATCAGTTCGTGCTGGTCGAGGCGTTCGCCGACGACGGCGCGGGGCCGCACGTCAACAGCGAGCACTTCCAGCGGGCGATCGGGGAGATGCCGCAGGCGCTCGTCGAGACCCCGCACATCATCAACACGACCATCGAGGGCGCAAACGACTGGTCGCGGATGGCCGAGATGACCGTCGACTGACGGACGACGGGAGGAGTTGCCGATGGCCGTGCCGGCGGGTGTCGACGTGGTCGACACGATGATCGGACTGCCGAACGTGGAGCGCCGCGACTGGTACCAGTCGATGGCGGGCGTGCTGCGCGACGAGGGCAGCAAGACGTTCGCGCACCCGGCGGGCTACATGTTCAAGAACACCCCGACGGTCACGCGCGAGCCCGACAGCATCGACGCGCTGCTCTTCGAGATGGACCGCTTCGGCATCGAGCGTGGCCTGGTGCCGGTGACCCTCACCGACGAGTTGCATGTGCGCGCGATCACCGAGCATCCCGATCGCCTCTTCGGGAGCGTGGAGGTCGACCCGAACCGGGGCGCCGACGCGTTGCGCGAGCTCGAGCAGGCGGCACACGAGTACGGCGTGCTCGCGGCACAGTTCTTCCCGGCGGGTAAGAGCCCTGCCGTGGCGATCGACGATCCGCGCGCGTACGCGCTCTACGCGAAGTGCGTGGAGCTGGACATCGCGGTGTTCGTACAGGGCGGAGTACCGGGTCCGCGGGTGCCGATGGGCAGTCAGTACCCCGGTCTCGTCGACGAGGTCTGTTACGACTTCCCCGATCTGCGTTTCGTGTTCCGTCACGGCTGCGAGCCGTGGGTCGAGCTCACGGTGAAGCTGCTGCTGAAGTGGCCGAACCTGTACTACTCGCCGACCGCGTTCGCGCCCAAGTACTACCCGGAGGCGATCGTCAGATTCGCCAACACGAGAGGCGCGGACAAGATCGTCTACGGCGGGTACTACCCGTGGGGCTTCGAGCTCGAGCGCATCTTCGCCGAGCTCGACGATGTCGCGTTCGCGGACCACGTGTGGCCGAGGTTCCTGCGCGACAACGCCACCCGGGTGTTGCGGCTCCCCGAGCAGTAGCGTCCCGGCGCATGGCCGACTCATCGACCGACGAAGTCCTCTATGAGGTCGAGCCGAGCGGGGTGGCGTGGCTCGCGTTGAACCGGCCCGACGCAGGGAACGCGGTCACCGTCGAGCAACGCCGCGCCATCCTCGACCTGCTCGAGGACGCGGCCGCCGACCTCGGCGTGCGCGCCATCGTGCTCACCGCGACCGGCGACCGGCACTTCTGCACCGGCGCCGACCTGCGCGTGGCCATGGAGCCCGACGACCGCGCGCACCCCGATGCGCCCGAGCGGCCCATCGGCACGGTGATGCGCGGGCTCGAGCGACAACTCGGCGCGCAGCGTCTCGTCAGCGCGTTCCAGGACTGCCCGAAGCCGATCATCGCCGCGGTGAACGGCACCGCCGCCGGCTTGGGCGCGCACCTCGCGTTCGCGTGCGACCTCGTGATCGCGGCCGACACCGCGCGGTTCATCGAGGTGTTCGTCCGGCGCGGCCTGATCCCCGACGGCGGCGGCCCGTACCTGGTCACCCGGCTGGTCGGCCCGCAGAAGGCCAAGGAGCTGTTCTTCTTCGGCGACGACGTGCCCGCCGACGAAGCAGTCCGCATCGGGCTGGCGAACCGTGTCGTGCCCGCTGCCGAGCTCCGCGAGCGCGCCCGCGAGTGGGCCGAGCGTCTCGCCGCCGGCCCGACGGTCGCCATCGGTCTCGCCAAGCGGCTGGTGAACTCGGCGCTCGAGAGCGAGCGCAGCGCGGCGTTCCGCGCGGAGGCGCTCGCCGTCGAGGTGAGCATGCAGTCGGCCGACAGCGTGGAGGGCGTGCAGGCGTTCGTCGAGCGCCGCCCCGTCGAGTTCAAGGGCTGGTGACGCGCCCACCCACGAACTTGCGTCAGCAACCGTCGTATGGCGTCGGTGGGTGACGCAACTTCGCTGTGGGGTCAGGCGGGTGCGAAGCGCGGGACGGCGTAGCTGTCGCTGACGCGGTCGAACTCGATGCGCACACGGTCCCCGATGCGGACGGTGTCGGGATCGCAGTCGACGATGTTGGCGATCATGCGGGCGCCCGCGCCCTGCGTACCGTCGAGCTCGACCACGCCCGACACGTACGGCACCACGTCCTGGAGCTGCGGCGACAACGGGTGGCGGACGACGGTGAACGAGTAGATGGTGCCGGTGCCCGGGAGCTCGACCCACTCGAACTCCTTGTGCTGGCACGAGAAGCAGTACGCGGTCGGCGGCAGGATGAACGTGCCGCAGTTCGTGCAGCGCGTCGCGAGCAGGCGCCCCTCCACCGCGGCGTCCCAGAAGGGCTTGGTCGTCTCGTCGGCGAACGAGTCGGTGAGCCTCGACGGGTACACGCCCTGACGGACGTCGGCCATTCGTCTACCTCCGGAGCGGTGATCGGGTGACGCTACTTTGCGGACGGCGCGGGCGCGGCGGGCGCGGCCTCCGCGCCGAGCGCGCGCAGGCAGAAGTGGAGGATGTCGTGGCGCACAGCGGCGCGCGGGACCGCACCGCGGCCGCCGGTGTTCAAACCCGCGGCGTCCCACACGATGGCGCGGATGATCTCGGCGTCGCGGCGCGGCTCGACCGCGGGGAACGACCCGTCGCGTCGGCCCGCTTCCAGCAGCTCGTCGAGCGGTGCCGACAACATCCGGCTCGCCCGGAGCGCCTCCTGCGCGTAGCCGTCCGCTCGCTTGGCGCCGGGCGCGCCGAGGAGCGCGACCCGCTCGGCCTTCCGGCGGTCGAAGCGGAAGCTCAGGATCTCGTCGATCCACGCTTCGAGCGCGAGCGGTGGGGTGGCCGCGCGTCGCACGCGCGCGCGGAGGCGCGCGGTCGCGGCTTCGGCGTCGCGGCGGTGCAACGTGAGCAGCAACTCGTCCTTCGACTGGAAGTGGCGGTAGAACGACCGCGTGGAGAGCCCTGCCTCCTCGAGGATGTCGGCGATCGTCACGTCGTCGTAGTCGTTGCGCCGGAGCACCGTGAGCGTGGCGTTGCAGAGGAGCTCGACCTCCGTCTCGGGGTCGAACTTTCGCGCGCGGCCGGTACTCATCCGCCCTGGACGCGTCGGAGGGCGTCGGCGAGCGCGGGCACCTCGGCGAGGCAGCGCAACATGTCGTTGAGGTGCGTGCAGCACTCGAGCTCGCGCAGCGTCTCCTGCACATTCGTGCGGAACGTCGTGACCGGCAGGCCGACGAGCTGCGTCACGTGAGGAGCGGCCCACGGGCATTCCGGGAAGGGCAGCACGTGCGGTTGGGCGGACACGGCGGCCAGCGTGAGCGTTGTCGCATCGACCTCGGCCACGACGGAGTACTCGTGCAACGCGAGCTCGGAGCCGTCGGGCTCCCAGCTGCTGTCGCGGAAGAACGAGTCGACGTGGAGATGGCCGTCGTCGGCGTACACGTCGATTCGACGGTGACGCCGCATGCAGACCGGCGGCCGGTCGGGCAGTGCGTGCCAGCCCCACGGGTCGTCGGGGGTCGAGATGTCGCCGGCGGGCCTCGTGTCGTGGGGCTGCTCGTCGCCGCGCTGACGCGCGGTCTGCGCCCAACCGTCCGGGCGGAGGCCCGAGCAGATGACCTTGCCCTTGCGCATGCCGAAGCCGGGGTTCGAACCCATGGCTCGGGCGAGGTTCACCCGCGCCTCGGGCCACCGCGACCACGCGAAGCCCGCGATGAGGCTGGTGCCCGCGACGTCGTCGAGCAACACGTGCAGCGGCGTCGCGGCCTCGCGCTCACCGGGCAGGACCCGGTCGATGGCGCCGCGGAGGTACGACCCGCCCTGCGTGCCGACCAGCCCGTCGATGCCCGGCCGATCCGGCACCGTCTCGATCGACGTGATCGTGCGTTCGGCCCCGACGGTCACGAGCATCTCGGCGGCGCCGACGACGACGGGGTCGTCGCTCGTGTCGACCGTGACGAGGTCCCGTGAGCGACCCACCAAGTTGAGGGGGGTGCCGATTCCGCCGGGCCAGCACATGTCGACGGTCGCGGTACGCCGGACCGAGCCGGTCCGGCGGGGCGGCGTGCCCGAGACGGACCCGCCGAGCGGCGCCTGCGGGGCGGTGGGACTCGAGAGGGCCATGGGGCCAGCCTAACGGGAACGACGTTTTCGTTCGGGGCCGGGGGTCGGCGCGGTCAGCCGTCGAGCACGAACTCGCGCACCAACGCCTCGAGCGCCCGCGGTTGGTCGCTCTGCACCGCGTGGCCCGCGCCGGGCACGACCTCCCACCGCACCTGCGGGAGCCGTCGCTCGAACTCGGCGCGGTCCTCGGGGAGCACGAACGGCGAGTCGCCGCCCTGCACCACCATCGTCGGCACCGTGATCGCGGCCACGTCGTCCCACAGCGGCGTGAAGTCCGCCCACGACGTCTGCGGCGCGGGCGGCGGCGCGTCGCGACGCCCGAACAGGTCGTAGCGCCACGCCCACTTCCCGTCGTCGAGTCGCAGCGTGTTGTGACGAACACCGCGCCGCACTGCGGCTTCGGTGCGCTTGGGTGAGAGCGCGACCGTCGCGGCAACGACCTCCTCGAAGGAGTCGTAGGTGGGCGGGCCACCGATGAGCGCCACGGACCCTTGTTGCTCCGGTGTCAGGGCGCGGCCGGGGTCGTTGACCTGCGGCGTGACGTCGACGATCACGGCGCGGCGCGTGAGGTCGGGGCGGGTCGCGGCCAGCCGGGTCGTGGTGGCGCCGCCGAGCGACATGCCGACGACGCCCCGCGCGTCCGGTGCCAGCGCATCCATCACGGTCGCCACTGCTTCCGCGTTCAGCCACGGGCCGTAATTGCGGTCGGCGCGCCGGTCGGACCGACCGTGGCCCGGGAGGTCGATCGCGAGCGCCGGACGCCCGAGCGCGAGCGCAACCGTGTCCCACGTGTGCGCGTTCTGCCCGCCGCCGTGGAGGAACACCAGCTCGGGGCGGGCGTCTCCCCACACGAGCATGCTCACGAGCTGGTCCGGCGCGACTTCGCACTCGCGGCGCTCGACGGCGAGGCCGCTCGGCCAGTCGAGGCCGATCTCCTCGGCGTTCTCGTGGAGCATCGAGAACTCGTCGTACGGAGCGGTGTCGGTCGGTGCCGGGATGCGGGTCATGCCCGACAGTCTTGCCTAGGGTCGCGACTCGTGAGCGAGCCACCCGCCCCCGACCCCGCGCCGGTCCACGCCGGCGACGCCGGGGCGCGCACGCTGCGCGCGCACGACGTCGACACGGTGTTCACACTGAACGGCGGGCACCTCTGGCCGCTGTACGACGGCTGCGTGCACGAGGGCATCCGGCTCGTCGACACCCGCCACGAGCAGACGGCAGCGTTCGCCGCCGAGGGATGGGCGAAGGTCACCCGCCGGGTGGGCGTCGCCGCGCTGACCGCAGGGCCGGGCGTGACCAACGGGATCAGCGCAATCACCAGCGCGTGGTTCAACGGCACGCCGATGTTCGTCGCCGGCGGGCGCGCGCCGGACGGGCGTTGGGGGCAGGGCTCGCTCCAGGAGCTCGACCACGTGCCGCTCGTCGCGTCGATCACGAAGCACGCCGCCACCGCGCACGCGCCCGACGACGTCGCCTCCGCGTTCGACACCGCGCTCCGTGCCGCGCGCACGCCGCACCGCGGCCCGACGTTCGTCGACGTGCCGCTCGACCGCTGGGGGCCCACGGACGCGCCGTCACCCGCACCGGTTCCGGAGTCCGACCTCGCCGGTGCCGCGCCCGATCCCGACGAGGTCGCGCGCATCGCGCGGCTGCTGGAGCAGGCGGCGCGGCCCGTGCTCATGATCGGGAGCGACGTCTACTGGGCGGGCGCGGAGGTGGAAGTGCGCGCGCTCGTGGACGCGGCAGGGCTCCCCGCGTTCGCCAACGACATGGGTCGGGGCGTCGTCGCCGCCGACCATGAGCTCGCCTTCGCGCGCGCCCGCGGCGTCGCGTTCCGGGAAGCCGACCTCGTGATCGTTGCCGGCACGCCGCTCGATTTCCGGCTCTCCTTCGGCCGGTTCCCCGACGCCGAGGTCGTGCACCTCACCGACGGGCAGTGCGATCTCCGGGCGCTGTTCGCCGCGCTCGTCGACGAACTCGCGTCGACGCCCGCGCGCCGCGACTGGGTGGAGCGATTGCGCGCCGAGGAGCACACGGCGCGCGCTTCGGACGAGGCTCGGCTCACCTCGGACGCGTCCCCCATCGATCCCGTGCGCGTGTACGGGGAGCTCCGCGCCCGGCTCGACCGTGACGCGGTGGTGGTCGGCGACGGCGGCGATTTCGTGTCGTACGCGGGCCGCTACGTCGACACGTACACGCCGGGCTGCTTCCTCGGTCCCGGCCCCTATGGCTGCCTCGGCTCCGGCACCGGCTACGCGCTCGCCGCCGCGGTCGCGCACCCGGAACGGCAGACCGTCGTCCTCTACGGCGACGGCGCGATCGGGTTCAGCCTCGCCGACTTCGACTCGCTCGCACGACACCACGCCAACGTCGTCGGGATCGTCGGCAACAACGGCATCTGGGGGCTCGAGAAGCATCCGATGCAACGGCTGTTCGGCTACGACGTCGTGTGCGACCTCGCGCCGGCAACCCGATACGACCTCGTCGCGCGCGACCTCGGCTGCCACGGCGAGCTCGTGCAGGAACCCGGCGATCTGGGGCCCGCGCTGGACCGCGCGTTCGCCCACGACGGGCCCGCGCTCGTGAACGTGTTCACGGACCCCGACGACGCGTACCCGCGGTCGAGCAACCTCGGGTAGAGCTCGCCGCCGAGCGAACGGCCGCGTGGCCGGGTATCCCGGTCACGCGGTGAGTGAGCCGTGAAGTCCGAGCGAGTGTCCGGGTTGAGCTGAGCGGCACGCGGCGACGAGCGAGCCCGTAGGGCGAGTCGAGGAGCTCGCCAGCGAGCGA
>DASPTH010000007.1:0-9473 GCA_035623515.1 Acidimicrobiia bacterium
TCCAGGGGATCGAGTGGCTCGTGCACACGTTGAGCTGAGCCCGGGAATCGGGGGGTTGCCGGATCGGGGGGTTGCCGGTCTCGTCGGGGTGGCGTAGTATCGAACGTATGTTCGGTAGTGACCCGAGTGACCCTTTGCGGCGGATCCGGGAGGCGACGGCGGAGTTGGCGGGGGAGGACTGGTCGTCGTGGACCGGCCACGGCCGCACGCAGCGGCTGGTCGAGCTCCTGGCGCTCATCGAGCGGCTCCGGGCGGCCGCGATTGCGCGGGTCGGCGAGTGGGACGCCCGGCTCGACTGGGCGGGCGAGGGGGCGGTGAGCCCGCGGGCGTGTCTGGCGGACCAGGCGCCGGTGACCCGCCTGGAGGCGTCGCGGCTGGTGGCGATGGGCCGGCTGTGCCGCCGGCACGGGGCTACCGGCGCCGCGTTGGCGTCGGGGGAGGTGACGTGCGCGCACCTCGAGGTGCTGGCCCCAATGATCCGCCACCGCGAGCAGGAGTACGCCGCCAACGAGGAGACCCTCCTCGACGCGGCGCGCGAGCTGTCAGCCGATGGCTTTGCCGTCGCCGCGCGCTACTGGCGCTCTGCCGCCGACGACGCGGTGGGGGAGCCGACCGGGCGCCGCCACCAGGAGGCGCGCAACCTGCACGTGCGCGTCACCCTCCAGGGCATGGGCGCGGTCGAGGGCGACCTCGACGCCGACACCACGGCATTGTTGCTCGAGGCGCTCGAGCTCGCTGCCCCACCCGACCGCGGTGAGGGTCCCGAGTTGCCACGAACCCTCGCCCAGCGCCGCCACGACGGCCTCGCCGACATCTGCCGCGCCTTCCTGGACCGCGCCGGCGCCGGCGGGCGACCCGCCGCCGCGGTACACCTCGTGATGGACCGGGAGACCGCCTGCGGCCACCCGCCCATCGATCCGCGGCGCATTCGCTGCGAGCTCGACCACGTCGGGCCCGTGCCCTTCGATACCGCCCGGCGCCTCGCGTGTGACTGCGCGGTCGCCCGCGTGATCATGGGCGCCTCGAGCGAGCTCCTCGATCTCGGACGCAGCCGCCGCCTCGTCACCGGCGCGCTGCGCCGCGCGCTGGAGATCCGTGACCGCGGCTGTGTGTGGCCCGGCTGTGACCGGCCAGCAGCCTGGTGCGACGTCCACCACCTCGTCCCCTGGGAACACGGCGGACCCACGAACGTCGAGAACTGCTGTCTGCTGTGCCGCCGCCACCACGTCCTGTGCCACGAAGGCGGCTGGACCCTCCGCCGACACCACGACGGCACCTACCAGGCCATCGAGCCATCCCCGGACGTCATGCACAGACACCGACGAAGACGACCACGCGCACGACCGATCGCCGCGTGAGTCAGCGTCCTTCCCGAGGAGCCGAGAAACCACCCCGTCTACACTGCGCGGCACGCGGCGATCGGCCGTGCAACGGGCTGTGGCGCAGCTTGGTTAGCGCGTTGGTCTGGGGGACCAAAGGTCCCGGGTTCAAGTCCCGGCAGCCCGACCGAGCTCTCGCAGTTGAGCCGGGGTGTCGCGGAACGACACGCGCGACGGATGGACGCTGTGGACGTGACGAGCGTCGTTACGAGGTTCTCGCGTCGCGGCCACCGTGGACGATCAGCGCGTACAGCACGAGGGCCGAGAGGAAGATCACTGTGAGTGCTGCGATCGGGTAGGCAAAGACCCAGGTCACGGCTTCGATCATCGCGATGGCCGCGACGATGATCCCGATCCAGCGACCCAGTTGGATGCGACCGAAGACCAAGGTGCCCGAGAGCACGACGACGACTCCCGACAGGATCATGGCCCAGCCCCATGCCTTGAGGCTCCCGTACATCAGCTGGTTCGCGACGGGCGAGGTGCTCTTGTGGTCGAGCGCCCAGAGGCCGCTCACGATCTGGAGGAATCCAATGATGATCAACATGATTCCCGCGTACGTGATCCAGCCGGACCCTCGTTCGTTCGCCGACGACATTGCTCGCGTGCCTCCCTGTGTCGCGCTCCGCGGAGCCCACGGCCCGGCAAACCGTACGCTCGCCCAGCCGCGACTTCGCGTATCGGCTCGTGCTCGACCCAGCGTTCAGCCCGGACCGAACACCGGTCAGTCGACCCCCATCGCGGCGTCCCACCACGCCGGGTACACGGGCGTCGGCGCGGTCGCGGCGTCGAGCCTGGTGATCTCGTCGTCGCCGAGCGTCAGATCGGTGGCACCGAGGTTGTCCTCGAGTTGCGCCATCGTGCTGGCGCCCACGATGACCGACGTCACCGCCGGTCGACCGAGCAGCCACGCGATGGCCACCTGCGCGGCGGAGGTTCCGTGCGCATCCGCGACCGCACTCATCGTGTCGAGGGCACGCGCGCCGAGCACGTCGTCGACGGGCGGGAACGCGAAGCTCGCGCGCCGCCCACCCTCGCGGCCGGCGAGGAACCCGCTCGCGAGCGGGCTCCACACGAGCAGGCCGACGTGCCGGCGGATGCGGAAGGGGACGATCTCGTGTTCCACGTCCCGGCCGACGAGTGAGTAGTACACCTGTGCGGCCGCGATGGACGGTCGCTCGTGCGCGTCCTGCCAGCCCATCGCGTATGCCATCTCCGCCGCCGTGAAGTTGCTCACGCCCCAGTAGCGCACGAGCCCGCGGGTGACGAGGTCGTCGAGCGCGCGCAGCGTCTCCTCGATCGGTACCGACCGGTCGGGGCGGTGGAGCTGGAAGAGGTCGATGTGGCCGATCCCGAGACGTTGGAGGCTCGTCTCCGCGCACCGGACGACGTTGTCGTACGAGAGCCCGGCCCTGCTCGAGTCGGCGGCGCCGAATCCCGCCTTTGTCGCCACGAGCAGGTCGCCGCGGTGCGCGCGCAAGACGGTCGCGAGGATCTCCTCGGACTCGCCCGACGAGTAGACGTCGGCGGTGTCGACGAGGTTCACGCCTGCCTCGATCGCACGCTCCGCCATCTCGCGCGCCAGCCGCTGGTCGACCGTCGAGATCGGCGGCATCGCGGTACCGAACGTCATCGCGCCGAGCGACAACTCGGAGACCTCGAGGTCGGTCCACCCCAGACGTCGGCGTCTCACGAGACCGCAACGTACAGCTCAGGTGTCCGACGGACGCAGCTATGGTCGCCGAAGTCGCGCAGCCGTCACCGATTCGGGGTGGGCGCGTGCGTCTGATCATGACCGAGGTGGTGCTCCGTGACCAGCACGTCTGCGTCCTCATCGTTTCCGGATGTTCCCGAATTGCAGGGTCCGGTGCCGGTACCCACGCCACCCTTGCTCACCGACGAGGCAGCGGTCGAGAGGGTGTGCCGCCTGTACGCGCTCGCGGTGGACACCCGCGACGGCGAGATGCTTCGTAGTGTGTTCGCTCCCGATGCGGTCATCCGAGGCGTGTTGGGCGAGATGACCGTCACCGACTACCTGCCCGCCCTCGAAGCAGGCGTCGCGGCCTACGGAGCGACGCAGCACAACATCACGAACCAGTACACCGTGGTCGAGGGCGACCGGGCCCGCTGCTGGAGCTACTGCGTGGCGTTGCACTTCGCCGCGCCCGGCAACGGTCACGACGACATGGCCATGGGAGTCCAATACCGTGACGAGCTGGAGCGCGTCGAGGGTGGGTGGCGGATCGCCGGGCGCGTGACCGCGCAGCAGTGGGTGCGCGGACCCCTGTCCCAACGGTCCTGAGGACGCGCGTGCGTTTGTCAGCCGGGACCTCTACATCGTCGTGCCGGCCGCGATCGTGCTCGCGATGGGCGACGGGTCCGAGCCGTCGAGCGCGTATCCTCCGAAGATCTCCAACTTGGCGACGACCGCGATGCGCGGGTGCGTGCCTCGGTGCGGCCATGTCGCGGTGTGGACCAGGAACGGATGGCACAGGTAGACGTCGCCTGCCTCGCCGGTCGCGAACTCGACACGGCGGCACAGGACCGCCGGGTCGAGCGCGGCCACGATCGCGGCGCCACCGAGGCCGTCCGACCCGTACGGTTCGAGCACGCTGGGCACGTACCGATGTGATCCCGGCACCATTGCCATCGGCGCATCGTCGAGGCCGGTGTTGCTGAGCAGGAGCAGCGCGAACAAGCCGCGGCCGGTCGACCAGAGGTCGGTGTGGTATTCGGTGGTTCCCTTCCAGTTGCCCTCGACGTGCCAGGCGACGTCGACGGGACGCTCCTCGGACGGAAAGCGAACCGGCACCACGTCCCCTGCATTACCAGGCGGGAGCCATCGCCCCGGTCCGACCAACGCGTCGTACGCGTCGGCGAGCGCGGTTGCGCGCGGTGCGGCGACGAGTGACTCGTCGGGGCAGCGCACTCGCACGACCGGTTGGGTCCAGGTCGAGCGATCGTCGGGCGCGATGCCCTGGGCTTCCAAGCTCCTCCACACGGCGCGACGGGCCGCCTGCACCGCTCCCTCGGTGATCGCCCCGTCGACCCGGGCGAAGCCGTCGCGGCAGAACCTGTCGAGATCGATCGGCATGCCGCCAGTCTCGTCGACCCGCCGTGCCGCGCCGCCATGATTCCGGCCGCGGCGATCGCGGTCGCATCCGTCGTGTCGACGCCGCCCGTCGGGCGCGCCAGAATTCGGCCGGCAGCCCACGGGTGCCGTCCAGGTCGTCGACGAGAGGGGACCAGGGATGAGCTTGTTCAGGAGGCGGCACGCGCCGTCGTCGACATGGGGAGACGAGGTCTTCGGCCTGGCCGACCTGGCGAGATCGCGCGGCTGGCAGCCGATCCCGGGTGACGATCCGTTGCCGAGCTTGAGCGACACGGTCCACCGGTTGAGCTGGATCCTCTACGACCGGCCGTACTCGACGGCGCTGTACGACACGACCTCGCTGGAGCACGAGACGGTGTTCCGGGACGCCTACGGCGGCAGCGTCGACGGCCGGCAGGTGGTGGTCACGAACGCGTGGACGAACATCGGGCCGCAACAGCTCGTCAAACTGCACGAGATGATGGGGATCGCGGTGTGCGCGGTGGAGCTCGGCACGATGTCGCCGATCATGATCGTGCAGCCGCGCCAGCTCCCGTCCGCCGGGCACTTCCCCAAGATGACGACCGGCGACGCAGCGTTCGACGATCGCTTCGTCGTGGCCGTCATGCCGGGTATCGACCCACAGATCGTGTCACCGGAAGTTCGCCGACTCGTGATGGCCCACGACGACTGGGCGTTCGTCGGCGACGAGAATTGGCTCGCGTGCTTGAGCCGGGGCGAGTACCAGTCCGGCGACGACGTGAGCCACCGGCTCGACGAGGTCCTCGCCGTCGTCGCCGCGTTCCCGGAGTCCGTTCTGCCGACCCGGGTCGACCACTCGGTCGACGACCTCCTCGCGCGCATCGGCGAGCTGTCGGGTCCGGAGGACGCCATCCCGTTCCTGCAGCAGCTGAGCCCGGCGGATCGCCAACGGCTGGCCCAGTCGAAGACGCCGCTCGCGTCCTTCGCCGACGTGACGACGCCGGAGGACGCGTTCGCTCGCTTCAACGCGCTCGACATGCAACAGCGGTTGCAGGTCCTGGGCATGTTCCAGCAGGCGGAGGGCGACGGCCACTAGGTTCCGCGCGATGCTGCCGGGCGCGCGTCGGGTGGGAAGCCTGGTCACGGCATGGGTGCTCGCCGCGTTGCTGTTCACACTCGCTCCGGTCGGGGCGGCGCGGGCGGCCGACGCGGACCCGACGGCGACGGGATACCGCTACCTCCAACACCTCTTCGCGCGCGGCGGTCGCCCGACGGACGCGAAGACCCTGAGCGCCGCCGGCTCCCTCGCCGCCTCCAACGTCGACTTCTGGTTGGCGATCAACGACGCCTACCGGATCAGCGGTGCCGGTCAGCCGAACCGTCAGACGTTCGTGCGGAAGGGCAAGACCGTGCAGGGCTGCAGCACCGAGAAGCCGACCGCGTCGACGGTGGCACCATCGTGCACCACCTACGCGAACTTCAAGCTCGACAAGCAGCACCGGCTGGTGTCGTTCACCGTCGACGGCAAGTCGTTGGCGGGCCGGTACGCGGTCGGCGGCCCCCCGGCGACCGCGATGGGCGTCTCGCTGGCGGTACGCGCCGCGTACCGCTCGGCGACGACGAACGCGCTGATCATCGTCTTGTCGGTCACCGGTGCTCCCGACGGGCCGCGGCAGGTCTTCCTGTCGTCGAGCAGTTACGTCGATCGCGGCGGGCCGGTGCTCCAGGCGACGCCCGAGCTGGTCCTGGGGTCGAAGGACGCGGTGCCGCCGTCGGCGACCACCACCATGAGCATCGTGTACCCGGGTGCTTCGCTCGGCGGGGTCCTGCAGGTGCCCGTGTTCGAGACGGTCGCGCCGTTCACCAGCGAGGTGGCGCAACTCCGCGTCGGGTAGACCACTGCGCGGACGACCTCGTCCTCACGTGCCGGTCGCCGCCCCGGGGGTGGCAGGACAAGCGGACCTCGGCGTCGTACGCTCTCCGCCAACCAAGAGGGCAACCGGGGGGAGAACATGTCAGAAACCGGCAGTCGTCGACGACCGAGTTGGCACGTGGTGTGCATCGGGCTCGTGATCACGGCCCTGACGCTCGGCATGACCGCCACCGCCGCGAGCGGCGCCAGCGGCCTGAAGGACCTCGGGCACGGGGTCAGCGCCGACCAGATCAAGGTCGGCATCGCGATCATCGACTACGACTCGATCGCGCAGTACATCCACGTGGCTCGGGGAGATCAGCAGAAGACCGCGCAGATCTTCGTCGACTACATCAACAGTCACGGCGGGGTCGACGGCCGCAAGATCAAGCCGTACTTCATCAAGTACCAGCCGATCCCCGGCCGCCAGCCCGACCCGCTGTCCATGTGCACCACGTGGACCGAGGACGACGGTGTGTTCGCGGTGCTCGGCGTGGTCATCGACATGTTCTCCCAGGGTGAGGGGATCCTCTGCATCACGAAGAAGCACAACACGATCCACATCGGCCACGAGCTCGAGCAGCCTTGGATCGACCAGTCGCCTCCGGGGCTGCTGCTGACGCCCGACACCGCCAAGGAGAACGCGGCGAAGGCGCTGCTCGCACTGGTGGTCAAGGGTGGCCAGCTCAAGGGCAAGACGGTCGGGATCATCACCGACCAGGACAGCGCGGGCCGCGTGAAGGACACCGTCCTCCCGGCGTTGAAGAAGGCGAACATCAAGACCGGCTCCGAGGCGGTGCTCAGCATCACGGGTGAGGACACCACCGCCGCGCAGGCACAACTCGACAGCTTCATCGCCAAGTGGAAGAGCGAGAAGGTCAACGCCATCTACATGGCGGGTCTGACCGCTTCCTCGAAGCAATTCGTCGAGAAGATCAAGGCGGCGATCCCGAACGCGCTGCTGCTCGCCGACTCCGACTCCACGTCGGAGCAGGCGCAGGACGAGGTGGCCGCCCACGTGAGCCCGAACCCGTACGAGGGAATGCTGAGCGTCACGGGCGAGCTCGCCGCGGCACGCTGGGCCAACAAGAGCCCGCTCTTGCAGCAGTGCGTGAACATCTACCAGAAGGCCACCGGCACGACGATCCCGGCCCCGGGCAAGGAGCCCAAGGACAAGGACGGCAACACGATCGAGCTCGCGACCGCGGTCACCGACTTCTGCGGTGAGCTGTTCATGTTCCGGACCATCGCCGAGCGGGTCGGTCCCGACCTCACGATCCCGAACTGGCAGAAGACCGTGAACGGCTTCGGGAAGATCGACATCGTGCCCACGAAGGTCGCGTCGCTGTGCAAGGGCAAGTACACCGCCGACGACGCGCTCGGGCTCGTGAGCTTCGACTCGAAGATCGGCGACAGCGGCGACTGGAAGGCGTTGACGCCCGTGCAGGACTTCAGCAACGGGGTCTGTACGAAGAGCGCCAAGTCGTAGCGCCGCCGGTCGGTTCCACGTCCGGGGCCCCACGCGAGCGGGGCCCCGGCGCGTCACGGGTCACGCGTTGCTGCGTTGGATCGCGCGCTGGTCGGTGCCGAGATACGACGCGACGACCCGCGGGTTGTCGCGGATCTCCCCGGGGGGTCCTTCCGCGATCACCTGCCCGGCCTCGAGGCAGTAGATCCGGTCGCTGATGGACAGGATCAGCGGCAGGTCGTGCTCCACGACGATCAGCGTCGCGCCGAGCTCCCGCTGGACGCGCAGGATGAGCGGTCCGAATGCCTCTGCCTCGCGTTGTGCCACGCCGGCGGTGGGCTCGTCGAGGCAGATCACGCGGGGCGCGACCGCGAGCACGGTGGCGAGCTCGACGATGCGGCGGGTGCCGGTGGACAGCTCGGCGATGTACCGGTCGCCGTAACGGCTGAGGCCGAGGAAGTCGATGAGCTCGTTGGCCTCCCGGAGCTTCTCGGCCTCGGGCCGGAGCGACGGGAGCCAGAGCAGCGAGCCCCAGAACGACGTGCGGCGCCGGGCTTCGAGCGCGAGCTGCACCGTGTCGCGCACCGTGAGCTCGGGGTACAGGCGCGCGGCCTGGAACGTGCGCCCGAGGCCGACGCGCGCTCGCTGCTGCGCCTTCTTCCTGCTCACGTCCTTGCCGAGGAGCATCACCGTGCCGCGGCTGGGCACGAAACCGCCGATCGCGTTGAGCAGCGTCGACTTCCCCGCGCCGTTGTTGCCGATCAGGCCCACGACCTCCCCGGGGTCGGCGCGGAAGTCGACGGCGTCGACGGCGACGAGCCCGCCGAACTGCACCGTGAGGCCGTGCGTCGCGAGCACGCTGCCATCGGCGTTCACCGCCGCCGACCCGAGCGGCTGCTCGCGCCGGAGGGACGCCGGCGGTGCGGTGACGGTCTTCGTCTGCGGTGCCGGTCCCATCCGCTTGTCGAGCCAGCCGAGGAACGAGTCGCGCACGTAGTAACCGATCTGCACGAAGCCACCCGGGATGTAGAGGAGGATGATCAACAGGCCGATGCTCGAGGTGAACAGCGGCACGATCTGGTTCTCCGGCCAGAACGACGGCAGGCCGACGACCCAGAGCGCGCCGACCACGGCGCCCGACAGGCTGCCCAGGCCGCCGATGACCGCGATCGAGATCAACCGGATGGAGTCCTCGACGAGGAAGAACCGGTCACCCGGACTGAACGTGAGGTTCGCGGCTCCGAGCAACACCCCGCCCACGCCGGCGACGAAACCGCCCACCGCGAACGCGAGCAGCTTGGCACGCGCCGGTGACACCGTCATGGCCGCCGAGGCCAGCTCGTTCTCGCGCACCCCGATGATCATGCGCCCGATGCCGGTGCGTTTGAGGTGCCCGATGACGAGCAGCACGAAGACGAGCACGATCAGCACGAAGTAGTAGTACGCGCGGTTCCGGTGCGTGAGCTCGAGCGGACCGATGTCGGTGCGCGGGATCTCCACCGTCGAGAAGCCGGCGGTGAAGAAGGGTCGTTGGAACAGGTAGAGCTGCGCCGCAATCGCGAACGCGAGGGTGCTGATCGCGAGCAGGAGCCCGCGCACGCGCAGCGCGCCGAGCCCCACGAGCACGGCGACGAGGCTCGC
>DASPTH010000015.1:0-2157 GCA_035623515.1 Acidimicrobiia bacterium
GGTCCGCCTCGCCGACGGCGCCGAGGTCTCGGCCCGGGCCGTGGTCGTCGCGACCGGCGTCTCCTGGCGCCGGCTGGGCGTCCCGCCGCTCGAGCGACTGGTCGGCGCGGGGGTCTTCTACGGCGCCGCGGTGGGCGAGAGCCGGGCGATGGGTGGCCAAGACGTGTTCATCGTCGGCGCAGGCAACTCGGCCGGCCAGGCGGCCCTCCACCTCGCGAAGCACGCGCGGACGGTCACGGTCGTCGTCCGTGGCGACAGCTACGCGGCGTCGATGTCCACCTATCTGGTGCGGGAGATCGAAGCGACGTCGAACATCGCCGTGCGCCACTGCACCGAGGTCGTCGACGGTGACGGCGACGGACGCCTGCAACAGCTGACGCTGCGCGACCGTGCGGGCGGGCAGTGCGAGCAGCTTCCTGCCGGCGCGCTGTTCGTCATGATCGGTGGCGAGCCCCACACCCAGTGGCTCCCCGACCAGGTGGCTCGCGACTCGGGCGGCTACGTGCTGACCGGCCGCGAGGTGCTCGAGCTGGCCGGCGGCCGATGGGACCTCGATCGGGATCCACTCCCGCTCGAGACCAGCCTGAGCGGCGTCTTCGCGGCCGGCGACGTGCGGCGCGGCTCGATCAAGCGCGTCGCGTCCGCGGTGGGGGAGGGCGCCACCGTCGTCCGGCTCGTGCACGACCTGGTGGGCGTCGCGGTCGCGTAGTTACGCCGTCACGACGGGCCACGGACCGTCTCGTCGGCTAGCGAGGGCCGCCGAAGTACGGGTTGACCGGGTGCTCGCCGGCACGGAGCAGCTCGGCGAGCGGCGGACCGCCGGACGCCCCGGCGCGGAGCGCGGCGTGGGTCGCCGACCGGTTGTGCCGGTACACCGCGTCGGGGTCCTGCGCGGCGGGGTTGACCCAGACCGCCGCGATCAGCAACAGCCGCCCCACGTCGCCGGGCGGGATCGTCTCGTCGCCCAGCGCGTCGGCGACGCCACCCGCCACCCCGGCCTGCGCCGGACCCCACGTGAGCCGCTCGTGCCGGTCGCCGGTTAGCGGCGCCTTGTTCACGAACAGGGTGGGGGGACGCACCGCGACGTTGGGCGCCGCGACGACGACGAACGGGATGTGTCCCTGCCGCGGCGTCGCCAACGCGGTGACCCAGGCCGCTTCGAGCGGCCCGCCACGCGCACCCAGCACCGTGTTCAGATGCGCCGCGTCCACCCCGTTGCCGGCGAACCCCTCCCCGACCTGCGTGGTCCACCCGTCGACACCCGGGGTGACACCCACGCGCCGAACCGTACACTTACCGCGCGTGCTCCGGTCCGATCCGCTCACCCTCGTCGACGACGATCGATACCCGATCGCGGACCTCGACGACCCTCGAGCCGTGTCCCTCGTCGCCGAGTGCCGACGCCAGCTGGCGGGGACCGGCGCGTGCGAGCTGCCCGGGTTCCTGAACCGTCGCGCGACCGCGCAGCTCGCGGCCGAAGGCGACACGCTGGCTCCGCACGCGCACCGGAGCCGGGTCGAAGGCACCTGCTACCTCGACCTGCCGGACGAGTCCTGCCCCGACGGCCACCCGAAGCGGGTCCTGGGCCCGAACGCGCTCGGCGCGGTCGCCTACGACCGCTTCCCTCCCGACTCGGGCCTCCGTGCCCTCTACGAGTGGCCGGCGCTCCACGGGTTCGTCGCCGCGATGCTCGGCGAGGCGTCGGTTTACCCGTACGCCGACCCGCTCGGCGCGCTGAACCTCGCGGTGATGGGCGACGGTGACGAGCTCGCCTGGCACTTCGACCAGACCGACTTCGTCGTGTCCCTCGCGCTGGTCTCCGCCGAGCACGGCGGCGCGTTCGAGTACGTGCCGCGCATCCGATCGGCGACCGACGAGCGTTACGACGACGTAGCCGCGGTCCTCGCCGGGGACACGTCGCGCGTCCAGCTGATCCCGATGGTGCCGGGCACCTTGCTCCTCTTCGAAGGCCGCTACTCGCTCCACCGGGTGACGCCGATCCGCGGCGACCGGGCCCGGCTCGTCGCCCTCCTCGCCTTCGACACCAAGCCCGACACCACGAGCAGCGAGCTGCTGCGGCTCGTCCGCTACGGACGAGCCGGCTGACGACGCGGCCGCGCCGAGCACCACGCGACCACCGAGCGTCGGACCATGTCA
>DASPTH010000020.1:0-3046 GCA_035623515.1 Acidimicrobiia bacterium
GCTCACTGCGCAACTCCGGCGCTCGCTCGTGGTCGTCCACTCGCGAGGCTCGGGTCCGTCGTCTCTCGAGCGCGGCACCCCGTTGGCGTGTAGCTACCCCGTGATCGACGGCATGAGCTCCGGGTGTGCGATCGTCACGGATGCCGCCCGGGGTGCCCACGAATACATGGTCGCGAGCGGGGCCGGCATCGACCTGGACGACCACCCCGAGCGACTGGTCACAGCGGTGACTGACCTGATGCGGAACCCCGACACAGCGCGCGCTCTCGGGGAGCGCGCCTATCGCTTCGCGGCCGAGCACTTCGCACCCGGTCGCGTGGCGTGCGAAGTGAACGCGCTGATGGCGTCGTCGGACCGTCGCCGTTGACCGGGGCAGAGCTCCGCGACGGCTATCGTCATCCGTCCGCATGAGCTCGCCACGCGCACTGGTCCTCGGGTCGGCGAGCCGTCTGCCCGCCTACCACTTCACCCCGTTCTTCCGCTCGCTCCGCGCCGTCGGCTTCGAGGGGACGATTTGCCTGTTCGCTTCGCGCCTCGATCCCGGCGAGCGCGAGACGCTGCGACCCCTGGTCGATGAGGTCGTCGACGTCGACGGCTGCTACGAACCGGCGGCGCCTGCCTGGTCGGTCCGACTGCTCGACTGGTCGAAGCACCAGCGGGGGCTCCGCAAGCACTATCCCGCACTGTGCCGGCGGGTCGGGCGGGCCGTCGGCAGCGCACCAGGAAACGCGGTCGCCGCCGACCTCGAGTTCCGGCTCGAAGGCCTGCAGTCGTTGCGGTACTCCCACTACCTCGCGTACCTCGAGGCTCACCACGAGTTCGAGGCGGTCATGATCTCCGACGTGCGCGACGTGATCTTCCAGCGCGATCCGTTCGTCGGCGGCGTCGAGGAGATCGAGGTATTCCTCGAAGAGCCCCACGTGACCTTCGCCGCCGGCGGCTTCAATCCCCGGTGGGTCGAGGATCTCTACGGAGCCGGGGCGGTGGCCGCTCTGCAGGACCGGACGGTGTCCTGCTCCGGAGTCACCGTCGGCACGCGGGAGGGCATGATCGGGTACCTCGGCAAGATGGTCGAGGAAGTGCGCCGTCACGTGCCGCCACTCGGCGCGCACGATCAAGCCATGCACAACTGGCTCGTCTACACGGGAGCACTCGGGTCTCCGACGATCGTCCCGAACGGCCGCGGGCGAGTACTCACCATGGGCGCGCTCACACAAGTCGACGCGACAACCGACGGCGTCGTGCTCAACTCGGACGGCTCCGTACCCGCTGTGTTGCATCAGTACGACCGGCACGTCGAGCTTGCGCACGCGCTGCTGACCGCGATTCCGTGAGCGCGACGGGTCGCCGAGCCGCGTGAAGGTTTTCCTCGCGACCGCGGGCCTTCCGCGCGAACGCTCCGCGATCCTCGACTGGGAGCTGCTGGCGGCGAGAGACACCGCGAGGCGGCATGTGCTCACCGGCGATCCCGACGACGCCGACATCGTCCTCTTCACCGACTGCAACCAGCTCGCACCCGACTGGCGGCTGTCTGCCATCCGCGACGCTCCGGTCACGCGGCGGTTCCGCGACAAGGTGTACGTGTACGACCAGCAGGACCGCCCATGGTGCGCGTTTCCCGGCGCGTACGTGAGCATGCCGGCCCCACACTTCGAGGCCCGGTACCAGGTCGCGGTCGGATACCTACCCGTACCGGGCTCCCGTGTGCGCGACTCCACATGTTTTCACCGTGGTACCCCCGACCTGCTCGTGAGCTTCGTGGGATCGCCGACGCATCCGGCGCGCGCTCGTCTGTTCGAGGCGCGTCACCCGCGCGGCGTGTTCACCAGGGTCGACCGATTCCTGGTCTTCGACGTTGCCGCGCCCGATTACCGGGCACGGCAGGCGCAGTTCCTGGAGACGCTCAGTCGGTCGAAATTCGTGCTCTGCCCCCGCGGTCACGGCACGTCGTCGTTCCGGCTGTACGAGACCATGGCGGCCGGGCGAGTGCCGGTGATCATCGCTGACGAGTGGGTGCCGCCGCGAGGTCCCGAGTGGGAGCGCTGCTCGGTGCGCTGGCCGGAGCGCGCGCCCGTGGACGCGCTGTTCGCGCGCCTCGAGGCACTCGAGCCCGAGGCGGAGGAGATGGGGCAGCGGGCGCTCGCCACCTTCCGCGAGTGGTTCGACGAGCCGGTCGTCTTCGACCGGATCATCTCGGCGCTGGAAAGGCTGGTGGCCGCGGAAGCGGCGGTTCGGTTCCCGCTGCACGGCGTACGCGGTCGCGCCTACGCGCGCCTGGCCGCCGCCCGAGCGCGCAGCCGCGTGCGCGCTCGCCTCGCAGGTCACGTATGACTGCGCAATCCGGCTGTCAGGGGACCGGAGCGTCCTTCACGCGTAGCGAGACCGATGGTGGACCGCTGCAAGTCACTGAGATGGCTGCGCCCGGCTTCCCTGTTCGTACGACGTAAGCCGCGAACGCCGGGAGCGGTGCCGAGCGGTCGAACGAGATTCGCAAACCCGCGGGAGAGCGAGCAGTCGGCACGAACCACGTGCCCTGAGCCCCGGCCGGGACTCGGAACTCCTTGCCGTTGCAGAGTACAGCGGTGCTCGAAGTCGATTGCCCGGCGCCCGACGACGCCAGCGCGGCAGCGTCATTCGTCGCGACCACGTGCGCTCGGTCCACGTCGGCAGCGCTGTGCCCCAGCCGATACGCGTGGTTGCTCTCGACTCCGACCCACGGCCAGGTGCCGATCTGGTCGAACTGACCCGTCCCACCGTTGACGGCGAGCCACGTGTTGTAGCCCGACCGCGAGAGGTCGCGGTAGAGGCCGGGATACACCGCGGACGGCGCGAGCATCATCCCGTCTCGATGGGCGTAGTAGAGGATCGCGGGATTCCAGTCGTACCCGTCGACGACGACGCGATCGGACGGAAGGGTTCGGGCGCGCAGCTCGGTGGCGTACGGGAGGGCGTGGTCAGGATCCGACACCTTTTGATAGACGGCGTCGACGTAGTCGGTGCGCAGCCAGCTCACCGGCGCGAGGAAAATGACGAGCAGCGCGGCCGC
>DASPTH010000057.1:0-2900 GCA_035623515.1 Acidimicrobiia bacterium
CCCCGCGCGAGGCGTCGCAGGACTCGGGTGCGGGGACGCGCGTCACCCATCGGGTACCGCCTGGCGGCGCCGGACGAGCCACCGTCGGATCTCGTCGGCTCCCCACACGACAACCGGGAACGGCACGAGCACGGCCAGGTACTCGGGACTCACGGCGACGGTGTCGAAGACACCCTGCAGCGCCGGGACGTAGACGATGGCTGCCGCGAAGGCCACCTCGAAGGCAATGCCCCACAACAGGAGCGAGTTCGTGAACAGGCCGATCGAGCGAAGCGATGCACGGTCGGTCCGCGCCGCGAACGCCGTGCCGATCTGGCAGACCACGATGCCGAGGAACGTCATCGTGGTCGCCTCGAGGTACGCGTGGTGGAGGGGGTGGCCGTCGCCCACCGGAGCGCCGGGGCTCCAGCCCGAACGGGTGAGCACGAAGAAGAAACCACACATCACGAGGAACGCGGAGATCGGCCCGAGGAACAGCCAGGCACGCCCGAGCATGGATGGCGTGATGACACTCTCTGAGCGCGGGCGGGGTTCCTGCTGCATGAGGCCGGGTTCTGCGGGTTCGCGACCGAGCGCGAGCGCCGGCAGCGTCTCCGTGCCGAGGTCGATCGCGAGGATCTGGAGCACGGTGAGGGGAAGCGGGATCGCTCCACCCGAGAGCGCGAAGACGAGGAAGGGCACGATCTCCGGAGGAAAGTGCACGAAGATGTAGAAGATGAACTTCTTGACGTTCGCGTAGACGCGCCGCCCTTCCTCGATCGCGGTGACAATGGTCGCGAAGTTGTCGTCGACCAGGATCATCGTCGCCGCCTCGCGCGCGACCTCGGTGCCGCTCTGGCCCATCGCGATCCCGATGTCGGCGCGCCGGAGGGCGGGCGCGTCGTTCACGCCGTCGCCGGTCATGGCAACGACCTCGCCTTGCAGTCGCAGCGCATCGGCGATCCGCAGCTTCGCCTCCGGCGACGACCGGGCAAAGATCACCTCGCGTTGCTCGCGGAGCAACTCGTCCAACTCCGCGTCGCTCAGGCCATCGAGGTCCTCGCCCGTCACGACGGCCGGGACACCCTGGACGATCCCGACCCGCCGGGCCACCTCCCTCGCGGTGAGACCGTGGTCGCCGGTCACGACGATGATGCGGATGCCGGCCTCGCGGCAGCGGGCGACGGCGGCGGCGACCTCCGCACGCGGCGGGTCGAACAGCGCGACGAAGCCGACGAAGCAGAGGCCGCGTTCCACGAGGTCTCGCTCGGCCGCCCCGGGCACGGCGCCTTCGACACGCCGCCGGGCGACACCCAGGACGCGGAGGCCTCGCGCAGCGTGATGTTCGACCGCGTCTCGAATCCGGGCCCGCTCGCCCGCGTCCAGCGGGATCGCCTCGCCGTGGTCCTCGAGCACATCGGTGCACCGATCGAGCACGGCTTCGGGCGCGCCCTTCGTGTTCACCCAGTACGTGCCCGTGGCCGCGTCCCGGTCCACCGTCGACATGAGCTTCAGGCCGGCGTCGAAGTGGTACTGATGGGCGCGGTCACGTTCCCGACGCGACGGATCGACGTCCTCGCCGAAATTCGCGGCGGCCGCGAGTAACGCGATCTCGGTGGCGTCACCCGTGCCCCCGCCGCCCGCGCCTTCGTCGGGAGCGTCCCCTCCGCCGAGGCGCGCGTTGTTGCACGAAGCGACGGTGTGAAGAAGGACGTGGAGGGCCTGGCTACCCCGCGGTGTCGCGCGGTGCGGACGCTCGAGGTCGACTTCGCCACTCCGCGTCCAGATGTTCGTGACGCGCATGCGATTCTCGGTCAACGTCCCTGTCTTGTCGGTGCAGATGACCGTCGTGGAGCCGAGGGTCTCGACCGCGCTGAGCCGCTTGACGAGCGCTTTTCGCCTCGCGAGCACTCGAACCCCGACGGCCAGCGCGAGCGTGATCGTGGGCAGCAGGCCCTCGGGGACGTTGGCGACGAGCAGGCCGACCGCGAACACCGCGGCCGGTTCGAGTGGGAGCCCGGCGACCAATGTCCCGATGGGCAGGAACGCGAGCCCCACGCCGATCGCCACGAGCGCGATCAACCAGGCGACCCGTCGCACCTGCCGCTCGAGGGGGCTCTCGTCGGCCTCGACGCGCTGCGACAGCGCAGCGATCCGTCCGAGCTCCGTGCGCATTCCGGTCGCGAACACGACCGCGCGCGCCTCCCCTCCGGTGCAGCTCGTGCCGCTGAACACGAGGTCGCGAGCCTCGAGGAAGGGCACGTCGGTGTCGACGAGCTCGGCCGAGCGGAGAACCGGCATGGATTCGCCCGTGAGCGCCGACGCGTCGACCTCGAGCGAGCCGCTGAGGAGCCGACCGTCGGCAGAGATGCGGTCACCCTCGGTGAGCACCAGCACGTCGCCGGGCACGAGCGCCCGGGCGTCGACGACTTGTTGTCGCCGGTCGCGTACGACGGTGGCGCGAGGAGGGAGGTACTCGGCGAGCGCTTCGACCGCTCGTTCCGCCTGCTGTTCCTGGGTGAACGCGAACGCCGCGTTCACCACGATCACGATGACGATGGCAGTCGCGACGAGGGGCGTACCGGCAACCCACGCCAGGGCCGCGGCCAGCCAGAGCAGCAGCGCCAGGGGATGCGTGAACTGGTGGACGAACTCCCGCCCGAGGTGACGTCGGCCGCCGCGGCGCAACTCGTTCGGGCCGTGGACGACGAGGCGGCGCTCGGCCTCTCGTGTGGAGAGTCCGTCGCGGGACGTCCGTAAGTCACGCAGGAGTCGGGTGACTGGTTCGGTTGCGTTGACAGATTCGTCGGTGTCGGCGGGTCGTGGCTGCGGTGCCTCGGGGCCCGTCATCGGTTCTCGGCTCCCGCGGTGCGGTGCTCGCGACCCACGCGCTCGATCAGGACGTTCAGTGCCTCGAGCGT
>DASPTH010000087.1:0-23340 GCA_035623515.1 Acidimicrobiia bacterium
CCTCACCGCACGAGCGTATCAGATCAGATACGCTCCGCTTTGACATTCCCGCGTCGTGATGCGATGACACGTGCCACATCAACCCGCGGGCGAGGGACGATGCCGTGGTGCTCAACGAACTCGGCGGCGAGCGGCGCCGCACGCGATTACCGAACGCGGGCTCAGCCAGCGCGACGTCGCGGAGCTGCTCCCGGCTCTCGTGTCGGCGCGGCGTTCTGTTGCGCTGAGTCGCTGGCAAGAAGAAGCCATCGCCCGCCACGGGTCGCGCGCCCCGCTTTACGAACACGCCCGCGCGCGAAGCGCCCGGTGGACGCCGCGTACCGTCGAGGCCGACACGTCACCCTCGCTGCGCATCGCACCGTCGGCGAGGAGGTCGGCGTAGAGGTTGCTGAGGTGGAGCGCGTTGAGGTCGGCGAGCTTCACGCGTCCGATGCGAGGCCCCACGTACCACTCCACCGAGCTCGCGGTAACTCTTCGCCGTCGACGGCTTCAACGACGGCCGCGCGCCGGTCAACCACCGCTCGAGATACGCGCCGAGTGTCAACCCACCAGCCGTCGCCACCTCGCCGGCACCGATCGGGGCCAGCGCGCGACCAAGGGCCTGCTCAGCGTCACGCCGAGTCGCGAACCCGCCCTTCGAGCGTTGCCGACGACGGCCAGTCGCCGGTCGCGGCCAACGTCGACGACATACGTCCACGTGCGGCCTCTCCGTCTGACGCTTCCTCGCATCGCGACCTCCGGGTGCGAAAAGCGCACCGCGGAACCTGAACGCGACCAGCGTCCGACGGACCAGTTGTGAGCATCCGTGAGCAAGCCCACCGCAGCCAAGACCGGCCCGCGAGCCGAGATTGGCCCTGACCTGCGACGGAAAGAGCGCGCTCGGAGGGATTCGAACCCCCAACCTTCTGATCCGTAGTCAGATGCTCTATCCGTTGAGCTACGAGCGCATATTGCGAGTCGGTCAGTTTAGCGATCGCCTCGGGCCGACGGCCGGGGCGTTCCGACACGCCGTACCGTGCAGGCATGCGGGTCCGGACAGCCTTCGCGTGCGTCACCGCCGGCGCAGTCGTGCTCGCGGCCTGCGGCGGCTCGAGCGGGTCGTCGGTATCGGATCGCCCCGGCTCGACGACCACGACGACGGCAAAAGGCGACGCCGCAGCCGCCTACGTCGGCCTCACCAAACAGGCGGCGATCGCGAAGGCGAAGGCCGACGGTCGTCCGTGGCGGATCGCCCGGGAGGACGGCGAGCGCTTCATGCTCACCCAGGACTACGACCCGAACCGCGTGACGTTCGAGATCGACCACGGCAAGATCACCAAGGCGAGCCTCGGCTGACCCGGCCTCAACCGAGAAGCGGTGTTCTCCTGAAGCACCTGCGCACCTCGTCGACGAAGAGGTCGGGGACCTCCATCGCGGCGAAGTGACCGCCCCGCTCGGCCGCGTTCCAGTACACGATGTCGTACCGATCCTCGACCCACGCACGCGGTGCGTTGTAGATCTCGCCGCGGAACACCGTGTGGCCGAAGGGCACCGTCACCGGCGGGACGGATGCGAACCCGCCGCCACCGATCGTCTCGTAGTACATGCGTGTCGACGAGTTGATGGTTCCGGTGATCCAGTAGATCGAGATGTTGTCGAGCAACCGGTCCTTGGTGAAGCTGCGCTCCACGTCCCCGTCGCAGTCGCTCCATGTCCGGAACTTCTCGACGATCCAACCGGCGAGACCGGCCGGCGAGTCGGTGAGCCCGTAGGCCAGCGTCTGCGGCTTCGTGGACTGGATGGCCTGGTATCCGGTCTCCTGCGCGACGAAGTGCTGCATGTCGGCGAGACGCGCCTGGTCGGCCTCGGTGAGCCCGTCCGTCGGATCGCGCCCTTCGGGGGCGGTCGCGATGAGGAGGTTCACGTGGACCGCGGCGACCTGCTCGGGGAACAGCGCACCGAGAGCAGTGGTGACGAGGCTGCCCCAGTCGCCGCCCTGCGCGTAGTAGCGCTCGTAGCCGAGGCCGGCCATCAGCGCGCCGAACGCCTGCGCCACACGCACCCCGTGCCAGCCGCGTTCGTGCGTCGGGCCCGAGAAGCCGTAACCCGGTAGTGACGGCACGACGACGTGGAACGCGTCGGCGGGATCGCCGCCGTAGGACGCGGGGTCGACCAGCGGCCCGATGATCTCGAAGAACTCGGCCACCGAGCCCGGCCATCCGTGCGAGACGATCAGCGGACGCGCCGTCGGTTCCGGCGAGCGCGCGTGGACGCAGTGGATGCGCTGCCCGTCGATCGTCGTGACGACCTGCGGGTAGGCGTTGCACCGCGCCTCGAAGGCTCGCCAATCGAACTGGTCGCGCCAGTACTCGCAGAGCTCCTGCAGGTAGGCGCGGTCGGTGCCGTAGTCCCACCCGACGCCGGGAATCTGGTCGGGCCAGCGTGTGCGCGCGAGCCGCGTCCGCAGGTCGTCGACGACCGCGTCGTCGACGGTGACGGAGAAGTCTTCGAACGTGAGCGCCACGGCCGATGAGCATACGGAGACGGCCGACCCCGCGTTGGCTCTCGGGCCACGACCGGGCACACTCGGGGCCATGGGTTTCTACGACGAACAGGTGCTGCCCCGCTTCATCGACCTGACCCTCGGCATGAAGACGCTCGACCCGCTCCGGGCGCGGACCGCGGGGGGGCTCACCGGCCAGACCCTCGAGGTGGGCTTCGGCTCGGGGCGCAACGTGCCGCACTACCCGCCGTCGGTGACGCGGGTGTGGGCGGTCGACCCGGCGACCGTCGGCCGACAGCTCGCGGCCAAGCGGGTGGCGGCGAGCCCGGTGCCGGTGGAGTACATAGGGCTCGACGGCCAGGCGCTGCCGCTTCCGGACGAGAGCGTCGACCACGTGCTCACCACGTGGACACTGTGCACGATCCCCGACGTCGAGGCCGCGCTCGGCGAGATGCGCCGCGTGCTGCGACCCGGCGGCGAGGTGCACTTCCTCGAGCACGGCCGCTCGCCCGACCCGAAGGTCGCGGCCTGGCAGGACCGGATCACGCCGATCCAACGGCGCGTCGCCGGCGGCTGCCACCTCAACCGCTCGATCGACACGCTCATCGCCGACTCGGGACTCGAGGTGACGCGCCTCGACACCTACTACATCCGGGGGCCAAAGCCCCTCGGATACATGTACGAAGGCATCGCGACCAAGACCTGAGCTACGCGGGCTGCTCGCGGAAGCGAGCGTCGAGCAGTTGCAGGTGGCACAGCACCGCGGGCTCGGCGCTCGGCCCGAACGCCGAGACGATCACGCCCAACGCACCACAGTGCGGGCAACGCGCGCCGAGGACGATGGCTTCGTCGTCGGGGTCACTCGCGCCCTCGAAGCGATATACGCGGTCGACGAGCGCGTCGTTCACCGGATGCGTCCGACCGCACGTGCCGCAGTGGACGGTGCCGTCGGGCCGAACCGTGATGTTGCCGCGGTACCCCTCGCGCTCGAGCAACTGCACGGCGTCGAGCACGGTCTCGGGCTCGGCGGTCACGCACGAACCAGCCGTTCGATCGCGCGGGTGGCCTCCTCGACGAGCTCACCGGCTCGTTCCGGGTCGTCGCGCGCGGCGTCGCGCACACAGTGGCGCATGTGCTGGTCGAGCAGGCCGATGGCGACGCTCTGCAGCGCCCTCGTGACCGCGCTGATCTGCGTGAGGATGTCGATGCAATACATGTCGTCGTCGATCATCCGCTGCAACCCGCGTACCTGACCCTCGATGCGCCGGAGGCGCTTCAGGTAGTCGTCCTTGTCCATCGTGTAGCCACGCATCAATGTCTCCCGAAGCGTCGAAGCCGCAAACTGTTGCTCACCACGAACAGGCTCGAACACGCCATCGCCGCCGCCGCGACGAGCGGGCTCAGGAGCCCGGCGGCGGCGAGTGGCAGCGCGGCGACGTTGTACGCGAACGCCCAGAACAGGTTGCCCCTGATGGTGGCGAGCGTCTTGCGCGACAGGCGGATCGCGTCCGCAGCCCCGCGGAGGTCGCCGCGCACGAGGGTGAGGTCACTCGCTTCGATGGCGACGTCGGTGCCGGTGCCCATGGCGATGCCGAGGTCGGCCTGCGCGAGGGCGGCGGCGTCGTTCACGCCGTCACCCACCATCGCGACGACCTTGCCGTCGTCCTGGAGCCGCCTCACCACGGTGACCTTGTCAGCCGGCAACACCTCGGCGACCACGTCGCCGACGCCCACCTCCGCGGCCACCGCGCGCGCCGCGCGTGCGTTGTCGCCGGTGAGCAGCACCGCGTGCAGGCCGAGGCTGCGTAGCTCGTCGACCGCTTGCCGGCTCGTCGGCTTCGGCGTGTCGGCCACGACGAGAACCCCACGCGGTGCGCCGTCCCACGCGACGAACACGGCGGTGCGGCCCGCAGCCTCGGCAACCCGCTGTGCAGCCAGGAGCGGAGGTGCGGGTGACATGCCCTCGGCGCGCAGCACGTGGTCGCGTCCGATCACCACGACTCGTCCGTCGATGTTGCCCCGCACACCCGCGCCGGCGACGCTCGCAAACGCGGTGACGGGCAGGTGGGGCAGCCCGCGAGCTTCGGCCTCACGCGCGACCGCGCGCGCCACCGGATGCTCCGACGCGTGCTCGAGCGAGCCCGCGAGGAGCAGCAACTGGGCGGGATCGGTCCCGGGCCCGGCGACCACATCGACGAGTTGCATCGCGCCCGTGGTAACGGTGCCGGTCTTGTCGAGCACGACCGTGTCGACCGCACGCGTCGACTCCAGCACCTCGGGGCCCTTGATGAGGATGCCGAGCTGCGCGCCGCGGCCGGTGCCCACGAGGAGGGCCGTGGGCGTGGCGAGCCCGAGGGCGCAGGGGCACGCGATGATGAGGACGGCGACGGCCGCGCTCACCGCGCTTCCCGCGCCGTTCCCGGTCGCGAGCCAGCCGGCGAAGGTGGCGGCGGCGAGCAGGAGCACGGCGGGGACGAACACCGCCGACACGCGGTCGGCCAGACGCTGCACCGCGGCCTTGCCCTGCTGCGCCTGGGTGACCAGCCGGCCGATCTGGGCGAGCTCGGTGTCGGCGCCGACCCGCGTCGCGCGCACGACCAACCTTCCGCCGACGTTCACCGTCGCCCCGACCACGGGATCGCCGACCCCGACTTCCGCAGGAACGGGCTCACCCGTGAGGAGCGACCGGTCGATCGCCGACGCCCCTTCCTCGACCACCCCGTCGGTCGCGATCTTCTCTCCCGGCCGTACCACGAAGCGGTCGCCAACACGCAGCGCGGCGACCGGCACGCGCACCTCCCCACCGTCGCGTACGACGGCGACGTCCTTCGCGCCGAGCGAGAGGAGGGCGCGGAGCGCGGCGCCGGCGCGCCGCTTCGCCCGCGCTTCGAGGAAGCGGCCCACGAGCACGAGCGCTGTCACGCCGCACGCCACTTCGAAGTACGGCATCTCCGAGGAGGAACCGAGCACGGCGTACACCGACCAGCCGAACGCGGCGAGTACGCCGATCGAGATCAAGGTGTCCATCGTCGCGGTGGTGTGGAGAAGGTTGGACCACGCGGCGCGGTGGAACGGCGCCGCGCCCCACACGACGACCGGCGCAGAGAGCGCGAGGGCGACCCACTCCCACCCTCCGAACTGCAAGACCGGCACCATCGAGAGCGCGACCACAGGCGCCGACAGCGCGAGCACCACCGCCAGTCGGGCCCGCAACGCCCACGTCGGCACCGCGGCTGCGTCGTCGTCGTCGATCGGTTGCGCGGGCGCGACCTGCGCGTCGTAGCCGGCCGCTCGCACCTGCGCCACGAGGTCGGCGCTCGGCACCGTCACGGGGTACGCGACGTGGGCTCGCTCGGTGGCGAAGTTGACCGTGGCGTGGACGCCCGCCACCTCGTTCAGCCGCGCTTCGACGCGCGCCGCGCAGGACGCGCACGTCATTCCGTCGATCTCGAGGTCGAGCTCGAGGGATGGCGTGGCGGGGGTGGTGCGGGTCATGGGCGGGTCCTCGGCTACCGTCCTGCAATACCCGGGTAGGGTATCTCACCACTTCCAACCCCGGGCTATTCCCGGGCGTTCGGCGTCACCTCCGGGCGAGCCGGCGCCGCGCCCAGTCCTGCCACGACTCGGGCACTGCGGGATCGGCCAGGACCCGCTCGGCGAGGAGCGGGTCGGGGGTGCGCTCGGCACGCCCGAGCTCGCGGACGGTGATCCCGTCGACACGCGGCGAGACGGCGATCAGGTCGCCCGCCCCGACGTCGCCCTCGTCGACGATCGAGAGGTACGCGCCGAAACGCCCCGCTTCCGCGAAGTCGTCGACGAACGCGGCGTCGCCCATCCGCATGCCGAGCTTGAAGCACGGCAGCCGCGGTTCGGTGACCTGCAGCACGGTATGGCCGACGCGCCAGCGGCTGCCGATCACGGCGTCGGACGGGTCGAAGCCGGCAACCGTGACGTTCTCGCCGAAGGTTCCCGGCTCGAGCGCGCGATCGAGCCGGGCCGACCACCACTGGTAGTCCTCGAGCGCGTACGCGTACACGGCCTTGTCGGTGCCACCGTGCACGCGGAGGTCGGCCTGCTCGTCGCCATCGACGAGCACACCGCGCACCGCGACTCGACCCTCGACGGGCTCCTTCCAGATCGCGCTCTCCACGATCCGGCCGTGCCACTCCACTGCGCGCCGCCGACCCACGTTGACCGAGACGACGCGGCCCGCTGGTTCCCACTCCACCGCATCAGGCTACGAGCTTGATCTACGGTGACGGCGCCCCGTTCGAGGAGCGCGCATGGGTTCGCCGATCGACCGATTCCCCGACAGCCGCGACGCCGACGCGATCGTCGACTCGCTGCAGGAGCACGGCGCGGTCCTCGTGGACCGGATGGTCGACGAGTCGACGGTCGCTGCCATCAACCGGGAGGTCGACGACGCCGTCGCCGTCGCCGAACCCGGTATGCGCACGATCAACCCGGCGATCCAGGCGTTCTTCGGCCCGTACACCAAGCACGTGTCGGGGCTCGCGGCCGTGTCGCCGACGTTCGCCAACGACGTGATGACCCACCCCACCTACCTCGCGGCGTGCGATCGCGTGCTGTTGCCGCTGTGCTCTCGCTACCGGCTGAACCTCGGCCACCTGATCGTGCGCGGCCCCGGCGCCGAGGCGCAGATCCCCCACCGGGACGAGGACGTGTGGCCGCACTTCCCGCGTCCACACCCCGACATCCAGCTCGCGTCGATCCTGGCCCTCGTCGACTTCCGTCCCGAGAACGGCGCGACGTGCGTGGTGCCCGGGAGCCACCGGTGGGAGCGGGCGCGCCAGCCCGTCCCCGACGAGATCGTCCATGCGGAGGTGCCGGCCGGCGGTGCGGTGATCTATCTCGGCTCCACGATCCACTTCGCCGGCACCAACAGCACCGTTGACGAGTGGCGTCGCGGCGTGCACCTGAGCTACACGCTCGGGTGGTTGCGTACGGAAGAGAACAACTCGCTCGCGGTACCGCCGCGCGTCGCCCGCACGCTCTCGCCCCGGGCGCAGGAGCTGCTCGGCTACGCGGTGCACGACGCCATCCTTGACGGCGGCGGCTACCTCGGCATGGTACGCATGCGCGACCCGCTGGAACTCTTGCGCGACGGCTCGCTCGAAGGCTGAAGCCCGGCGCGGCGGTCCCTCACCGATTTCGCGGGACGGCGTGCGTCGCGGACGCGTACGGCGCGGCGCCGGCGCGGGTAGAAGGGTCACCGGGTTCCGCGCCGACTGGAGATGTCGTCGTCGTCGGTCACGCAGTACCAGCACCCGGGCATCCCGCTGCACGCCTCGGAGCCACCCGAGGAGCCGCCGCCCGACTCGGTTCCACCGCCTCCTCCACCTCACTCACCCGGGGACGCGTAGAGCGCGCGGGCGTTGCGCCAGGCGCGGCCGGCAATCGCGCCCGGGAGCTGGCGCGGCTCGTCGAGACCGAGTCGCCGGGTGACGAAGCTCGGCAACGAACGCGCCGCCGCGCTCGGCGTGAGGTTGAGGCTCCACCGCGCCCATCCGATGCGCGCGTCACCGAGTTCGCCGACGAGCGGTCGCCGTGTGCCCGTGGTCTCGCGTGACGCGACCTCGTGGCGACGGCGTTCCCAGCGTCCGACCTTGACGCGCGCGAGCGCGAACAACACGTCGTTCGGGATCGGCGCGTCGAACTCCGCCCACACGTACTCGAGGCCGTCGCGCACCGGCAGCACGAGGTGCCCCTGGATCGCGCGCGTGACGAGGAGGTCCCAGTCGATCGTCTCGCCGAAGGCCCGGACGAGGAACGTGACATCGGCGACCCACCGCGGCGTGGTCGCCCATCCGGCGCGGTACGCGTGCAGCAGCACGAGCAACAGGAGGTCTTCGGCGCCCGGGGCGAGTGCGCGGTGACCGACCACCGTGATGGGCCGCGCGCGCGACCACAGCCCGGGGTCCTGCCCGCTCCCGTCGCGCGCGACCCAGGGCACGTACCTCCAGTGGAGGTCGATGGCCGAGCCGTTGCTGTCGACGCACGCGACCTGGTGCACCATCTGCTCGCCGTACGGCCGCGTCTCGGGTCGGTCGACCGGGTTCACCGGCGGCCAACCGGCTGCGGTCATCGCCTCGAGGGCCGCGGCAGCACGGTGGGGTTCCACGAGGATGTCGGCGTCGACCATCGGGCGGAGCCCGATCTCCGGGTAGCACTCGAGCGCGAGAGGTACGCCCTTCAGCAACATGGCGCGAACGCCGGCGCCTTCGAGGGCCTCGAGCGCGCTGCCCACCCGGTGGAACAGCACCTGGTTGTCGTACCAGGCGCGCCGCATCACGCCCTTCAGCCGGCCGAGCGAGGGATCGTCGGCACCGGCCGTGACGAGAGCGCGGTACACGAGGGGGAGGAGCCGGATGGCATCGCGGTCCCACAGCGTGTCGAGATCGACCTCGGGACGGAGGTCGGCCCACTCGGCGAGCGCGCGGTCGGATTCGAGCAGCCCGACGCGGAGAAACCTCGCGTGGTACGGCTCGACGAACCGCGTCATGACTCGCGCTGCTTGCGGACGAGCGGGCGGAGCGCGCGCAGATAGCCACGCGCGGCGTCTTCCTGCGCGGCGAAGTTGTTGCGCTCGTGGATGCGGCGTCGCACCAGCACCTCCGGTGGTATGCACTCGTTCAGACCGTGCACGCGCGCACGCGCGTACCAGTCCACCCACGCGCCGTTCCGCAACTGCTCGTCGAACGGGCCGACCGCGTCGAGCATCGGGCGGCGGATCAGCGCGGCCGAGGGGATGACGGCGGGTACGACGCCTCGGAGTGGTCGGGTGCGGACGGCCGCGGGGTCGAGCTCGGGACTCAGGAATTCTTCGGCGTGCCCGAACACGCAGTCGAGCCTGGGGTCGCGCTCGAGGGCGGCGAGCTGGATGTCGAGCTTGTCGCGTGTCCAGAGGTCGTCGGAGTCGCAGAAGGCCACCAGCGTGCCGGTCGTGTGCTCGAGACCCGTGTTGTACGCGCCGGCAGCGCCCCGGTGGTCCTGCTGCACGAGGCGGGCAGGCGGGGAAAAGCGTCGCGCGGCCTCGGCGCTCGCATCGGTGGACCCGTCGTCGACCAGCACGAGGTCGAGCGGCATCGGCTGCGCCACCACGCTCTCGATCGACTCCGCGAGATACCGCTCACGGTTCCAGAACGTGATGATCACGCTGATCGTGGGCGTCTCGTTCATGCATTCGCCTCGGCGATCACACTGGCGACGGCGTCGGGCACGCGCGACCGGTCGGTTCCGAGCTCCAGCTCGAAGCACGGCAACGCACGCGAGAGCTCGGCGAGCACACGCACGGTCGACGCGGCGCCGCCCGCGAGCTGGGCGACCGTGCTCGGGGCGAGCGCCTGCAACGCGCGACTTCCCGACGCCCTGGTCGCACGGCTCTCTCTCGTCGACCCGAGCCGAGGGACGACGATCGCGCAGAGCGGCAGCACTGCGGCGACCGCGCTCCGTCGCGACCGCGACACCACGAACAGCGCCTTGTCGTCGCGCGCGTGCGCGAGTGAGCCGATGGTGTCGCGCAGCGTGGGGTAGAGGCCGACGTCGTCGGGCCAGACCTTGCCGGTGCCGTAGAGCCCGAACCCGATCGGTACGGGGTCGGCGGTGACGAGGCAGTAGTCGTCGGCCGCGTACTCGAAGCCGGCTTCCGCGCACGTGAGCGCGGTCGACGACTTCCCGGCGCCACCCGGCCCCACCAGGAGCACACCCGCGCCGTCGAGACCGACCGCCCCGGCGTGGGCGAGCGCCCGGCGCGGTGCGCTCCACCAGTGGAACACGAGCCGGAAGGGTGCTCCGCGCTCGCCGTGCGTGAGCACGTCGGGCGAGCGCACCGCGAACCATGCCTCGCCCGCGTCACGATCGAACCCTTCGAAGACGCCGCGCTCCCACGAGAAGGATGCCGCGTGCGACCTCCCGACGACGGCGCGCGCCGGGACGCCGGCCGGCTCGTCGCCGGCGAGGAACGGGACCGGCGCGCCGGTCGACGCGGTGTCCCACACGTTGACCGTGAGCACGGGAAGCCGATCGCTCACCTCGAGGTGCTCGATCGCAGGGACGAGGTGGTCGATCAGCGCGTCCCCGGCGAAGCGGAACCGGACCGGCTCGCCGGCGACCGCCGCCACCCACTCGACGCCGACCGTCGCGGACGCAGCTCGCGCGAACGCGCTCCGCGCGGCGACGAGCGCGTCGTCGAGCTCGGCGATGGCGACGGCGCGGTGAGCCGTCGCCGCATCACGCGTCATTGCGCGGTCGCGGCCACCCCTCGCCGTCGTCGACCTCGTGCACCGGATCGAGGAGGATCAGGTGTTGCATGTCGGTGTACTTCTCGAGCACCGGGGGCTCGAGGTCGCCGGTCGGCAGGTCGATCGGCACGGGGTCGCCGGCGTCCGCCGGGCACGGCACGATGAGCTGCTCCTCGGCGAGTTCCGCCACGAAGGGGCCGAGGACGGCGCCGGCCGCGGACCCGTTCCGACGGCTGGCGTCGAGCGCCGCGGCGATCGCATCGAGGCTACAACCGCGCTCGATCGCGTCCCAGATCACGGCACCCGTGCTGCGGAGGCTGTAGTAGTTGCCGGTGTCGAGGTGGATCATCACCACCTCGCCGTCGACGGTCTCGCTGACGACGGTCGGGCTGTTGACCCGAAACCGGCCCCGTTGCATCGGCACACGCTACCCGGCTCCCGGCGAGCGACGGCGAAAGCCCACCGGCTCACCGGTAGGCTCCTTCGTGATCGAAACGCCCGTCTGTCGTTCGTCAGGGGCAGAACCGCGTATCAAGATCCTCGTCTTCACGCCGTACTTCCCGCCGCAACTGGGCGGTCTCGAGACGCTGCTGGGCGAGTACGTCGGCGTCCTCGCGGAGCGCGGCCACACGGTGGACGTGCTCAGCTCCACCGAGCCCGGTGACCTGCCACCGGCGGACACGTGGCGGGGCGCCACCGTCCACCGCGTCCCCATGCACTCCCCGCTCTACCGGCAGGACGTCTCCAAGATCACGCAAGTCCGCACTGCGGTCACGGCGCTGAAGCGCGACCTGGCACCCGACGTGCTGCACGTCCACATGGCCGACGGGTCGGTGTTCTTCCACAGCCTGACCGAGCCGGCGTACCGAGGGCCGACCGTCGTGAGCGTGCACAGTGCGCTCGCGGCAGCCGAGGCGCGCCCCGGCACACCGCTGTACCGAGTCCTGACGTCGGCCGACTGGGTCACCGGCTGTTCGCGCTCGATGCTCGAACAGACCTGCCGCGCGGTACCCGAGCTCGCGCCGCGCAGCAGTGTCGTGCTGAACGGGATGGACGCGTCGCGGATTGCGGCGAGCCCGCTCCCGGCGGGCGCGCCGGTCGTGCTGCTCCTCGGCCGCCTGGTCGAGGAGAAGGGGTTCGACGTCGCGCTCCACGCGTGTGCGTCGGTCGCGCGGGCGCTGCCCGATCTCCGCGTCGCGATCGCCGGAGCCGGACCCGCGCGCGGCGACCTCGCCGCGCTTGCCGACGACCTCGGGCTCACCGAAACGGTCGACTGGCTCGGCCCGCTCCCGATGGACGAAGTGCCCGATGTCCTCGGGCGCGCGACCGTCGTGGCGGTCCCGTCGCGCTACGAGGAGCCGTTCGGCCTCGTGGCGGTCGAAGCGGGCCTCGCGGCGCGGCCGGTGGTCGCGAGCCGCGTCGGCGGCCTGCCCGAAGTCGTGGAACACGGGCGCACCGGCCTGCTGGTCACGCCCGACGATGCCGATGCCCTCGCCGGCGCACTGCTCACCGTGCTCCGCGACCGCGAGCTGGCGGCGACCCTCGGCCGCGCCGGGCGGGTGCGCGCCGAGCGCGACCTGTCGATCGAGCGCCACGTCGAGGCCTTCGAGGATCTCTTCGACAAATTGGTGGTGGTCGCATGATCGATCCACGCCGCGAGGCGTTCGAGCGGGTGGGCGGACGCTACGACGTCCGCGTCCTGGAACCGTCGCCACCAGCAGTGCACGAGCCTCCATGGTTCGCCGACGACCCGGTCGCGCCGGAGCCGCGGCTGCCCGGCCGGGCACTGGTGAGCCCCGTGGCCAACGGCGACCGCACCTGGGACGACGTCGCCCGGGAGGAGGCCGACCTCACCGAGTGGTGCGCCGACCGGTGGCTCGGCGCGTGGCGACGGCTCCCACCGCTCCGCGGCACGGACGCACTCGTCACGACGAAGGAGAGCTGGCACGTGCTCGCGGAGCACGTGCTGAGTGCCGCCCGGCGCGCCGCGAACGGCAAGATCGGGCTCCGGTACACCCGCGGTGGTGTGGGCACGCCGTTCTACGCGATCGGCGACGACGAGCGGCAGGCGCGCCTCGAGGGCGACGAGCTGGTGGTGGTGCGCGATGGCACCGAGCGCCGCGCACCGATCACGACCGTCGCCGCGGCCGCCGATCTCGTCGGCGTCACGCCCGGCGCGCCGGCCGATCTGTACACGCCGGCGACCGTCGGCGAGCCCGAGACCACGCTCGTCGTCGACGCGAACGCGGCGCGAGTGCTCGGCGACTGGTTCGGGTTCGCGTGCTCCGTGCTCGAAGAGCTCCGCGTCGAGGCCGGCGGCCGCGATCGGCGGACGCAGGTGTGGCCCGAGCACTTCGACATCAGCATCGACCTCGGCGACGAGGCGGCAGGGACCCGCGGCACGTTCGGTGCGTCACCCGGCGACGCCGAGCACCCCGTGCCGTATCTGTACGTGACGCACTGGGCCGGTCTGCCCGACGCTCCGTTCTGGAACGACCACGCCTTCAGCGGCGCCAGCCTCGCGTACACCACGCTGCTCGACGTCGACGACCAGCGTCGCGCCGCCCTCGACTTCTACCTCACCGGCGTGACCCTGCTGAGCGGGCGCGCCTGACACCCCCCTCTCGAAGTTGCGTCGTTCACCGACGCTCTACGTCGGTGAACGACGCAACTTCGTGGGGTTAGTCTCGTCCCGTTCCACCGAGCCAGTCCACCGAGCCAGTCCACCGAGGCAGTCCACCGAGGAGGAGATTCGCCATGTTCATCCAGGTGATCAGCGGCAAGGTGGTCGACGCCGAGGGGTTCCGGCGGGAAGAGGAACGCTGGGTGGCCGAGCTGCGGCCCGGCGCGACCGGGTTCCTCGGCAGCACGTCGGGGATCACGTCCGACACCCGCTTCCTCGTGACGGCACGCTTCGACTCGGCCGAGTCGGCCCGCCGAAACAGCGACCGCCCCGAGCAGGGCGCCTGGTGGTCCGACTTCGAGAAGACGGTCAGCGACGTCGTGTTCCACGACTGCAGCAAGGTGGTCACGATGCTCGGTGGTGGGTCCGACGACGCGAAGTTCGTGCAGGTGATGCGCGGGCACGTCAAGGACCGGGCGGCGGTCGACCGCATCGAGGCGCGCCGCGACGACCTCGAGCGGGTGATCCGAGACGCACGACCCGACATCCTCGGCGAGACGATCTGCTACCACGACGACGGCGACGGCTACACCGACGTCGTGTACTTCACGTCCGAGGCCGACGCCCGGGCGGGCGAGAAGGACTTCCCGACCGGCGAAGCGAAGGTGCTCCTCGACGAGCTGATGCAGGCGGTGGACATCGAGGAGTTCCTCGACTTCAAGAACCTGAACATGATCTGAACCTGGTGCCGCGTGTCAGGCGCGGCACGCCAGCCGGTACAACGCGCCGTCGGCGACACGGTGCACCTCGCCGACGTCGATGACGGCCGAATCGAGTCGAGGTTGCGCCGACGCGTTCCCGTACAACGCGAGCACCGCCGTCTTCCGGCACCGTGCGCGCAACGAGCGCGCGTCGAGCACCGGATAGCGGCCGGTCACCGACGACACCTCGAGCGGCACGTTGGTGAAGAGCACGTCGTGCCGGTCGAACGTGCCCGCGGTCCGCACGAGTGCGGAGCTCCGCCACATCGCCGACGCGTAGCCGCGCTCGTGGCGGCCGTGGTCCCAGGCGAGGCCGGCCGCCCAGGCGACCACGAGCACGAGCCACGCGAAGAAGACCCCCGCCACGAAACGGGCGAGCGCGTCACGGTCGACGGCGCGGGCCTGCTCGCGTGCGCGCTCGAACAGCACGAACCCGATGACGACGAGGGGTGCGTACACCGGCGCGAGGATCCGCGCGTTCCAGGGGGTACCACCGAAGAAGTACGACCCGAGGAGCAGCAAGATCGTGAACCCGGTCGTCGCGACCAACGGCGCCATGGGCCACGCCGACACGCTGACGCCCGCGCGCATCCCTCGGATCGCGAGCACGGTGCCGGCGACGAACGCCAGGATCAGCACGACGGCAGCCAGCTCCGTGAGCGCGTTCGGTGCGCCGTCGGGAACGACGATCCGGCCGATCCCGAGCAGCAGGGTCCGCGCGGTTTCCGACACCGTGCGGTCGAGCGTCGGCCGGGCGCCGGCGATCGAGTCGCCGGTGGTGACGTTGCGCACGAACCAGAGCGCGGGCACGAGGCCGGCCCCCACCGCGAACACGAGCACCCGTCGGATCCATCGCTCCCGCGGCGGCGTGACCCCGATCGCGACCATGCCCGCGGGGATCAGCGCGATCCCGGCCCAGCGCACGAGCGCCGCGGCCCAGACTGCCGCGACGCACGCCACGAACCAGGCGACGCGATGCCGGCGCCCGCTCACCAGCGACTCGAGGACGAGCACGAACGCGAGGAGCAGTGCGCAGAACAACGGTTCGGACCAGATCATGTCGGCCGTGCGCAACAACGTCGGCGACACGGCGACGAGTCCGGTGGCGATCAGCACGAGCCACGTCGACCGGACGTGCCGGCGCAACAACACGAACGTCAGCAGCACGATGGCCGCCATCGCGACGACGTTCACGACGCGCGCCGTCGTGTTCACGCCGAGCCCGAGCTCGAGGCCGACGGCGAGCACGCCCGGGTACCCCGGTGGCCACGAGGTGAGCGTGTCGCCTCCCGACCCGGTGAACCCGCGGCCCGCGACGAGGTTGCGCGCCGAGGCGACGTACTGCACGGAGTCGGGGCTGGTGCCGGGGCCGTGCCGGGTGGCGACGAGGACGATCACCGAGGCCAGGACCGCGAGCCCGACGGCCGCGAGCACGGTCCGCACGCGGTCGGTCCGGAGCGCATCGGCCATGCCCGGCGGACAGTACCGTTTTCGCCCATGACCGACGCGCGCTTCGCCGAGCGGACGGCGGCGCGCGAGGTGGTGGTCGCGGTCGTGGGGCTGGGCTACGTGGGCCTCCCGCTGGCCATCGCCTCCAGCACCACGGGCTTCCGGACAATCGGGCTCGACGTGGACGCCGCGCGCGTGGAGGCGCTGGCCTCGGGAGTGAGCCACGTCGACGACGTGACCGACGCCGAGCTCGCGGCCGCGTTGGGCGCGTGCTTCGAGCCGACCACCGACTCCGAGGCACTCCGCGAGGCCGACGTGGTGTTCCTGTGCGTGCCCACGCCGTTCGACGCGACGAAGACCCCCGACCTGTCGTACGTACGCGCGGCCGGCGAGGCCCTCGCTCCGCGGCTCCGGCCGGGCACCCTCGTGATCCTGCAGTCGACGACGTACCCCGGCACCACCGTCGAGGTGCTGCAGCCCATCCTCGAGGCCGGGAGCAACCTGCGGGCCGGCACCGATTTCCATCTCGCGTACTCGCCCGAGCGCGTCGACCCGGCCAACGCGGAGTGGACGCTCGCCAACACGCCGAGGATCTGTGGCGGCGTGACGCCTGCCTGCGCGGAGGCGACCCGGGTCGTGTTGGAAGCGATGATCGGTACACCCGACCTCGTCACGATCGTGCCGTCACCATCGGTGGCCGAGCTCGCCAAGCTCGCCGAGAACACCTACCGCGCCGTGAACATCGCCTACGTCAACGAGTTGGCGATGCTCGCGCACGAGATGGGCATCGACATCTGGGACGTCCTCGCCGCCGCCGCGACCAAACCGTTCGGCTACCAGCCGTTCCTGCCCGGGATCGGCCCCGGTGGCCAGTGCATCCCGGTGAACCCCTATTACCTGTCGTGGCGCGCGCGCGAGTACGACTTCCACACGAGCTTCATCGAGCTGGCGGGCGACATCAACCTGCGCATGACGAACTACGTGATGCACCGCATCCATCGCTTCGTGAACCGCTTGGGCCGCCCGCTCGCCGGCACGCGCGTGCTCTGCCTCGGCGCGGCGTTCAAGGCAGGCGTGAGCGACGTGCGTAACTCGCGCGCAGTCCGCGTGATGGAGCTCCTCGAGCTCGACGGTGCGCGTCTCGAGTTCTGCGACCCGTTGGTGGCCGAGCTCACGATCGGCGAGTCGACGCGGAAGGCGGTGCCGCTCGATTCCCTGCCGCTCGCCGAGGTCGATCTGGTGGTCGTGTTGGTGCGCAACCCTGCCTGGCCCGTCGACACGTTGCTCGCGTCCGGCGTTCCGGTGTTCGACGCGGTGAACGCGCTCGGCACACCCAGCGGACCGCGCCACGAGCGTCTGTGACGCGCGTCCTCTGGATCACCAAGGGCCTCGGGCCCGGGGGTGCCGAGCGCCTGCTCGTGGAGCACGCGGCCGCCGGAGACCAGGACCGCTTCCGCTACGAGGCCGCATACCTCCTCCCCTGGAAGGACCACCTCGTGCCGGAGCTCGCCGAGCGCGGCGTGGCCTCACGGTGCCTGAACGTGAGGAACGAGCTCGACCCACGGTGGCTGGCGCGCCTCGACCGTCTCCTGCGCGACGGCGGCTTCGACGTGGTCCACCTCCACTCGCCATCGGTCGCCGCCGGCGCGCGCGTCCTCGTGAAGGCGCGCCCGGCGTCGCGGAGGCCGAGGATCGTCTACACGGAGCACAACCGTTGGCCCTCGTACCACCCGGTCACGCGCGCCGCCAACCGCGGCACGTACCGCCTGAACGACGCCGTGCTCGCCGTGTCCGACGACGTGCGCGATTCCGTGAGCCCGTCGTTGCGAAGCCGCGTCGAGGTGTTGGTGCACGGCATCGACGTGCCGACGGTGCGGGCGGCGCGCACACGCCGCGCCGAGATCCGGGCCGAATTGGGCGTCGCGCCCGGCACGGTCCTCGCGGTCACGATCGCGAACCTGCGGGCGAAGAAGGACTACCCGGGGCTCCTGACGGCGGCCCGGCTGGTGCTCGACCGCGGCGTGCCGGTGCGGTTCGTCGCCGCCGGGCAGGGCCCCGACGAAACCGACATCCGCCGCCGTCACCGCGAGCTCGGCCTCGGCGACGAGTTCCGGCTGCTCGGGTACCGCGCCGACGCCACCGACCTCGTCGCCGCCGCCGACGTCTACGTGCTCGCGTCGCGTCACGAGGGACTCCCGGTGAGCGTGATGGAAGCGCTCACGCTCGGCGTGCCGGTCGTCGCCACGAACGTGGGCGGCCTGCGCGAAGTGGTCACCGACGGCAGCGACGGCCTGCTCGTGGAGCCCGGCCACCCCCGCGCGCTCGCCGACGCCATCGGGCGCGTGGCGACCGACGCCGAGCTCCGGGCGCGCCTCGGTGGCAACGCCGACCGCGACTGCGCGCGCTTCTCCTCGGCGCGCGCCGTGCGACGGATCGAGGAGATCTACGCCTCATTCGAGTGAGCGCCCGAGCACGACGGCATACACACCGAGCGCGACCACGAAGCCCGGCACCGCCAGCGCCAGCGCTGCGCCCGCCGACTGCTCGAAGCCGGCCACCCGTGCGCAGTACACGACGAGACCGGCCGCTACGACACCGGCGAGCGCCAGGCGCCACCCGCGCGCCTGGGCGGCGAGCCGGACGAGCAACGCGGCGACGATGCACCCGAGACCACCGACGACGGAGCCCGGCCGCGGGTAGCCGCCGACCGCCGTCGTCCACGCGAGCAGCCCGACCGCCGCCGCACTGCTCCCCGGCAGCGCGTCGAGACCCGGGAGCACTGCGAGCAGCGCGGCCACCCCGAACGCGCCGAGCGCGGGCCGCGCCGCGTCGGCCTCCGGGACGCACACGTAGATGCCCGCGACCGCGACCGCGAACACCAGCGGCGCCAGGCGCGGCGCCAGCCGATCGAGGGTCTCGGCCGGCGCCGCGACCGCCAGTGTGAGCGCGGCGGCCGCGAGCGCGACCCACACCGGCACGCGATCAGGCACCGCGATCCCGAGCAGTGCCGCGCCGGGGACCAGCGCGGCGATCCGCACGAGGACCGACCCCCGCCGAGGCCCGAACGCGGCGCCGAGCGCGAGTGCGGCCAGCGCGACGACCAGCCGCGCGTCGAGGCGGTAGTCGACCGACCAGCCGACGAGCGCGGCGAGCACCGCGATGGCGGGCGCGCCCCGGACGTCGCGTGCACGGCCCCTGACGACGACGAGCACTGCGAGGAGCGCGCACGCGAGCGCGGCGGCTTGGAAGCCGGGGTCGTCGACCACCCGATCCACGCTCGTAGCATCGTCCAGATGCCGGGCGCATCGCGGTCGCTCACGGTTGCGCACCTCACGACGGTGGACGTGAGCCTTCGCTTCCTCCTGTTGGCGCAGCTCCGCGCCGTACGCGACGCCGGCGGGGTCGCCATCGGCATCAGCGCGCCCGGGCCCCACGTACCCGCGCTCGAACGCGAGGGCATCCGCCACATCCCGCTGTCGTCGTCGACCCGATCCGCCGATCCGCGTGCCGACCTACGCGCCGCGCGCGAGCTCTACGCCGTGCTCCGGCGAGAGCGCGTCGACGTGCTCCACACCCACAACCCCAAGCCCGGCGTGTACGGCCGCGTCGTCGGTCGCCTCGCGCGCGTGCCGATCGTCGTGAACACCGTGCACGGCCTGTACGCGACCGAGGACGATCCATGGGCCAAGCGGCTGCCCGTGTACTCCCTCGAGGCGGCCGCGGCGCGCTGCTCCGACGCCGAGCTGTACCAGAACCCCGAGGACCTCGCGCTGGCGGAACGTTGGCGCCTCACCCGTCACGCCCGGCTGCTCGGCAACGGCGTCGACCTCGACCGGTTCGACGTCCGGCGCGTGTCCGATCACCGTCGACGCGCGGAGCGCGACGCGCTCGGAGCGACGGACGACACCGTCCTCGTCGGCGCGGTCGGCCGGCTCGTGGCCGGCAAGGGCTACCCCGAGCTCTTCGAGGCGATGGCCTCCCTCGACCCGCAGCGCTACCGCCTCGTCGTCGCGGGCAGCGAGGACCCCGAGAAGGCCGATGCCCTCACAGCCACCGCCCTCGACGAGGCGCGGGCCCGGGGCGTCGTGTTCGCCGGTCATCGCGACGACGTCGAACCGCTGTACGCGGCGATGGACCTCTTCGTGCTGGCATCGCACCGGGAGGGGTTCCCGCGGGCCGCGATGGAGGCCGCTGCCATGTCACGAGCGGCGGTCGCCACCGACATCCGGGGCTGCCGCCAGGTGGTCGACGGCGGCCGCACGGGCCTGCTCGTGCCGCCCCGCGATCCCCCGGCGCTGGCGGCGGCCATCGAGCAGCTCGGCGGCGACCCCGAGCTCCGTCGCCGGATGGGCGGTGCCGCCCGCGCCCGGGCCGAGGCCGAGTTCGACGAGCGGCGGGTCGTCGAGCGGGTCCACGCCGCCTACCTCGACGCAGCCCGGCGCAAGGGGGTGACGGCGGTGACCGCCACGCTCGGTCACGGCTCGGCATCAGTCCGTCACATCGGTCCCGGGCGGTAGCCTCTCCGCCCAGTGCGGGCAGGGATCGGGTGATCGGGTGACGGCGAGCTCCGAGCAGCAGGGATCCGACGTTCGGGAGGCGGCTCCTGACCGCAGGGTCGGCCCCCGCCTCGCGCGCGCCGCCGTCCAGATCCGGGGCGACGGGCTGCTCGTGGTCCTCGACCTCCTGATCACCGCGGTCACCCTCACCCTCCTCTACGCCATCCGCTTCGACTTCGCGGTCCCGGGCCGCTACCTCGACAAGCTCGAGGTCTACGTCCCGGTGGCGTGCGTCGTGCAGGTGCTCGCCAACTGGGCGTGGGGCTGCTACGGACGCACCTGGCGCCACGCGAGCATCGACGAAGCCCGGCGTCTGCTGTGCGCGGGCGCGAGCGCCGGCATCGGGCTCTTCCTGGTGTTCGCGTGGGGCACCGAGCACGTGCCCTACTCGGTCCTCGTCGCCGGACCGGTCGTGGTGACGTTCCTCTGCGGCCTGGTGCGCTTCCAGTCGCGGCTGTTCGCCTTCAACCGCTTCGGTGACCGCCGCAACGGCGTACGCGTGGCCGTCGTCGGCGCGGGTTCCACCGGCTCTGCCGCGCTGCGCGAGGTACGCGAGAGCCCGCAGCTCGGCCTCGTGCCCGTGGTCGCAGTCGACGACGATCCAACACTCCGCGGCCGCCAGCTCCACGGCGTGCCGATCGCAGGCGGTGTCGACGAGCTCGCCGAGATCATCCGCGACCGTGACGTCAACCAGGTGCTGTACGCGATGCCCTCGGCGCCACCGAGCGTGCTGCGGAAGGTGGCCGACGCGGCCGAGGAGGCACGCGTGCCGGTGCGCGTGCTCCCGGCGCCGTCGTCGTGGGTCCACGGCATGCCCCACCTGCGCGACCTACGCGACCTGCGCATCGAGGACCTGCTCCGACGCCCGGCCGTCGACATCGACCTCGCGCCCGTCCGCGAGCTGCTCGCGGGAAGGCGCGTGCTCGTCACGGGAGGTGGCGGCTGGATCGGCGCCGAGATCGCGCGGCAGGTCGCCGGCTTCTCACCGGCGAGGCTCGTGCTGCTCGACCACGACGAGACCCACCTGCACGACTCACGGCAAGAGGTCGCGACGCCCGGGGACGTCGCGCCGGGGGAGATCGCGCTCGGTGACATCCGCGACGCCTCGGCGATGGAAGCCCTGTTCGAGCGGGTCCGGCCCGAAGTGGTCTTCCACGCCGCCGCCCACAAGCACGTGTCGATCCTCGAGGACCACGCCTGCGAGGCGATCCTCACCAACATCCTCGGCACCGCCAACATCGTCGAGGCGAGCGCCCGGAGCGGCGTCACCCACCTCGTCTGCATCTCCACCGACAAGGCGGCCACGCCGAGCGGCGTGATGGGCGCTTCGAAATGGGTCGCCGAGCAGGTGGTGCTGGCTCGCGCCCCGCAGGACCACGCGTACTGCTCGGTGCGGTTCGGGAACGTGCTCGGGAGCCGCGGCAGCGTGATCCCGACCTTCCAGCGCCAGATCGCCGCCGGAGGGCCGGTGACCGTCACCGATCCCGCGATGACGCGGTTCTTCATGAGCACCGACGAGGCCGTGCGCCTGGTGCTGCGGGCCGCCGCCGTCACGTGCGGGCGCCGCGTGCTCGCCCTCGAGATGGGCGAGCAGGTCGACATCTACGAGCTGGCCGAGCGCATGATCCGCCTGTGCGGCTACCAGCCCGGCGTCGACATCCCGATCACGATCACCGGCGCGCTGCCGGGAGAGAACCTCGCCGAACGGGTCGTCGGCCCGGCCGAGCACCGCGACGAGCGGGCCGACGGCGACGGGCCGATCGTCACGATCGCGCCGGTCCCGATCCCTTCGGCGGTGCTCGAGGACTGGATCGACCGCCTCGAGACGCTGGCGGTGGCCGGCGACCACCACGCGGCCCGGACCGCGCTGCTCGAGCTCACCGCACCCGCCCTCGCCGACCTCGCCGTCGCGCGTGACGGGCTCGACGACGGCGACCGACTGCCCGCCGTCGAGACGCGCTCGTAGCATGCCCTGATGCCCAGCGCCGTTGCGTTCGCCGTCTCGACGGCGAACCGGTGGCTCGTCCTCTTCTCGATCGTCGCCCTGCTCGTCCTCGTCGGCGGATTCCTCGCGCGGCGGGCAGCCCGCCGAGCGAACGGCAACGGGATCCGGCGCCGCGCCGGCGTGCTCATCGCGATCGGACCGCTGGTCGGGCTCGCGTTCGCGCCGACGTTCGGCACCCTCACGGTGGTGGCCGCACTCGGTGCCACCGCGCTCGCAGGCGCGGGCTTCCTGGTCGAGCGTTCGAGCCGTGCGGACCGGCTCACGATGACGCTGACGGTCGTGGCCGCGGCCGTCGCCGTCGCAGCCGGGGCCCGCTTCGGTCCGACCGGCGTGCCCGCGCTCGACGTCGCGCTCGCCTTCGTGTTCGTCCTCGTCGTGACGCAGGCGGCCGACGGCCTGCGCAACGTCGACGGTCTGGCCGTCGGCGTGGGCACCGCGTCGGCCGCGGGACTGTTCGCCCTCGCGGCGTTCGGGCACCAGGACGGCCTCGCCACCGTCGCGCTCGGGCTCGGCGCGGCGACCTTCTCGTTCCTCGCGTTCAACATCCGCCCGGCGTCCCTCTACGTGGGCCGAGCCGGCCGGCTCGCCATCGGGTACGCACTGGGGGTCGGCGCACTCGCGGTGCACGTCGTGCCGAGCGCGCCGCGCGAGCTGCTCACCCCGCCGATGCTCGTGGGCGTGCTCCTCGTCGACGCGGCGGTCGTGGCCGGGGAGCGTCTCCGCCGGCGGTACCCGCTCGCCAAGCACCGCACCGACCACGTGGTGCATCGGCTGGCGGTCCTCGGGTGGACGGCCGGAGAGGCGGTGATCCTGCTCGTGCTCGCGCAGCTGCTCCTCTCCGCCATCGCGGTGTTCACCGGCCGCGCGGTGATGCCGCTGTGGCTGGGCGCCGTGCTCGCCGCGGTCGTGGTCGTCGTGCTCGCGGGCGAGGCCGCGCGCGCCCAGCTCGAGCGGGCGCGACCGAAGGGGTTCCCGCTCGCGGCGAAGCTCGTGATCGGCCTGGTGGTGGTCCTCGTCGCGGCCGCGCTGGTCCCCGTCGCGCTCGTTGCCGACGACGCGCGCACACTGATGGAGAACGGCCGGTCCGCGGCGAGCCGAGGGTTGGCCGCGGCGCGCGACGGCGACACGGTGAGCGCAACGGCGGGCTTCCACGAAGCGGCGCTCACGTTCGCGCAGGCACGCGACAAGCTCGACTCCGCGACC
>DASPTH010000095.1:0-5670 GCA_035623515.1 Acidimicrobiia bacterium
GTGCCAGACCACGCCCGGGCTCGACGCGTTCAAGCGACCAGTCCAGAACGCGGCGCGAGCGAATGGAGCGAGTCGAGCGCTCGCCAGGAGCGAGCGTCTGCGTGCCGGGTACCCCGGCTCGCAGCGACCGACGCATTCACAGGATCATCCCCGCGCCGACGGTCTCGAACGTGCCCTCGTCGACGAGGATGAAGCTGCCGGTGGCGCGGTTGCGGCGGTACTCGTCGACGAAGAGCGGCACCGCGGTGCGGAACGTGACGCGTCCGAGGTCGTTCAGCGCGAGGGCGCCGGCGGCTTCGTCGCGGTGGAGCGTGTTCACGTCGAGGCGGTAGTGCAGGCGCTGCACCCGCGCACGGGCAGAGCGCGTGGTGTGCTTCACCGCGTAGGTCGCGCCCGGTCGCAGCGGTTGCTCGTTGAACCAGCAGACCATCGCGTCGACGTCCTGGGTGACCGCGGGCATGTTGTGCGGGCGGGCGAGCATGTCGCCGCGGCTCACGTCGACGTCGTCGGCGAGGCGCACGCTCACCGACATCGGCGGTATCGCCTCCTCGACCGGGCCGCCGAACTCGTCGACGCCGGCGATCGTGGTGGTGAACCCGCTCGGCAGCACCACGACCTCGTCGCCCGGGCGCAGCATGCCGCTCGCGACCTGGCCGGCGTAGCCGCGGTAGTCGTGGTGCTCGTGGCTCATCGGCCGGATCACGTACTGCACGGGGAAGCGGAGGTCGATGAGGTTGCGGTCGGAACCGATGTAGACGTGCTCGAGGTGGTGGAGCAGCGTGGGACCTTCGTACCACGGCATGGTGGGCGAGTGCTGGGTGACGTTGTCGCCGTGGAGCGCGGAGATCGGGACGAACGTGAGGTCGTCGATCTCGAGCTTCTGGGCGAAGCCCACGAAGTCGGCGCAGATCTCGTCGAAACGCTCCTGCTCGTAGTCGACGAGGTCCATCTTGTTGACGCACAACACGAGGTGCTTCACCTGGAGCAGCGACGCGATCACCGCGTGCCGGCGCGACTGCTCGAGCACGCCCTTGCGCGCGTCCACGAGCACGAGCGCGAGGTCGGCGGTGGACGCCCCGGTGACCATGTTGCGCGTGTACTGCACGTGGCCGGGCGTGTCGGCGATGATGAACTTCCGGCGCGGGGTCGCGAAGTAGCGGTACGCGACGTCGATGGTGATTCCCTGCTCGCGCTCGGCGCGGAGCCCGTCGGTCAGCAGGGCGAGGTTGGTGTAGTCGAAGCCGCGGTCGCGGCTCGTGCGCTCGACGGCCTCGAGCTGGTCCTCGAAGATCTGCTTGGTCTCGAGCAACAGACGGCCGATGAGCGTGCTCTTCCCGTCGTCGACCGACCCCGCGGTGGCGAATCGCAAGAGTTCCACTCAGCTCGGTCGATTCCGCTCCGGCGTCCCGGCCGTCCGGCCACGCCTCGCCGTCCGGTCACGCCTCCGCTCCATCTGCATCAGAAGTAGCCCTCGCGCTTGCGGTCTTCCATCGCCGCCTCGGTGAACCGGTCGTCGGCGCGCGTCTCGCCGCGCTCGGTCACGCGCGACGCCGCGATCTCGGCGATCACGTCGTCGATGGCGACCGCGGTGGACTCCACCGCACCGGTGCACGACGCGTCGCCCACCGTCCGGTAGCGCACCATCATCTCGACCGGCTCCTCGCCCTCCATCAGCGTGACGTAGGGCGACACCGCCAGCCACATGCCGTCGCGGCGGAACACCTGGCGACGGTGCGCGTAGTAGATCGACGGCAGCTCCACGCCGTCGGCCGCCACGTACTGCCACACGTCGAGCTCGGTCCAGTTCGACAACGGGAACACGCGGATGTGCTCGCCCTTGCGGTGGCGACCGTTGTAGAGGTTCCAAAGCTCGGGTCGCTGGTTCTTCGGGTCCCACTGCCCGAAGTCGTCGCGGAACGAGTACACCCGCTCCTTCGCCCGCGCCTTCTCCTCGTCGCGGCGGCCGCCGCCGAACACCGCGTCGAAGCCGTGCTCGGTGATGGCGTCGAGCAGCGTGACCGTCTGCAGGCGGTTGCGGCTCGCCCGCGGGCCGGTCTCCTCGACCACCCGGCCGGCGTCGATCGACTCCTGGACCGAGGCCACCACGAGCTTGACGCCGAGTTCGTCCACCCGCCGGTCGCGGAACTCGAGGACCTCGTCGAAGTTGTGGCCGGTGTCGACGTGCATGACCGCGAAGGGGATGCGGGCCGGCCAGAACGCCTTCTCGGCCAGCCGCAGCATCACCGCCGAGTCCTTGCCGCCCGAGAACAGCATCACCGGACGCTCGAACTCGGCCGCGACCTCCCGGATGATGTGGATGGACTCGGCTTCGAGCACGTCGAGGTGGGTGAGCTGGGGCATACGGGGAGGAGCGAACGTTAGCGAGCCGGGTATCCCGGCGAGCCGTGAGCGACCTCTCAAGGAGGCACGGAAATCCTACTCGGGGGGTCGGGTTTGCCGGTGCTGCGGGCGCCACTCGTAGATCACGGTGGTGCCGCACAACCAGTCGTGGACGCCGTTGTTGCGCTTGCTCACGAGCACCGTGAGCAGGACGAGCCCAAGCGTGCCCATCACCAGCACCGCGCGCACGAACGCCCGGCCCGAGCCCAGGGTGGCGCCGCTCGCCGTGATCACGCGGAGGCCGACGACGTCGTCGCCCACGGTGCGCCCCGAACCCGACCACGCGGTCGACAGCTCGATCACGCCGATGACGATGATCACGACGACGGTGACCCCCCGGTCGGGGCGCGGGAGGTGGAGCGACTCGTTGTCGAACAGGAAGCGCAACACCCCGACGACGAAGAGCACGCCGATGTACGTGCCGAAGATGACCCCGGCGTCGATGGCGCCGGCCGCGAGACGCGAGGCGAACCCGGCGCGCCGCCCCTGCGACTCCCGCGCGCGCGTGTTGCGGATCTCGCCTCGGGGCACTACTTCACCTCGAGCTGGCGCGGCGCGCGGCGGAAGAGGAGCTTGTCCACCAGCTTGGCGGTGAACGCGTCGAGGGCCACACCCTGCGACCGCAAGGCGTCGATGGCCTCCGCGCCGACACCCGCGGTCGACTCGCGGATCACGCCGCCGAGGTCGATCCGCTGCACGATCGCCTCCAGGTCGACCTCGGCGACGATGTCGTCGACCGGGATCTGCGACACCAGGCGGGGCAGGTCGAGCTGGGCGAGCACGTTCTCCGTGATGCGCTGGATCAGCACCGGCATCATCGCCGCTGCCTCGGCACGGTTGTGCGCCTGCTCGCGGCGCGCGACCTCGTTCATCGCCCAGATCCAGTCCTCGAGCGGCCGCCACGCGCGCTGCACCGCGACCGGGCGGCCGGCCACCCGGACGGTGTTGCTCGCGCTGGCGACGATCGCCGCCACGACCACCCGCACCCGGCGCTCCACCACGATGGCCACGCCGGCGACGGCGCCGGGCACGAGGTCGACCGTCCCCGGCGGTGTGGGCGGCCGCGCCGATGCCTGCATCCGCCCGAGCAGCGTGCCGGCCGCCCGCCGCGCCAGCCCGAGGGCGCCGAGCCCGACCGATGCGCCGTGCCGCACCACGTCGCCCACCCCCGGCGGCGCCGCCGGCACCGGCTGCGCCTTCGACACGACGCTCTGCCCCTCCGCGCTCACGCCGAAATGGTACGTGTCCCCTCCCCCCACTGTTTTGGCGTCTTTGAGTGGGGTCCTGACCCCACTCAAAGACGCCAAAACGGCAATACTCGCCGCGTGCGGCGGGCGCTCCCCCTCCTCGTGCTCGCGCTCCTCGTCGTGGCCGGGGGCGGCGCGGGGGCCGCAACGGTGAAGACGGTGGAGCCGGGGCCGGTGCGGGCGGAGATCGCGCGGCAGGTCACCGCCACCTACCCGGGGCTGGTCTTCGGCAACGTGGCGTGCCCCGACGGCATCCCGCTCCGGCGCGGGGGCACCTTCACCTGCACCGTGCAGCTCCCCGGCAACTTCCTGCTCGTCGACGCCACCCAGACCGACCGGACCGGCGGCGTGACCTTCGAGACCGCGCAAGCCGTGTTCACGCGGCAGTCGCTCGAGGCCTTCGTCACCGCCAACGCGTCGCTCCCCACCACGGTCACGTGCGGCACGACCGACTGGCTCGTGGCGCGGCCCGGCCAGGTCCTCACGTGCCACGGGTCGTCGGCCGACGGGTCGCAGCACGACATCCAGGTGACGGTCCGCGACACCGCGGGCGACGTGACCATCACCGGCGTCACGTGACCGTCACCCGGGCCGCGACCGCGGCGGTCGAGGCGTCGCTCGCGGCCGCCGGCGTGTGGGAGCCCACCCTCCACGCCTGGGCGCACCTCGACCCCGCGCGCGCCCGCGCCGAGGCCCGCGCCGCGCCCGACGGTCCGCTCGCCGGCGTCGTGCTCGGCGTGAAGGACATCTTCGACACGGCCGACCAGCCGACGTCGTACGGCTCACCCGTCTATGCCGGATTCCGGCCCCGCGCCGACGCCGCGGTCGTCGCTCAGTTGCGCGCGGCAGGCGCGGTCGTGCTCGGCAAGACCGTCACGACGGAGTTCGCGGTGTTCCACCCCGGCCCCACCACCAACCCGCACCGCGCCACGCACACGCCCGGTGGCTCGTCGAGCGGGTCGGCGGCCGCGGTCGCCGCCGGCGTGGTCGACGCCGCGCTCGGCACGCAGACCGCGGCCTCGGTGATCCGCCCGGCGAGCTTCTGCGGCGTGTTCGGGTTCAAGCCCACGTTCGGGACGGTCACCACTGCCGGCGTGAAGGCCGTCGCGCCGTCGCTCGACACCGTCGGCTGGTTCGCCCGCGACGTCACGATGCTCGACCGTGTGCGCGTCGCGGCGACCGGGCGGCCGCCGGCGCCGCCGCTCGGCGCACCGCCCCGCATCGCGGTCGCGCGCACCGGGCAGTGGTTCGACGCGTCGGCCGACGCCCGGGGCGCGGTCGAGGACGCGGCGCGGTCCGCCGGCCGGGCCGGCGCGACCGTCGTCGACGCCGCGTGCCCCGCCGAGCTCGACCGCCTCGCCGCCGACCACCGCGTCGTGATGGTGCACGAGATGGCGCGCTCGCTGGCCTGGGAGTGGCTCACGCAGCGCGAGCACCTGTCGGCCACGTTGCAGCGCCTGCTGCTCGACGGCGAGAACACCGCCGCCGAGGAGTACGACGGCGTGCTCGCGCGCGTGACCGCGGCGCGAGCCGCGTGCGACGAGGTGTTCGGCGAGTGCGACGTGCTCCTCACCCTGACCGCCGCGGGCGAGGCCCCCGAGGGTCTCGGGAGCACCGGCGACCCGCGCTTCGCGCGCCTCTGGACGCTGCTCGGGCTGCCGGCCGTGGCCGTCCCCGGGCTCACCGGCTCGACCGGGCTCCCGGTGGGGGTGCAGCTCGTGGGCCGCCACGGCGCCGACGGCCTGGTGCTCGCGAGCGCGGCGTGGCTGGCGGGCGTGCTCCCGCAGCCGCCGGCGCCGACCCCGCCGGCGCCTACCCCGCCTGCGCCGAGCCCCTGAGCGGGCCCTCCCCGAGCTTCACCGTCGCGCCGGGCAGCACGGTCCCCCGTACCATCACGGCCACGAAGTCGCGCCCGTCGGGGTGCAGGTAGCGGTTGGCGCCGGTGGCGCCGAACAGCCCGGTGCCGCTGACCGACCCGTCGGCGGCGACGTCGTAGGAGTTGAAGTTCACCCAGTCGGGGTTG
>DASPTH010000107.1:0-22703 GCA_035623515.1 Acidimicrobiia bacterium
GGCGTCAGCGAGCGTCAGCGACGACTCGCGGCGCGTCTTCGAGCCGAGCCGGTCCGCGAGGATCAGCAGCACGCCGCCGACCGCGAGCGCGACGGGCACGGCGAGGTCCGACTCGAACCCGCGGCGGCCGAGGCGGTAGGCGAGCCAGCCGGCCACGGCCAGCACCACGAGCACACCGACCACCTCGAGCCGGGCGACGTCGCCGAGGGTGTCGGTGAGGCCGCGCCACACGAAGTCCGGGACTTTGCGGGGCGCGGGCGCGGCAACGCGCGGACCCTTCCGCCCGTACACCAGGTACCACCACGCGTACATGACGGTCGGCACGACGACGGTGAGGGCGGCGACTCGCCAACCGCGTCGCACGAGGAGGACGAGCCCGACGACGGCCAGCATGGGCAGCGCCACTCCCGAGCACATCATCGCGGCGGCCATGAAGGTGGACGCGATCGCGTCCCGGCCGGTGAAGCGGCGACCCGACTCGGGTGCCACGAGGATCGCCGCGAGCCCGAGTGCGAGGGGAGCGATGAGCTGTACCTGCCACGCGTTGATCAGGTTCTCGAAACCCGTGCCCGCCGCGGCGAAGACGCCACACGCACACGTCGCGACCCAGGGGTCGATGCGCGAGCGCACCATCACCTGCCAGAGCAGTACGACGATCACGAGGTGCGCCACGATCGGCAGCGCGATGTACGGCCAGTACGTGTGGAGCCCGAATACCGAGTACAGGCCGCGGAACGCGAGGATCGGCAGCGTCGACCAGTGCTCGAAGTGCGGCTCGAAGAGGCCGAGGTGGCCCGGTCCGTCGGTCAGGCCGCGGTCCGTGATGATGAACCACTCGTCGCCGCCGAACCAGAGGCCCCGAGCGGTGGAGGTGAGGTATCCGGCCGCGAGCACCACGACCGCGACGAGCCCCCAACGCGCGGAGCGCAGCACTGCGTCGTCGTGGGTGGTCGGCGACCGTTCGGTGTCGACGCGGCCCCAATCGGACTCGACCGCGCGCGTGCGCATCGTCAGAGCGGAAGCAGCCGCCGGGCGATCGCGCCCATGATCGCGCCGAGCGCTGCTCCGACCAGGACGTCGGACGCGTGGTGCATCTTCACGTAGACACGACTCGTGGCGACGAGTCCCGCGAGCGCGAAGTAGGCGGGCGCGAGCGGCGAGTCGCGGAGCAGCACGGCGGCAGTGAACGCCGACGCCGCGTGGCCGGACGGGAACGAGCTCGTGATCGGCCGGTGCATGCCGTAGGGCAGCGTCTCGTGCGCTTCGTAGTCGAGCTCGGGGCGGACCCGTCGGAAGCACATCTTGATCGGGCCGTTCGTGAGCGCCGACTCGATGCCCATCGACGTGCCGAGGCGGAGCGCGACGCCGGGGTCCGCGCTGCACGCGGCGCGCACGCTGCCGATCGCCAGCCAGACCAGCCCGTGGTCGGCGGCCGACGACGCGCCGTAGAACACGGGGTCGAGCACCGGGCGGCGAATGCGGTCCATCCACGCGTCGACCGCGTCGTCGAGCGCCTGCACACGGGCGGTGACGCGCGCCGTCTGCCCGTTGCGCAGCAGCGCCATCGCCGCAGCCTAGAGGGAGGCCCGCGCACGAAAAGCACTTGTCAAGCTCGCCACGATCCTCTATTGTGACGATTCGCAGGTTCCCCCCGGGAGTTTGCAAGCGAAATGGGGCTCGAGTCATTCGGGTCTTTTCCCTGGGATGCCATTTCGCTTGATTTCCGGGCTCGTCTCGCGTACGTTCCGCCTGTGCCCCGTTTTTCCGAGCATCGTGAACACGCGCGCCGCCGCCGCTGCGCGCGTCGTGTGACGAAGACGGGCGCGCAACTCGGGCCCAGATCGTCTATCGGGGTCGCGGCCTTTGAGGTGAGAAGGCGTACTCGTGTCCTCGGGAGCGCAGCCGGGTGACCGAGTTGGCCGGCGTCGCCCGGGTCACGTTCGTGCCGGTCTTCCCCGACGGGGCGGTCGCGGTGATCCGCGCCCGCGGTGGTTTCGCGCTGCCGAGCGGTGAGGTCCAACCGCTCGACACGGGCCTGCTCGACACCGCGTTGCGCGTGCTGCTCGAGACCGCGGGCTTCCGGCGCCAGACCGCGTACGAGTTCGCGCGCCACGGCACGCACGCGTTCGCGTGGGCCGAGGGCGACGAGTACCACGGTCGTCGACCGCACGTGGTCGTGCCGCTGCAGGTCGGCGAACCCGACGCGCTCGCGCGTTTGGTTCGTTCCTCGGGCCAGGCGGCCATTGCGGACCTGCTCGAGGAGGCGACGCGGTCGTACCGGGCCATCGATCGGGTGGCATTCGCGGCCGGGCACCGCGCCGAGCTCGAGCGGCTCTACCTCGCCGCGGCCACTGCCGAGGGCGGTTCCGGCTTTGGTGGCACGCGCGAGCAGTGGCGAGCTGCGCGCGAGCCGATCACCGACGCGATCGACCATGACGGAACCTTCCTCGACCTCGGGTGCGCGAACGGGTTGCTCATGGAGTCCGTCCGACAGTGGTGCGGTGAGCGAGGTGTCGTCATCGAGCCCTACGGCGTCGACATCGCTGCAGGGCTCGTCGAGCACGCGCGAGAGCGTCTTCCCGACTGGGCGGACCGCATCTGGCAGGGCGATGCCGCCACGTGGGTGCATCCCGACGGTCGCCGCTTCGATTACGTGCACACTCTGCTCGACTGCGCGGACCGCGAGCGCCGCGGTGACCTGCTCGACCACGTGATCCGCGACGTCGCGCGGCCCGGTGGGACACTCCTCGTGAGTCACTACGCGCGATCGACGACCCACGATCGCAGCGCCGCGCAGCAACTCCGAGCGTTGGGCTACACGCCGGTGGGCGAGTCGCGGCCCGGGCTCCACGATCCGTACTCCCCGCCGACCACCGCGTGGGTGGACGTGCCGTGACCACCTGGGCGCCACCCGTCGAGAAGGTCACCGCACTGATCACCCGTCCCGGCGCCGGTGGCCCCGAGCTGATCGTGTTCGACCACGGTGCGGCCGGCGTGCAGCTGCCGGCGGGGACCGTCGAGGCGGGCGAGGACTGCGGCCGGGCCGCGCACCGTGAGGCGTGGGAAGAGACCGGCGCTCTCGGGCTCGAGCTGGTGCGCGAGGTCGCGTCACTCGAGCGTCCCTTCGTCGGCCCGGTCGGTGCGTTGACGCACGCCGTGACCGTCGAAGGCCGCGAGGTCCCTCGCGGATCGCGGCTCCGACTCGGGCGGGTCGACGGCGACCGCCTGCACGGGGAGCTCTGGGACGGCAGCGCGCTCACCGTCCCCACCGGGATCGTGGCACGGGCCGAGGTCCGTCACGTCTTCTGGTTGCGGTCGACCATCGCGATGCCCGACGAGTGGCGGGTGGCGACCCCGGATGGTGGGGGCGTCGTGTGGTGGTGCTTCTGGGCCGGCATCGACGACGCGCACGCGATGCTGCACGAACGTCAGCGTGACTGGCTCGACGCCGGCCGGGCCGGGCTCGACGAGTCGGCTGCCAGTGAGCGCGCGCCGCGGGCGCGGCCCCCTCTTCCCGATGGGCTCGCCGGCGGCGACTCGTGGGAGGAGTTCTGGGCGTATCCCTTCGCCAACTGCCGGTACCTGCTCTCGTTCGCCGACGGCGTCGACCCCGCCGTGTGCACGCGGGCTCGAGCGCTGTGCGTCACGCGCGACGGAGCGGTGGTGCTCGTGGCGGCGAGCCCACCGAAGTGGGACATCCCCGGCGGGGGGCGCGAGCCCGGCGAGTCGATCCAGGAGAACCTCGCGCGCGAGGTGTGGGAAGAGGCCTGCTGCCGGGTCGTCGAGACGGTGTGCATCACGACGCTGCGCGGCGCCGAGCTCGGAGCCGACGGCGGCGTCGGAGGCGAAATCGACCACCACGCGCTGTTCTGGGCGCGCGTCGAGGTCGAGCCGTGGGCGCCCCGGTTCGAGACGCGCGAGCGACGATTCGCGACGCCGTCGGAAGCCGTGGAGCTCACGACATTTCCCGAGACCACGCGGCTGTTGCTGGACCGGGCGGCGGCCATCGACCCCGCGCTCGACTGGGAGCCGTCGTGAGGCGCGCGTCAGCGGAGGCCGGCGAAGAGGTCGTTCTCCGGGACCGGCGCGCCGGTCGCGTCGAGCTCGCGGATGAAGGTCTCCACGCCGAACGCCCGGGCGAACGCCTCCGGTGGGAAGCGCACGAAGAACGAGCCCTCGAGTTGACTCGCATGCGCCGACAGCGCGGCCTGCTTCCGAGACCAGTAGTCGCTCGCGTCGACGAACGTCGTGATCATGGAGTCGTCGACGCCGAACGGGCGCACCGGTTCGGGTGCCTCGGCTGCGCGCGGCTCGGACGGCGGTGGGAACGCCGGCATCTCCACGCCGTACTCCTCGGCAATGGCGCGCATCCGCTCCCGGTACGAACGCGGACGCGCGATCAGGTACAGCTTGCTCGGGATGGCGGTCTGCTCGACCGCCAGGCGCGTCACGTCGTGTGCCTTCAGGTGGTCGGGATGGTTGTAGCCGGCGTTGGCGAAGTACGTGACCACCACCTGAGGCCGGAACTGCTCGAACAACTCGACGAGACGCGCGGCGACCACGTCGTCGGATTGGCGGTGGAACGCACGGGGATCGTCGTTCTGGGGCCAACCTCGCATCCCGGAGTCGCGGTAGCCGAGGGTCTCGACGTGCGACACGCCGAGCGCGTCGGTCGCGACCTTCAGCTCGTCGAGGCGGATGCGGGCGACGTCGTCGGGATCGTGACCGTCCTGATCGGGCTTGATCCTGCCCGGTGCGTCGCCGAACTCGCCGTTGGTGCACGTGACGAGCACGGTACGGACACCTTCGGCCGAGTAGCGCGCGAGCGTGCCCCCGGTGCTGTTCGATTCGTCGTCGGGGTGCGCATGGACGGCGAGCAGCGTGAGATCCGCCATGCCCCCAGCATGCCCGATCGTCGGAGGTTCCGATGACCGACGAGCTGGCCGCCGAGCAGGCCGTCGTCGACGAGGCATACGCCGCGCTGGCGGCGATGCGAGCGCGGACACAAGACGTATTCGACCGGATCATGTCGACCGGCGGCTTCCAGGACCTCGACCACGAGGTGGCGATCCGCCGGAGGATCGCGTCGCTCGGCGACTCGCCGCGGCCGCTCGTCTTCGGACGCATCGACGAGGAGAGCGGCGACCGCTGGTACATCGGCCGTCGGCACGTGGAGGACGCGCACGCCGACCCGCTGGTCGTCGAGTGGCGCACGCCGGTCGCCGAGCCCTTCTACCAGGCGCGCGCCGCTGATCCCCGCGGCCTCGTCCGACGCCGCCAGCTGATGCTCGAGAACCGGCGGGTCCAGTCGCTCGCCGACGACGTCTTCGGCGCAGGAGCCGGCGCGCTCGGCGACGTTCGCCTACGGGGCGGCGACGCGCTCCTGGCGGAGCTGGAGCGTGGCCGTACGGGCGTGATGCTCGACATCGTCGCCACCATCCAGGCCGAGCAGGACGACGTGATCCGCGCGCCACTCGCCGGCGTGGTCGCCGTGCAAGGAGGTCCCGGCACCGGGAAGACCGCCATCGGGCTCCACCGTGCCGCGTTCCTCCTGTACAACCACCCCGAGCTGGCCCGTTCGGAGGTGATGGTGCTGGGCCCGAGCCGCGCGTTCCTGGGCTATGTCGCACAAGTGCTGCCCTCGTTGGGCGAAGAAGCCGTGCTGCAGGTGACGCTCGCCGATCTCGTACCGGAGGTCACGGCGCGCGGGGCGGATGCGCCCGTCGTGCAGATCGTGAAGGGCGACGCGCGTCTGGCCATGGTCCTCGCGCGAGCCGTCGCGGCACGGCGAGCACACGCGAGCGACGGATTCGTGGTGCGCCTCGGGCTGCGGCGGGCTGCCGTCGAGGGCGCCGAGGTCGACGAGCTCGTCGCCGAGCAGGTCGCCCGCGGCGTCCCGTACCGGGTCGGGCGCGCCGCGCTCCGGACGCGTCTCGTGAACCTCGTCTACCGCAGGATGGGCCTGCTCGACGCAGACCTGCGCGACGTGACCACCGAGATCAGGGCGAGCGACTCGTTGCGCCAGGCGCTCGACCGTGTGTGGCCCGCCGTATCGCCGCGGGCTCTCGTGCGCGACCTGCTGTCGGACGCAGAGCAACTCACCGCGCTCGCCGACGGCGTCCTCGACGCCGAGGAGCAAGCCGCGCTCCTGCGCGCTCGCAACGCCCCGTGGACCGCGTCGGACATCCCGCTGCTCGACGAAGCGCGCGCGCTCCTGGAGGGCCGCGGCGCGACGTACGGCCACGTGATCGTCGACGAGGCGCAGGACCTGTCGCCGATGCAGCTGCGCATGATCGCCCGACGCGCGCCCTCGGGATCGGTGACGGTGCTGGGCGACCTCGCGCAGGCCACCGCGGCGTGGGCGCACGAGACCTGGGCCGACGTCGTCGCGCATCTCGCCACGCCCGATGGGTGGCGCGCCGCCGACCTCACCCTCGGCTACCGAGTGCCCGGACAGGTGCTCGACTACGCATCGCTACTGCTCCAGGAGGCGGCGCCGCAGGTGCCGCTGACGGAATCGGTGCGGCGCGGCGACCGCCCGCCGCGGGTCGTCGAGGCGGAACCCGCAGCGCTCCTCGACACCGCTGCGGCGGAGGCGGCCGCGCTCGCGGCGCAAGACCTCTGGGTGGGCTGCATCGTCGCACCCGAGCAGGAGGCGGCCGCGGCCGACGCGTTCCGGGAACGCGGCGTCGACTTCGGCGTACCCGAGCGCGACGGGATCCTGCGGCGCATCACCGTGCTCCCCGCGCCGACCGCCAAGGGACTCGAGTTCGACGCCGTCGTCGTGGTGGAGCCCGCGGCGATCGCGGCCGGCGGCGCCCGCGGGCTCCGGCTCCTCTACGTGGCGCTCACCCGCCCGACGCGGCGCCTGACCGTGCTGCACGCGCGTCCGTTGCCGGGCGCGCTCGCGCGATTCACGCGTTGACGAGCGGCAACTGGGGCGCGATCACCGTCCCCGGGCCGTGCAGCTCAGCGGCCGCGACGGGGTCGCCGCCGAACGCGGGGCAGTACGGCTTGAACGTGCAGAAGTCGCAGAGACGACCCGGGCGCGGGCGGAAGTCGTCACGAACGCATGCACTCGCGATCGCCGACCACATCGCGACCGTCTTGCGCTCGACGCCCGTGATCGACTGGTCGGTGGGTGTGGCGATGATCGCCTCCGGCTTGGACAGGAAGTAGAGCTGCACCCGCGCCGGACGCCGCCCGAGCATTCGCTCGCACAGCAGCGCGTAGATGTGCACGCCGCTCAGGCTCTTGCCCTCCCAGAGCTCGCTCGGCACGGACCCGGTCTTGTAGTCGGTGACGACCAGCTCGCCGTCGGCGTCGAGCTCGAGCCGGTCGATCACTCCCCGGAGGCGGACCTTGCCGAGGTCGGCTTCGAGCTTCAGCTCGAGGCCGATGGGATGGATGGTTCGCGGGTCTTCGAGCTCGAAGTAGCGGCGCACCAGCCGCTCGGCGTCGGCGTCGAACTCGGCCCATTCGGCCGCGGTGAGCACGAGACCAGCGAAGTCGGGATGCTCGGCGAGCTCCTCGCGTGCGAGGACCAGGTCGGCGAGCGCGGCGGGCACCGTGCGCTCGGCGGCCGGGCGGTCGAGCAGGCGCTCCAGGGCCCGGTGCACGAGCGTGCCCTTGCTCGTCCATGGCGAGGGAGGCTCGGGCAGGCGGTCGAGATAGGAGAAGCGGTACGCGAGCGGGCACTCCTTGAACGCGGAGCATGCGCTCGGCGACAGTGACCAGGGAGCCGCGGTGCCCATTGGTCGGACAGTACCGCCGGCCTGTGACACCAACGCGGACCCCGGTAGCGTCCGGGTCCTGGCGTGCCGGGGAGCAGAACAGGAGGCGTGATGCGCATCGACGGAGGGTTGGGCGGCCGGTCGTTCGACGAGGTGGCCGAGCGCGCGGTCGCGCTCGAAGCCGCCGGGTACGACGGCGCGTTCACTGCGGAGACTGCCCACGATCCGTTCCTCGACCTCGCGATCGCCGCGCACGCGACCGAGCGCATCGAGCTCGGCACCGCGATCGCCGTCGCGTTCGCGCGCACGCCGATGACGCTCGCGGTCACCGCCAACGACCTGCACCGGGCGTCGGGCGGCCGGCTCGTGCTCGGCCTCGGCAGCCAGATCAAACCCCACATCGAGCGGCGCTTCTCGATGCCGTGGTCGCACCCCGCGCCGCGCATGCGCGAGTTCATCCTCGCCATGCGCGCGATCTGGGCGACGTGGAACGACGGCGCCAAGCTCGACTTCCGCGGCGACTTCTACACGCACACCCTCATGACGCCCTTCTTCGACCCCGGGCCGAACCCCTTCGGCACCCCGAAGGTGTGGCTCGCGGCTGTCGGGCCGCACATGACGGAGGTGGCGGGCGAGGTTGCCGACGGCCTCATCCTGCACGGCTTCACCACCGAGCGGTACGTGCGCGAGGTCACGATCCCGTCGCTCGAGCGCGGCTTCGCTCGCAAGGGCCGGACCCGCGACGGCTTCGAGATCGGTGGTCCGATGTTCGTCGTCACCGGCACCACGGACGAACAGGTCGCGACGGCTCGGCAGGCCACCAAGCAGCAGGTCGCGTTCTACGGGTCCACCCCTGCGTACCGTGGGGTGCTCGCACTCCACGGATGGGGCGAGGTCGGCGACGAGCTGAACACGATGTCGAAGCGCGGGCTCTGGGTGGAGATGGGCGACCTGATCACCGACGAGATCCTCGAAGCCTTCGCGGTGGTCGCCGAGCCCGACGACGTCGTCCCCATGCTGCAGGCGCGCTACGGCCCACTGGTCGACCGGATCAGCTTCTACACGCCGTACGCGCTCGACTCCGACCAGTCGAAGGCGATGATCCAGGCCCTCAAGGGGTGACGAGCACGGGTGCCGCATCGGACGATGTGCTGGCGGCGAACGCCGCGTTCTACGCGGCGTTGGAGGCGTGTGACCTCGACGCGATGGCGGCCGTGTGGGAGCAGTCGGAGCGCGTCGTCGTCACGCATCCGGGTTGGCCCATGCTGCGGGGCTGGCGGCGTGTCGCGGAGTCGTGGGCGGCGATCTTCCGGAACACGAACTTCATCCGGTTCGTGATCACCGACGAGCGCTGCGACGTGGTCGGCGACACCGCGTGGATCACAGCCGAGGAGAACATCCTCCAGGCGACCGGAGCGACGGGCGAGAACGTCGCCGAGAGTGCCGATCTCTCCGGCTCGCGTGCCGTCGTCACCAACGTCTTCGTGCACGACGGCACGCGCTGGCGCCTCGTGGTGCACCATGCGTCGCCGGTGTGACCGTTGGAACGGGTCAGACGTTGGCGCGGATCCAGGCGTCGAGGGCGGGGCCGCTCTCGTAGCTGGCGATGAGCGCGTAGCGCGGCGCGTCGCCCGGGTGGCAGACGACGTGCCAGAGACGCTGGGTGTCGATCACGAAGCGCGCGCCGCGGTGGAGCGGCAGGCGCACCTCGGTGGACGGATCGGGGAGTCCGTCGTCGCCCTGCTCCATCAGGATCATGAAGCTGTCGGGGAAGTCGGTGAGCTCGGTCCACGACCGCACGACCCACCCCTCGTGGTCGGGGTTGAAGCGGTTGTTGTCGTCGCGGTGGATCTGGTGCAGTGCGTCGTCGTATCCCTGTGGCTCGAGCTTGATCACGCGCACGCGGCCGAAGTCGGCGCCGACCGAGCGGACCTCGGCGACGAGGGTGGGGCACTGCGCGGCGTTCGACGTGAACGTGCCGCCCTTGTCGGGTCGTTCGTCGCCCGGTTTCCAGAACCCGCGGCAGTCGAGTTCGCCGTCGGCAGTGGCGATCGGCGCGAAGTTCGTGTCGCCGCCGCTCTTCCAGTCCATGTACTCGAGGCCGAGGTACTCCGCCTCGGGGACGGTCACTTCGAGGTCGCGCAGCACGACGAAGCCGCGTTCGGCCAGCACGCCGAGACGCAAGTGCGGCGTGTCCAGCGCGATGTCGGTCGACCAGTGCGGCGTCTTCAGCCAGTGTTCGGCGACGGCCATCGGGTCAGTGTACGAGGCGGGTGGTTGCGTAGGCGCCACGGCCGGCGAACATGCCGCGGTGCCAGCGGCGCGGCGTGAGCGCCACGGCTCGCGGGTAGTCCTCGAACATCCACCGCCCGAAGTTCCGGCGCGTCCAGGGGGTGAGGGACGCCGCGCGCAATGCAGCGCGTGCCCCGAGCGGTGATCGCAGGATCGATTGGAGCGCGCGTGCGAACCGCAGGTCGGCACCGAGGGTGCGCTCCACGTCCCGCCGGTAGCGCGCACACACCGCGGCAGGCGTCGCGTCGGCTTCGATGGCGCGCGCGGCCAGCACGCCGGTGTCGAGTGCCTGCGCGATTCCCTCGCCTGTCATCGGGTCGACCACGCCGGCGGCGTCACCCGCGAACAGGACGCGGCCGTGCGTGAGCCGTTGCGCGTCGAACGCGGCGGGGATCGGCCAGGCACGCGCGGGACCGTCGGGCGCGGCACGCGCACCGAGGATCGCGCGAACGCGCGGGTGACCGACGACCTCGCGCCATTGCGCGGCCAGGCGCTTGCCCAGCCGCTCGCCGTTGCGCGAGTCGCGCAACACGCCGAAGCCGACGTTGGCGCGGCCGCCGCCGAGCGGGAACACCCAGGCGTAACCGGGCAGCAGGTCCGGATCGAAGACGACCCAGAGCCGTTCGTCGCCGACGTCGCGGAAGTATTGCCGGAACGCGTGCCACGTCCCGAGCTCGGACGGCATCGGCGTGCACGCGCCGTTCAGCATCCGTCGCACCGGCGAGTAGTGGCCGTCGGCCGCGACCACCCAGCGCGCCTGCACGCGGCGCCCGTCGTCGAGCTGGACCACGAGGTCGTCGGCCCGCACACCGACCTGCGCGACGCCGACGCCGTCGTCGACGGCAGCGCCTTCTGCGCGCGCGGTCTCGACGAGGGCGGCGTCGAGCTCGGTTCGTGTGACGACACCGGCGAACTCACCGTCGCGCGGCAACGGGAGCGTGACCTCGCGGCCGCTGGGCGACACGACGACGGTCTCCGCGATCGACGCGTACGAGGCCAGGGTTCGGACGTCGACGCCGAGCGCCTGCAGCTGCCGGAGCGCGCCCGTCGTGAGGCCGTCGCCGCACGTCTTGTCACGCGGAAAGCGGGCCTTGTCGACCGTGAGCACGTCGAGCCCGAGCCGGCGCGCCTCGATGGTGGCGGCCGTGCCCGCGGGACCGGCGCCCACCACGAGCACCTCGACGCGCGGCATCGCGTGCACCGGTCGACCGTACTGCCCGGTCGCCCGACCGCTCGGTTTGGAACCGGAGCGCCCCGGGCGACAAGAATCTCCCTGCCCGGTGCGGCTGCATCGCCGCGCCCGGAGTTTGGAGCGCCCGCACATGAACATCGCCGTCTGCGTCAAGCAGATCCCGGACCCCAACGTGCCCGGAAAGCTCGAGGCCGACAACACCCTCGACCGTTCGGGCAAGCCCCAGATCGACGACTCCGACATGTACGGCGTCGAGATGGCCCTGCAGCTCGCGGACAAGGCCGGCGGGGGAGAGGTGATCCTCCTGTCGATGGCGCCCGGCGGCGAGGTCGCCGGTCTCCGTACCGGGCTGGCGATGGGCTCCGCCCGCGCCGTGCTCGTGTCCGACGATGCGCTGTCGGGATCGGACGCCCTGTCCACCGCGAAGGTGTTGGCCAAGGCGGTGGAGCGCGCCGGCGACGTCGACCTGTTGCTCACGGCCACCGAATCGACCGACGGTTACACGGGGACGATCCCGGCACAGGTGGCCGAGTTGCTCGGCTGGCCGTCGCTCACGTTCGCGAAGCACGTCGAGGTCGCCGACGGCAAGGTCACGATCCAGCGGCAGACCGAAGCCGGCTACGACGTCGTGGAAGCGTCGCTGCCGGCGGTGGTGAGCGTGACCGCCGGCGTGGTGGAGCCGAGGTACCCGTCGTTCAAGGGGATCATGGCGGCGAAGAACAAGCCGGTCGACCAGGTGACCGTCGCCGATCTCGGGCTCGACGCGGGCGACGTCGGCTGGGCCGGTGCCCGTCAGCAGATCGTGTCGGTCGGCGCCGCGCCCGAGCGTCAGGCCGGCGAGAAGATCGAGGACGACGGCGACGCGTACACACGCGTCGTCGAGTTCCTCGAGAACCTCAAGGTCATCTGAGCAGAGAGGTCGGTCACGGTGGCAGTTTCGAAGACCTGGGTGTTCGCGGAAGCCGACGGCGACAAGCCGACCGGCACGACGCTCGAGCTCCTCACGAAGGCGCGCGAGCTCAGTGGCACGCTGGAGGCGGTCTACGTCGGTGCGAACGCGGACACCCTCGCGGGTGTGCTCGGCGAGCACGGCGCGACGACGGTGTACGCCGTCGACCCGGGCGATGCTCTCCCCGGCGTCGTCGGCGCGGCTGCGTTGGCGTCACTGATCGGCGAGCACGCGCCCGACCTCGTGCTGTTCGCGCAGAGCTACGACGGCCGCGACGCGATCTCGCGGCTGTCGGTGAAGCTCGATCGGCCCGTGCTGACGAACGGAACGTCGCTGCGCGCCGACGGCGACCAGGTGGTCGTGGGCGCCGCCATCTTCGGCGGGAACACGCTCGTCGACACCGAGTTCGAGGGCGAGGCCCCGTTCCTGGCCGCGATCCGGCCGAAGTCCTTCGCGGCGGAGCCGGGCGGTGGAGCCCCGGCGCAGGTCGTGACGGTGCCTGCGCCCGACGCCGGGCGCGCGGGTGAGACGCGTGTCCTCGAGCGCCACGTCGAGGAGCGCGAAGGCCCGAAGCTCGAGGAAGCGCAGGTGGTGGTGTCGGGCGGCCGCGGGCTGGGCAGTGCCGAGGCCTACGACCCGCTCGTCGAGCAGCTCGCCAAGTTGCTGGGCGGTGCCTCGGGGGCTTCGCGCGCGATCGTCGACGCGGGCTGGGTGCCCTACGCCAAGCAAGTGGGCCAGACGGGCAAGGTCGTCAAGCCGAAGGTCTACATCGCGCTCGGCATCTCAGGGGCGACGCAGCACATGGTGGGCATGAAGGGGTCCGAGAACATCATCGCCGTGAACAAGGACGCCGAGGCGCCCATCTTCGGGATCGCGGATCTCGGCGTCGTCGGTGACGTGCACAAGGTCGTGCCGAAACTCATCGAGGCACTCCAGGCGCGTTCGTAGCTCGTGCGGACGCCGCTTCGGGCGGCGGCGGAGCTCACACGTGGTCGAGGACGGCGGCCCATCCCCCGACCGCGGGGGAGGGGACGACCTGGTGCGCGACGCCGAGCGCGTCCTCGTGGGCGTCCTCGGGGACGAGCGCGATCGCCGCGTGCGTGAGCAGCTCGCGGTCGTTGGCGCCGTCGCCGATCGCGAGCACGCGGTCGGCGTCGATGCCGTGCCGCTCGCAGTACGCGAGCACACCGGTCCACTTCGACAAGCCGACGGGACCGACGGTGACGCCGTGGCCGCCGAAGTCGCCGTGCGTCACGCGGGGGTCGGCCACGCGCGCGAGACCGGCGAGCACGCGCGCGATCTCCTCCTCGTGCTTGCCGAACACGCCGAACGACAGGACGGGGACCGACGCGACGACGGCGTCGAGATCAGCTTCGACGGCCCGTGTGCCGAGAGCGCGCAGGTGCTCCGCTGACGTCGACGGCCGCGCCCCGATGTACACGTCGTAGTCGTCGTGCTCGACGTAGACGCATGGTTCGAGGTCGCCGGCGCGGAACGCGTCGAGCACGCGGGCTGCGGTGTCAACGTCGAACGTGAAGCGGTGGAAGCGCTCACCGCTCGCGAGGTCCACCGCCAGTGCCCCGTTGAGCACGACCGCAGCCGGCGCCAAGTTGTGCGTGGCGAGTGGTTCCCGTGTCGTCGTCAACCGCCGGCCGGTCGCGACGAGCACGGGCACGCCCCGCCGCTCGAGCTCGCGCCACGCGGCAAGCGTCCGCGGGTGCGGCACACCCAACGAGCCGTACGCCCACAACGTGCCGTCGAGGTCGGTGACCACCAGTTCGATCATCTAGCACCGTCGCAGGATCGAGGCGACGAGGTCTTCGACGCGGCCGTTCATGCCCGCGAGGTCGACCCGCAGCCGGCGGCCGGCCTGGATCCGGATGCCGGCGCCCCATCCCGGCAAGAACGCGAGCGCCCGGCACAACTCCCAATAGGGATCCGACGCGCGACCCGCCACGACCTCGTAGTCGCGGCGGAACGTCGCCGCGACCTCGGCACCCCAGAGGATGGCCAGGTTGAGCTGGCAGTGGCCCACGTCGCACTCGGGCATCCCCGTACCTGCGAACGTCCAGTCGACGACACCGGTGAGGCGCTCCCGCGACCAGAGCAGGTTGAAGTGCTGGTAGTCGTCGTGCACGAAACACGGTTGGTACGCCGTCGGCGTGTCGCGCGCGACCGCGATCGCGGCGCGCCAGATCGCCGGCTCGCGGGACCACGGCGGCGGTTCGAGCTCGTCGAGGTCGGGCGCCGTGACCGCCTGTGCCGCGACGAGGTCGACCGCGTGGATCCTCGGCAGCATCTCCGCCATCTGCCGCCGCCAGGCCCGGGGGTCCGACGGCGTGAGCAGCATGCGCCCACCGAGTCGTTGCATGAGGAGGGCCGGTACGCCGGCACGAGCACCACTTGGGTCGCACGCGACGAACGTCGGCGTCGGAATCGACGCGTCCTGCAGCGCACAGAGCACGGCCGCCTCGTGCTCCACCGACCGCGTGTGCTCGTCGTCCGTCGGCTCGGTCGTGAGATGGCGCCTGAGCACCAGCCGGTGTCGCACGCCACCGCGCTCGACGACGTCGAGCGCATGGACGGAGCTTGCGATGCCCCCGGTGAGCGTGCGCACGTTCACGACCTCGGCGCCTGGTGCGTTCACCATGTCGGCCGCCCAGCCGAGCGCGCGGTCCGAGGGTCGCGCCCGCGCAGCGCGGGTCGGGATGGCGGTCGACACAGGCACGTGATGCTACGGGCGCGTGCGAGCGCGGTGAGGCGCGATTCGGGTCAGTGGCGCCTTCGCAGGATGCTGCGGAGCGCCAGGATCGCGGCGAGGGCGAGCAACTGGCCGCCCACGACGATGCGCATCACGTCGACGGCGGGCTGCCAGGTCACCTCGCCGTCCTTCACCACGTACACACCGACCGGCCGCGCGCCGACACCGAACCCCATGCCGCCTCCGGTGCCGCTGCTCGAGCCGTTCTGCGCACCGGTGCCCTCGCCGCCGCCGCCACCGCCACCACCACCGATCTTCGCGACCGGGATGATCGTCGTGCCGTCGATCTCGTACGCCTCACCGAAGACGCGGCGGACCGTCATCGCGTCCTTCACCACGTCGAGACGCGCGAGCGTCGCGTCCAAGCCGTTCGTCGTCATGAGCGTTCTCCTCGTTCGACCCGTCTCCTCAGCGTCGCGCGGTCCGAGCCCGCAACGCCCAACTCGACCACACGGAGAGGAGGGCAAACGTGAGCGCGACGAAGGCCACACGGCGTCTCGTGACGTGCGGCGCGAGTTCGGGCGGCGTGCCCTCATCGGCCGCGGCGGTGAGCGGCCGCGCGGGGACGATCGTCGTCACCGGCTGCCGGCGGTAGTCGTAGACGACGAGAGGGCGTCGGACGGCGGGCTTCATCGGCCGGCGGGAGTCGCGGATCATGGCGGGGAGCAGCGCGGCGAAGGCAACGAGCGCGACGACGAGGATGATCGCGATCGGTACCACGCTGGGTGAGGAAGCGATCACGCAAAATGATCTACCCGGCGAGGTCTTCCGTTCAACCTCGGTCGATCCGGTGAGGGCGCTAGCTGAACATCACCCCGACGACGAGGATCGGGAGTCCGCCCGTGAGCGTCCGGACCTGCATCGTGAGCTTGGCGCCGTTCTGGCCGTTCCAGGAGCAGTAGAGCGAGCCGGCGGCCGGGTCGCACATGCCGAAGGTCCACTGGGAGGCGGGGTTGTAGGCCTGGGCGAAGATCTGGTTCACCGCGTCGGCGCTCGCGACGTTCGCCGCCGATGTCCGGTCGCCGTTCTGCCAGGCGACGAACAGGTACTGCGCGTACGTCGCGGGGTCGTCGGTGATCGGGGGGTACGGCAGCGTCGTGCTCGGCGGCGGCGTCGTGGTCGTCGTGGTCGTCGTGGTCGGCGCGGTGGTCGTCGTCGTGCTCGTGCTCGTGCTCGTCGTCGTGGTCGGCGCCTGGGTCGTGGTGGTGTTCGACGCGGAGCCCGAGTCGTCGCGCGTGGCGAGCACGATCACGAGCACCACGATGAGCACGACGATCAACCCGCCGAGCACCCAGAGCCAGGCGCGGAGGCGGTGCTCCGTGGTGGACGGCCCGGCGGGAGGCGGTGGCTCGCTCGCGGTCATCGTCCGGACCGTAGCAACCGCTTCCGCAGCCGGGGCGTATACCCGGCTCGCGACGCTCGGTCGTGCTCTCCGCTCTCGGCGGCTGCGCCGCCGGGCCGCTCGGGCCCCGCTCGCTCAGGCGAAGTCGAGGAGGAGGGGAGCGTGGTCGGACGGCAGCTTGCCCTTCCGGGCGTTGCGGTCGACCAGCGCCCAGACGAGCCGCTCGGCGAGCGGGCGCGTCACCAGCGCGAGGTCGATGCGCATCCCTCGGTGCTCGTGGAAGTCGCCGCGTCGGTAGTCCCAATACGTGAACAGACGATCGTCGTCGTAGAGGTCACGGAACGCGTCGACGAGACCCCACTCTCGCAATCGGGCGACCGCGGCGCGTTCCGGTGCGGTCACGTGCGTCGCTCCCTCGAACGCCTTGGGCGACCACACGTCACGGTCCTCGGGTGCGACGTTGAAGTCGCCGAGCACCGCCAACTCGCGGTCGGAGGAAGCGGTGCTCGCGATCCAGTCGTGGAGGCACTCGAGCCAGGCGAGCTTGCGGTCGTAGAACTCGGTGCCGACCTCGCGTCCGTTCGGCACGTACGTCGACACCACGCGCACGCCGCCACACGTCGCCGCGACCAGGCGGGCGTCGCCTTCGTACGGGTCGGGAGTGTCGCCGTCGAAGCCCGTGGTGACGTCGTCGATGCCGACACGCGACAGGATCGCGACGCCGTTCCACTGGTTGTGGCCGTGCGACACCGAGTCGTACCCGAGGCCGGAGAAGGCGAGCGAGGGGAACGCGTCGTCGGGGAGCTTCGTCTCCTGGAGGCACAGCACGTCGGGCTTCGCGTAGCCGAGCCACTCCTCGACGCGCGGTTGACGAGCCTTCAAGGAGTTGACGTTCCAGGTCGCGATCCGCACCGAGCCGAAGCTACTCCTCCGGCGCGGACCGTTTCGACGGCGGCTCGCGTCGGTGACCCGCGGCGAGCTGCTCCAGCGCGGCGCGATCGATGTCGTCGGCGCGGGCGACGGCCACGCGGCACGCGGTGACCGACTCGAGCGTCGACGTCCGCTTGCCGCCTTCGAGCACCGCGCGCTCACCGAGGATCGCGCCCGGCCCGATCTCGGCGACGGGCTCGCCGTCGACGATGACCTTCAACACGCCGTCGAGGAGGAGGAACAGCTCGTCACCGGGCTGGCCCTGCTGGACGAGGAAGGTGCCCTTCTTGATCGTGCGGATCTCCGGTCTCGCGTCCTTGCGCATGATGCGGACGGACAGCTCGCGTTCGAGCGCGGTCTCCACCGCGGTGACGAGCGCCTTCGAGTCGCGGTCGCCCCACGGCGTGTGCCGCCCGAACGCGTCGCGGTACCACTCCTTGAAGTCGGCGAGGCCGACCTTGGCCGCGAGTTGACCCTCGTCGTCGTAGACCCAGTGCCGTGGAAATTTGCTCGCGCCGAGAACTTCGAACTCCGAGGTGCCGTCCGCCCGGATCGTGAGCGCCAACGTCGTCCACACCGTCGGGGCCTTGAACTGGATGAAGGGAGGGTGCTTCACGCGCCGGGGTGCCGGCAGGCCCGTTCGACCGCCGGTGGTCTGCACGAAACGCGCCACTGCGTCCGACACCTCGGGTTCGTGCCGGATGTCGGGGAGCGGCACCGGCTCGAAGGTCGTGCGAAGGTTCGCGAGGCGGACGCTGGTGGAGCCCATCAGGCCCCCACCTGAGTAGCCGGCGTCGACGATGCGGCCGCCTTCGACCTCGACCCACGCCGCCAGGTGGTTGGCGAAGCGGAACCTGCCCTCGACGCGCATCTCCTCGAGGTCGTCGATCTCGTCGGGCGGCGGGTCGTCGTAGTGCGTGAAGCCGACTTCGAACGTGCCCTTCAGCACCGGCCCGGTCACCGCCTCGGACGGGATCCACGAGACGCTCGTGACGGATGACTCCACCCTCATGACTGCCGTCCCTGCATGCTCCGACCTCCAACCTCTGCTCCCGTAACGGTACGGTTCGCGTCCGGTCTCCGGCGAGGGGGCCAGCCGTGCCTGGATGGGGTGGGCAGCCGGGGGTGGGCAGCACCCGGGGATCCGGGGGACGAACCACCTTGTGCGACGAGGGACGAGAGGCGCTCAATGTCCGCTGTGGGCGACGGCCGCATCACCGTGTTCCTGGCCGACGACAACGTCATCGTCCGTGAAGGGGTACGCGCGCTCCTCGGGCTCGAAGCCGACCTCGAGGTGGTGGGCACCGCCGACGACTACGACAGCCTGCTCGCGGGTGCCGAGGCGGCGGCGCCGCAGGTGCTCGTCACCGACATCCGGATGCCGCCCAACTTCCAACAGGAGGGCATCTCCGCGGCCAAGCAACTCCGGAAACGCCATCCCGGCACCGGCGTGGTCGTGCTCTCGCAGTACGACGATCCCGACTACGCGATCTCGCTCCTCGGCGACGGCGCGGCCGGGTACGCCTACCTGCTCAAGGACCGCGTCGCCGAGGGCGACCAGCTCGCGCGTGCGGTCCGTGAGGTGGCCACCGGCGGCTCGGTGCTCGACCCGAAGATCGTCGAAGCCCTGGTGCAACCGGTCACCGGCGACTCGGGGCTCACCGCCGCCGACGAGGAGCTCCTCCACGAGATCGCCGAAGGACGGCCGATCAAGGCGATCGCCGCGTCGCGAGGTACGACGTCGGCCGCCGTCGCGAGCGCGGTCGAGGAGCTGTTCCTCAAGCTGTCCGAAGGCGCTTCGGCGGGCACCGACGGCGCGCTGAAGCGCCTGCGCCTCCTGCACCAGGCGATCGTCGACCGTGAGGAGCAGGGCGAGCAGCTCAGCCGGCTCCTCCCCGGTGGCCTCGCCGAGTTGCTGCGCGGCGAGGGCCGGCGCATCGGGGAGACCGAGGAGCTGGTGGTGACGGTGTTGATGGGTGACATCCGCGGCTACTCGGCGATCGCCGAGTGCACCGATCCGTCCCAGCTCGCGGTGCAGCTCAGCGAGCACCGTGCGGCGATGAACGCGGCGATCCTCGCCGAGCAGGGCACCGTGATGCAGTTCGTGGGCGACGCGGTGATGGCGTGCTTCGGCGCGCCGTTGCCCCTCGAAGCCCACGCCGACCACGCGTTGAACGCCGCACGCTCCATGATCGAGAAGCAGCGCGCCCTGAACACGAAGTGGGACACCGACGGGCGGCCGCCGTTCGGGATCGGGATCGGTCTCTCGACCGGCCAAGTTGCCGCCGCGCTGCTGGGTTCCGAGGAGCGCGTCGAGTACACGTTGGTCGGCGACACCGTGAACCTCGCGCAGCGGTTGCAGGATCTCGCGCGTCCGGCCGGACGAGTCGTGCTCAACGCGACCACGTACTCGGCGCTCCAGAGCGCGCCGTCGTGCGTCGACTTGGGCGAGACAATCGTGAAGGGAAGGAACGCGGCGGTGCACGCGTATCGATGCGATGTCGAGGAGATGACAGATGGCAACTGGACAGATGGCTGAAGACTCGGTCGTCGTCGCCCGGGGGTTGCGCAAGACGTTCGAGTCCGAAGGCGCGCCCGTCCGCGCGTTGCGCGGTGTCGACTTCACGATGAGGCCCGCGGAATTCGTCGCGGTGATGGGCCCGTCGGGGTGCGGCAAGTCGACGCTGCTGAACATCATCGCCGGGCTCGACACGCCGACCGACGGCGAGGTCGCGCTGGCAGGCGAGGAGCTCGTCGGGAAGAGCGAGGACGAGCTCGCGATCCTGCGCCGGCGTCACATCGGCATCGTGTTCCAGTTCTTCAACCTGCTCGAGGGCATGAGCGTGCTCGAGAACGTCACCTTGCCGGCCGTGATCGCCGGCGCTCCGCGCAAGCGTGCCGAAACGCGGGCGCGCGACCTCCTCGACCTGCTCGGGCTCGCCGACAAGGCGAAGGATGCACCTGGTGTGCTCTCGGGTGGGCAGCGCCAGCGGCTCGCAATTGCGCGCGCGCTCGCCAACGAGCCCACACTGCTCCTCGCCGACGAGCCCACCGGCGCGCTCGACTCCGAAGGCGGGCACGAGGTGCTCGAGCTGTTCCGCCGTCTGCACGCGGGCGGGCAGACGATCCTCATGGTCACCCACGACGACGACGTCGCCGCCGCCGCGGACCGCATCGTCCGGATGCGCGACGGGCGCATCGAGACCGAGGCCGAGGAGACCGCGGCCGAGGCCACGTTGCGAGCGTTCTAGGACGCTTTCGGCGTCCGTCCTACGATCGGAGCAACCGTGGCTACCCGGGTCGAACACCTCGAACCGCTCGAGCTCCCGAGCCTCCGCGACGACCTACGCGAGCGGCGGCCCTGGTCCGCGTTGGCGAGCACGACGGTTCTGCTGGCCGTCGGCGCGATCGCGTTCATCGTGCTCGCCCTGGTGCTGCCGAGCGAGGTCGGTGGCGGCCGCGTCCTCGGCGCGGTCCTCGTGGGCGCGTGGTGCGCGGCGGCCGTGTTCGTCGTGATCCAACGACCCGCAGAGCCCCTCGGCGCGCTCATGGCGGGTGCCGCGCTCGTTGGCTCGCTCGCGCTGTTCGGCGCTGCGAAGAACGACGCGGTCCGCGCCGTCGCGATCGCGGTGCTCCCCGCGATCGGCCTGCACCTCGCCCTCGCCGTCCCCGACGGCTTCCTCCGCAGCACGCCGCGCCGGGTGACCACGGGCATCGGTTATCTCGGCGCGGCCGGCCTCGTCGTCGCGCTCGTCGACCGGAGGCCCGACGTGCCGCTCGTACCCGTCACCCTCGTGGCGGTCGGCTACGCGTTCGTGGGGCTGGTCGGTTATCTGGCGCGTTGCCGGCGCGCCCGGACCGCGCACGACCGCGCACGCCTGCAGTGGATCGCGTGGGCGGTGGTCGTCGCGGCGGCGGTGTCGGTCGTGGCGTTCGTGCTCCACGAGCTCGTCAACTGGCCGGAGGCCGACCGCGGCGTCGCCGTCGCGACGACGGTGCTGATCCCGCTGGCGCTCGCGCTGGGGGCGTCGGAGCGGATCGCCGTGCGCATCGATCGCCTGCTCGTGCACACGATCACCCTTGCGGGCCTCGCCGCCATGGTCGCGGCCTGCTACCTGCTCATCGTGCTCGGACTGGGTCGCGAACCCACGGGCGAGGAGCAGACCTTGCTCGGGTTGTCGATGCTCGCGGCCGCGGTGGCCGCGCTGCTGTGGCTGCCCGTGCGCGAGCGGCTCACCGATGTGGCGACGCGACGCGTCTACGGCGAGCGCCACGCCCCCGACGAGGTGCTGCGCACGTTCGGCAGCAGGCTCACGCGCGCGTTGCCGCTCGACGAGCTCCTGCTCCAATTGGCGGAGTCGCTGAAGAAGACGATGTTGCTGTCGGTCGCGGAAGTCTGGACGCGCGGCACCGGCGGGCTCGAGCGCGCGGTGTCGGTGCCCGAGCGCGGCGCGGGCCACATCGCGGTGGGCCCCGAGGAGGAATCGGTCGTCGCGCGTGCCGGCGTCTCGGGCGCGGCATGGGCCCGCATCTGGCTGCCTGCCGTGCTCGAAGGGGACGACGACGAGCTCATCCGTGTGGCGCCGATCACCAACTCGGGTGCGTTGCTCGGGATGCTCGTCGTCCGCCGGCCCGAGGGGGCACTGCCGTTCAGCGAGGCCGACGACCAGGCGCTCACGGAGCTCGCCCGCCAGGTCGGGCTCGCGCTCCACAACGTGGAGCTCGACTCCGCCCTCCAGGAGTCGCTCGACGAGGTGCGCCGGCAGGCCGACGAGCTCCGCGCCTCGCGGGCGCGCATCGTGGAGGCCGGTGACGCCCAGCGCCGGGCCATCGAGCGCGACCTCCACGACGGGGCGCAGCAACACCTCGTCGCGCTCGCGGTCAACGTCAATCTCGCCCGCCAGCTTGCCGACTCCGACCCGACCACCGCCAAGGAGATGCTCGAGCAGATCGGCCACGACCTGCAGGACGCGGTGCAGGAGCTGCGCAACCTCGCCCACGGCATCTACCCGCCGCTCCTGATGGATCGTGGGCTGCCGGAAGCGCTGAGCGCGGCGGCCGGTCGGGCCGCGCTCCCCACGTCCGTCGACGCCGACGGGATCGGTCGCTACCCGCAGGCCGTCGAGGCGGCGGTGTACTTCTGCGTGCTCGAGGCGCTCCAGAACGCGGCGAAGCACGCGGGTGACGGCGCCGAGGCGCGTCTCTCGGTGCGCGAGGAGGAAGGCGCGCTCCTCTTCGTCGTCTCCGACGACGGCGCCGGGTTCGACATGGGGTCGGGCGCGCAGGGCGGGCACGGATTCGTGAACATGCGCGACCGGGTGGGCGCGATCGGCGGCAGCATCAGGGTCGAGTCGGCACCCGGGCGCGGCACCCGGATCACCGGAAGGATCCCGCTCGCCGACTGAGCGCGAGTCCGGCGTGTGGCCCCGGGACCCGGATCACCGGAGGGATCCCGCTCGCCGACTGAGCGCGAGTCCGGCGTGTGGCCCCGGGACCCGGATCAC
>DASPTH010000122.1:0-11299 GCA_035623515.1 Acidimicrobiia bacterium
TCGACGTCGTGGATCGGGATCTGGTACGAGACCACGAGCCGCTTCGGGTCGGCGGCGGCGAACGCACCGAGCGCGCAGTTGAACGCGCGCGTCGCCTCCTTCCACCCGTCCTCGACGAGATACAGGTAGCGGAAGGCACTCACCTCGCAGTAGCTCGACGAGGCTTCGACACCGTCGGCGTCCATGTCGCGCAAGCGCGCGTACGGGTCGGTGTGGCCCGGCCGTCCGGCCGCGCCGTGCGTGCGGTTCGCCGCCATGCTCACGGTCGGATCGGGTTCGAGGCCTTCCTGCTCGCGCCACCGCTGGTTCGCCACGATCGACGCGGTGCTCGTCATCGTGGCGCGGAACTTCGCGACGCCCGCGTCGTAGCCCTCGTGGAACCTCGACGCGAGGTGCTCCTTCACCCGGTCGTGGCTCAGGTTGACGTGGTCGTCGGCAGAGATGAGTCGCTCCGCGGTTCTCGCCGTCGTCGCGGTCATCGTGAGCTCCTCGAGTCGAAGCGACGCGATTCCCGAGTGAACACCATGGCTTCGGTCCGCGCCAGCCGGACGCGGTCAGCGAGTGGGACCGCGCCACTCGGCCGAGACGCGGCCACTCCATTTCGGCGCGCGACCTTCGAGGAACGCGAGCACGCCCTCGCGCGCGTCGGGCGCGCCCATGAGATGGTGGTGGTACTCGGTCTCGCGCGCCTCGACACCTGCCGGGTCGAGGTCCCAGCTCTCCCAGAGCAGCGCCTTGCTGTACGCGACGGAGAGCGGTGCCGTGTTCACGGCGATGTCGTGCGCGAGCTCCAGCGCGGCGGGCAGCACCTCGTCGTTGGCCAGCACGCGATTGCACACGCCGAGCTGCAGCGCCTCGTTCCCGTCGAACGTGCGCCCGGTGAGCAGGAGATCGGCCGCGCGCGCCATGCCGACGGTGCGCGGCAGCGTCCAGTGCGAGTATCCGTCGCCCATCACTCCCCGACGTACCTGGACGATGCCGTACCGGGCGTCGGCCGCGAAGATGCGGAGGTCGCACTGCAGGGTCAGCGTGAAGCCGATGCCGATCGCGTGGCCGTTGACCGCCGCGATCACCGGCTTGCGCACCTGCCACGCCGGCATCGGCACCGCCGCCGCGCTGAACGTGGACGGGTCGGGCGCGGCAAACGTCTCGCCGGCGGCGCGCATGTCGGCGCCGACGCAGAACGCGGGCGGGGTGCCGGTGAGCACGATGGCGCGGATCGCGTCGTCCTCGTCGCATCGCCGGTAGGCGTCGGCGAGGGCCTCGCCCATTCCCGCGCCGAACGCGTTGCGCACCTCGGGCCGGTGCAGGGTGACGGTGGCGACGCCGTCGTGGGCGTCGAAGAGCACGGTCACGTCACGGTCCGCACGGCGGCGACGAAGTCGGTGACGAGGTCGTCGCCCGCGCGGTAGCCGGGAAAGTAGGCGCAGATCCGGTCGCACGTTCCGTAGCGCCGGACGATCTCGGCGGCGACCTGGTCGGGCGTTCCGTGGACCGCGAGAGTCTGCACCATGTCGTCGGTGATCAAGTTGGTCATGTCGGCCCACCGTCCCTGCTTCGAGAGCGCGTTCAGCTCGGGCTGCACGGCGTCCCACCCCTCGACCTCGAGCACCGGCCGGTACGCGGGCGTCGATCCGTAGAAGGCGAGCAGCGACCGCACGCCCTTCGCAGCCTCGAGCTCCTCGTCGGTGCGGCCGACCCCCACGATCACCTCGGCGGTGACCTCGAAGGCGGACCGCGCGCGCCCGGACACGTCGAGGCCGCGTTGGATCGCGGGCCAGGTCCGTTCTCGCATGTGCCGGTTGCTGTTGAAGGGCATGACCAGCGCGCCGTCGGCCACCTCGGCCGCCATCTGGTTCATCCGCGGACCGAGCGCGCCCACCAGGATCTTGGGGATCCCGTACGGGTTCGGCCCGGGGTCGAACACCGGCGTCATCAAGGTGTGGCTCGTGTACTCGCCGCGGAAGTCGACCCTCGTGCGCTCCTGCCAGCTCTCGAGGATGGCGCGCGTCGCGAGGACCCACTCCTTCATCTGGCCCACCGGCCGGCCCCACCGCGCCCCGTACCGGTTCTCCACGTGCGCACGCACCTGGGTACCGAGGCCGAGCCGGAACCTTCCCTCCGACAGGAGGTGCAGGTCGTAGGCGGCGTGGGCGAGATGCAACGGGCTGCGCGGGAACGCGATCGCCACGTTGGTCATCAGGTCGAGCGAGCACACCGGCGCCGCCGCCACCAGCGGGAAGAAGAGGTCGTGGGCGTTCTCGAAGCTGAACACGCCGTCGACACCGGTCCGGCTCAACGCGCGCGCCCGGTCCGCCGCGTCCACCACGGACGACGACAGCATCACGTCGATCTTCACCAGCTTCCCCGTCCTGTCGGCGGCAACGTCGGGCGCGCCACGCGCGTGCCGTCCTACCAGATGCGAACGGGGCCTTCCTCGAACGCGCTGGAGGTGGCGTCGTCGGGGATGACGTCGAGAGGAACCTGCACCTCGGCGACGGTCGGCGCCTCGATCTCCACCGCCACCTTCCGCACCAGGTCGAGATCGAAGCCGTAGACCTTCGCCGCGTTGCCGCCGAGCATGGCCGCCACCTCGACCGGGTCGACGTCGCTGAACGAATGGCGGAGGCACTCGCGCGTGTAGGGGAACGTCGCCTCGCGGTGCGGGTAGTCGTTGCCCCACATGATCTTGTCGACACCGACCTCGTCGCGCATGGCGACCTCGCGCGGCGTGATGAAGCTCGACCCGATCCACACGTTCCGTCGGTAGTACTCGCTCGGCCGCTTCGGGTTCAGTGGCATGCCTCCGAACGCGGAGTGGATTCGAGTCGTGCCCTTCTGCTCCTTGTTGCTCAAGCCCGCGAAGCCGGATCGACCGGCGTTCGTGGGGTCGAGCTTGCCGTACTGGTGGTCGAGGATGCGCAGCACACCGGGCACCCAGTCGGCGCCACCCTCGGTGAGGATCAGCTTCAGGTCGGGGTAGCGCTCGAACACTCCCGCGAAGATCAGCATCCAGAGCGCGCGGTGCGAGAAGAAGCCCGCCTCGACGAAGAACATCCACCCGGTCGCGGGGAACGCGCCGTACGCAGGGCTCGCGTTCGCGGTGTGGTGGTTGATCGGCATGTCCAACTCCGCGCACGTCGCCCAGATCGGCTCGTACACCGGGTCGATGAACGGCGTCAGCCCGCTGTCGGGCGGGATGCCAGGCAGGAGGATCCCGCCGAACAGGTTTGCGTCCCGCGCCCACCGGATCTCGGCGACCGCGGCGTCAATGTCGTGCAACAAGATCTGTGCCATCCCCGCGCGCCGGCCCGGGGTGTCGGCGCAGAAGTCGGCGAGCCACCGGTTGTGTGCCTTGAGTCCCTCCCACCGCAGCTCGTGCTCGCCGGCGCGCGGCGGCTGCGCGGTGAGGTTGCTCGACGGGAAGAACGGCGGGATCGTGTTGGGGAACAACAACTCTCCCGCGAGGCCATCCCCACTGGTCTCCTCCAGCCGGCGCGCCGAGTCCCAGTTGCGGTACGCGGTGTCACCCATCAGGTCGGCGAAGGGGTTCTCGAACCGCTTCACCCACTCGTCGAACTCGCCGTGGAACTTCGCCGGGAGGTAGTCGCGGTACGTCATCACCTGCGCGCCGGCGTGCCCGTCGGCCGACAGGATCACGTACCGACCGTCGACGATGGTCTCGGCGATGGGTTCCACAGCGGTTGCGGTCATCGGTACCCCCGTGTCCTCGGGCGGCCGGGCGAGTCGCGGCGCAGCACCACATCATCCCGCTGTCCGAAAGAGTTTTCAAACGGTCTTCGTAGTCGCTGCAGTAGCGTCCGCGCCGGAAGCGTTGGCCGGCACCGACAGCAGGAGCGCTCGATGAAGGACCTCTCGGGCAGGGTCGCCGTCGTCACGGGCGGCGCCGGCGGCATCGGCAGGGCACTCTGCGAGGAGCTCGTCTCGCAGGGTGCCAAGGTCGTGATCACCGACGTGCAGGAGCATCTGCTCGACCGGACGGCAGCCGAGTTGCGGGAGCGGGGCGGCGAGGTCCTCGGCGTGCGCGGCGACGTGTCCGACCCGTCGTCCATGGAAGCGCTGGCGGCCCGGACGTGGGACGCGTTCGGCGCGTGCCACCTCCTCTTCAACAACGCCGGCGTCGGCGCGCCGTCGTCCAAGCCCTGGGAGAGCACACCCAACGACTGGCGGTGGGTCTTCAACGTGAACGTGATGGGCGTCGCCAACGGCGTGATGGCGTTCGTGCCGCGCATGATCGAGGACGGCACTGAGGGACACGTCGTCAACACGTCGTCCCCGAACGGCGGCATCTCGCACATGCCGACCGCGGCAGTGTACGCCGCGAGCAAGGCGGCGGTCAGCTCGTTCACCGAGACGCTCCAGAACCAGTTCGTCGCCGACGGGCTGCCGCTACGGGCATCCGTCTTCTACCCGTCGGGCGGCATGCTGAAGACCGGCATGTGGGAGTCGGACAAGACCCGTCCTCCCGAGCTCGCGCGCGAGCGCCCGCGTACCACGCAAGCCGTCACGGTGGAGGTCCTCGAGGAGCGCGCACGCCAGGGCGGCTACGAGCTGCCGTGGCAGGACCTCAACGAGTTGGCGCGCGTCGTGCTGCAGGGCGTGAAGGACGAGCGGTTCGTGATCATGATCGGGGCCGACTCGATCGGCGACTCCCTCCGCGCGCGCGCCGACTTCCTCGCCCGGGGTGAGTGCCCTCCGCACCAGGGCGGCGGCGTCCTCGGCTGAACTCGCGCACGCGAGTCCGCGGCGGCCGGCCGAGCACCGCCGGGTGACGGTGCCGCGAGCTACGGCGTGCGCACGCCGCCGGGACGGGGATTGCGCGTGGGGCACACCGGGACATCCATCGGACCGAGCACGCCGGGTGGCGCGTCGACGATCCAGGGGATCGCGTTGATCGCGCGCATCGCCGTGGCCACCAGGCCGCTGTCCATGCCGATCTCGGGGACGACGTCGAGGTCGATCTCGCACCGCAACTGCGGTCGACCGGAGATCTCGATGCGGTAGACGGTGTCCTCGCCACCGAGCGCGAGCGGCCAGTGCCTGCACGCGTCGGGGCTCACGTAGTTGATGTGCTCGACGACGACGAACTCGTGCCCGTCCTTCATCCCGATGACCTCGGCGCGGACGGCGCCGATGGTGCCGGCCTCGACCGTGTAGCACGCGGTCGGCACGTCGACGGCGGTGACCGCGCTGTCGGTCCGGAGCGTGACGTCGTCGAGCTCGACCGAGACCACGTCGGCCAGGTTTCGGACCACGGGTGTCCACAAGGCGAGCGCGAGGTCGTACAGGCCGAGGTGCTCGCCCGGCTGCGCGCCGAAGCCCCAGAGTCGCATCACCATCTCGACCGGGTACCCGCCGTAGTTGCCGATCTCGGTGACCCGAATCGAGTGGAGCTCGTCGACCGCGGTCAGCAACGTCGTCGGCACGAGGTCGCTGAACATGCCGGGTTCGACGCCGGTCGCGAAGAACGACGAACTGCCGTCGCGGCACGCAGCCTCGACCGGCCCGAGCATCTCTTCCGGCGCGTACGCGGGCAGGATCAGTGACGCGTACGTCGTGGTGACGACGTCGAGGCCGTCGCGCAGGAACGGCACGACGTCGTCCACGCTCGCGGTCACCGGCCCGAAATGGCTGAGCACGTCGGCGTCGACGGCGCGGACGGCGTCCACGTCGTTGCTCGCCACGACGCCGGTGTCGGCGAGGCCGACGAAGTCACCGGCGTCCCGGCCCGCACGTTCCGGGCGCGCGACGTAGAGCCCGACCAGCTCGAGATCCGGGTGACCGAGGATGCCGCGCAACGCGGCGCACCCCGTGGGCCCGGTGCCCCAGTGCACGACGCGAACCGTCACGCCCACTCCCTTCGGTCGGCGCGGAACCTACTACCGAGGCGGATCGTGCCTCCTCGCCGCGTCCGCCGGCGGGAGCTCGACGTACACGCGCCGCCAGGGCTGGTCGTCGACCAGCCGCCACCGGTGACCGCCACCGGCGGTGTCCTCCGCGAGGAGCACGTCGCCCGGCGCGAGGCGGAACGTCTCGCCGCCCCGCGTGACGAACTCGAGCGTGCCCGACAGGGTGATCACGAACTGCCGGCGCGGCGCGACGTGCCAGTCGAGCGCGGAGCCGGCCGGGCTCTCCTCGAACCGCACGCGGGACGCGAGCATCCACGACGACGCGAGATCGCGCCCGGCCGCGTCGAGCGGGAGCGCGCCCTCCTCGACGTGCGACTGCCCGTCGGGGCCGGTCGAGAGCCGCACCAGCCTGATCATCGGGCTCCGATCACGTCGCCATTTCCGTGGCGGCCGGATCGCTGCCGTGGAGCCAGCGCGCGCCGATCTCGGCGAGCGTGCCCTGACGGCGCATCGTCGCGAGCGCGCGGTCGATCGCGGCCGCGAGCCGCTCGTCGGCGAGCGCCACGGCGACCGCGATGCGCTCGGTCGTGATGCCGGTCTCGACGACCTGCAGCGACGGCCGCATCGCGGTGAGCCACCGCATCACCGGCTCCAGCTTCATGAACGCGCCGATCGTCCCCGATTCGAGGTCGTCGAGCGCGACCAGGATCTCGTCGTAGGCGTAGACCTTGACGTCGTGCACCTTGCCGTCGGCCTGCAGGCCGCGCGCCACCGGCTCCGACGTGTTGCCGTTCTGGACGCCGAGGACCAGACCGGTCAGGTCGTCGGTGCTCCGGACGGCGGGCGTCCGGTCCGCGTCGACCGTGAGACTCTGGCCCGAGCGGAGGTACGGCTCGCACCACCGCGCGAGATCCTGGCGGTGATCGGTGATCGTCGCGCCCGAGGCGACGATGTCGTACCGCGCACCGAGCCCGGCGAAGATGCCGTCGAAATCGGCGCCGGTGTAGCGGCGGAGCTCCCAGGTGAGACGGAGCTCGCGTGCGATCGCTCGCGTCAGGTCGTGGTCGAGGCCGCTCGGCGGGTGACTGCTCACCTCGAACGGCGGATCCGGGAACGCCGCCCCGACGCGGAGGACGCCGTTCGTGGTGCTCAACGCTTGACCGGAAGCGTTCGGGCGTAGCCCACGCTGCGCTGCACCCACGCCGAGAGCTGGCGTTTGGTGCGGACGTGATACGCCGCGACGCGCAGCCATCCGGTCATCTCCCGCCCGCGCATCACCATCGGCTCGGCCTCGGTGCGGCCGAGCAACGCCTCGGACGAGTGGGGATCGACGCGTACGAGCAGACCGCCCTGGCCGCTGGCGGCCACCGCCATGTTCCCGCGCACGAGGAACGCGAGACCCCCGAACATCTTCCGCTCGGTGATGCCCGCTTCGGCCGTGAGCAGCTCCCGCACGCGACTCGCGAGGTCCTCGTCGTAGGCCACCGAGCCGATGCTAGGAGCGCGACACCGGTACGGTCCGAGAGGCCCGACGCACGCACGCGAGGCATGCCGCGGAGCCTCCGGGGTCTCGGCGACCCGGATCAGCGCGCGATCTCGTCTCTGAGCTCGCGCTTCAGCACCTTGCCCGCCGGGTTCCGCGGCAGCGGCTCGTCGCGAAAGACGATCACCTGCGGGACCTTGAACGCCGCGAGCCGTTCGGCCACATGGGCGCGCAGGGCGTCGGGATCGGCGGAACCGCCGGGGCGGAGCTGGACCACGGCGGCGACCTCCTCGCCGAGCACCGGATGGGGTACGCCGACGACCGCGGCGTCCGCGACCGACGGGTGCTCGAACAGCGCCGCTTCCACCTCGGCGCTCGAGATGTTCTCGCCGCCGCGGATCACGATGTCCTTGGCACGGTCGACGATCGAGAGGAAACCGTCGCCGTCGAACCGTCCGATGTCGCCGGTGTGGCACCAGCCGTCGGTGAAGGTCGCCGCCGTCTCCTCGGGGCGTTCCCAGTAGCCCTTCACGACGTTGGGACCCCGGATCCAGACCTCGCCCTCCGCGCCCGTCGGCAGTTGCTCTCCCGACGGGCCGACGACGCGCACCTCGCACACGGGGACCGGCACGCCCACGCTGCGGGGACGCTCGGCGTAGTCGGGTCCGGAGTTGGAAGAGACGAGCGACGACGTCTCGGTGAGGCCGTAGCCGGTCGACACTCCGCGTCCGGGGAGCAGCTGCTGCACCCGGCGGACGATCTCGGGAGGCGCGGCAGCGCCGCCACCCCCCAGGCTCCGCAGGCTCGACAGGTCACGCGAGTCGAGATCGGGAACTCCCAGCAGCTCCCACGTCATCGCGGGAACGCCGGTGAGCGAGGTGACGCCCTCGCGCTCGATCAACTCGACGGCCTGCGACGGATCCCAGCGGCGCATGAACACGATCGTCCCGCCGAAGAACAGCTGCGCCACCAGCACGGAGTGGCAACCGGTCGCGTGGAACAACGGCACCGGCACGAGCACGACGGGGGGGTCGGCCGGTGCCCGCCCACCAGTCGAGCCGCCCGTCCGCATCGCCGAGCGCGCCCCGACGTACATCAGGTTCACGAGGTTCGTGCAGATGTTGCGGTGGGTGCCCACCACGCCCTTCGGCCGGCCGGTCGTGCCCGACGTGTAGAAGATCGTCGCGTCGTCGTCGGGCGCGACGCCCACCTCGGGCAGGTCGTGGCCGGTCGCGGACACTTCCATGGGGAGCACCGACGCGGGCAACGCCGAGTCGGCCGGGCGGTCGTCGAGCCGGACGCCGAGCAACGTCTCCACCTCGAGGTCGGCGAGCCGGGATGCGAGCCGCGCCAGACGATCGCCGTCGGCGACGACGACGCGAGCGCCCGAATCCGAGATCGCGAACGCGAGCTCGCCGCCGGTCCACCACGCGTTGAGCGGGACCGCGACCGCGCCGACGGCCGTCGCGGCGAAGAACGCGACCGACCACTCGGGATAGTTCCGCATCGCGATCGCGACCCGGTCGCCGGGCTGCACCCCGAAGTCGTGCACGAGCCGGTGCGCGAGCGACACCACCCGCCGTGCGTGCTCGCCGTAGCCCACGCGTTCGTCACCGAGCACCAGGAACGAACGGTCGGCCGGATGCGCGAGCGACGTGATGAACACCTCGCGCAGCGAACCGGGCGCGTTCTTCCACACCCGCACCGGGTTGCCGTGCACCTCCACGTGCTCGATCTCGAAGAACTGCCCGGGAGCAGTCAGGGTGGCGTCGATCTCCTCGTAGGTCGGCATGCTCCGCTCCCCGTTCGCGGCGAGAACTCTACGGCCGGGGTGGCGGCGCACGATCGCCGGTAGCGTTGCTCCGTCTCGCACTCGGAGGTGGCCATGAATCCCACACCGCACGCCGACGGGGTCGCAACGCCGACGACGGCCGCCGACGACACGCCGTCGGGGGAACCGGAATCGCCGCGCGCGTACGTGTTCGACGTCGCCGACGTCCCCGGGCACACCAACGCCGAGCTCCTCGGCGGCCTGCCGAACGCCGACGAGCTCTTCGAGCTGCTCGGGCGCGATCTCGTCACCAGGGCCCTGGTGCAGACGCCGCAGCTCTGCGTGTACCACGAGTCGGCGCAGCCGGGTGAGCGCGTGAAGCCGCACCGGCACGGCACCTACCAGGTCGACTACGTGCTGCGCGGCGAGCTCGTGTTCGGCAACCAGCGGGTGACGGCGGGAATGGGCTACTTCACACCCGACCTGCTCTACTCGTGGCGCGCCGGTCCCGAGGGCGCGGAGTGGATCGAGATCCACTCGGGGATCGGGGGCATCTACACCGATCGCGCCGAGGGCTGAACCCGCGACCGACGTCGTTCAGTCGGGCCGGTCGATCAGCGACCTCGGATCGTCGCGCAGCGCCGCGAGCGCGAACCCCGCCGTCCGTCGGTAGCCCTCGGTGACCTCGTCGATCTCCTCGCGGCTGATCACCTCGTGGACGTCGTCGAAGCCGTCGGGCGCGCGCTCGTGCACGATCTGCATCGGCACCTCGGGTCCGAGGCCGCGGTTGGCCTCCACGATCGCGGCGGTGGCAGGCAGGCGCGCGCGCTCGTAGCGCTCGAGCGCCGCGACCACGTCGTTCTCCGCCCGCAGGCATCCGGCGAGCACGCGCGCGTCCAGGATCGCCTGTGACGCGCCGTTCGAGCCGATCGGGTACATCGGGTGCGCGGCGTCGCCGAGCAGGGTCGTGCGCCCGAACGTCCATCGCGCGACGGGATCACGGTCGACCATGGGGAAGAGGTACGTGGATGGCGCGGCGCGGATGATCGCGGGCACGTCGAGCCAGCCGAACACCCAGCGTTCGAACTGCGGGAGGAAGTCGTCGAGCACGCCGGGCCGGTTCCAGTCCTCGTCGTCGCCGAGCGCCGACTGCGGGCGACGGAGCTCCGCGACGAAGTTGTAGGCCTGACGCCCGTCGCCGAGGTCGGCGATCGGGTAGCCGACGAACTTCTGGTCACGATGACCCGCCCAGACCATGGTGCGCCCGTCGAGCACAGGCTCGATCTCGGCGACGCCCCGCCAGAGGAGCGCGCCGTTCCAACGCGGTCGCCCCTCGGCCGGGTAGCGCTGCGCGCGGGCTGCGCTGTGAATGCCGTCGGCCGCGATCACCGCGTCCCCGATCACGACGACGTTCTCGCCGTCCGGTGCCGTGGCGAAGACCGCGCTCGCGCCCCTTCCCCGGTCGTCGACGCTCGCGAGTCGGTGCCCGAGGTGCAGATGATCGGCGCCGACGCGGTCGACGAACGCGTCGAGCAAGACGTCTTGGAGTGCGCCGCGATGGATCGACAGCTGCGGCCAGGGATAGCCGGCCGCCAGGCCACGCGGCTCCCGCCAGATCTCCTGCCCGTGACGCGAGCAGTACACCAGGCTGTCGGGCGCGACCGACCGGAGGCAGAGTGCTCCGAGCACGCCGAGGGCGTCGAGCTCGCGCACCGCGTGCGGCAAGAGGTTGATGCCCACGCCCAGCGGTCGCACCTCGCGCACGCTCTCGTACACGTCCACTCCGGCACCGATCTCGGCGAGGCTCAGTGCTGTCACCAGCCCGCCGATGCCGCCCCCGACGACCACGAACTGCGGGTTCCCTCGCACGTTCAGAGCACTTCGTGCACGTCGATCCGCACGGCGTCGCGGCGGCGCTCACCCGTCGACACGGCGATGAGCCCGTTCAGCCAGGCGAGGCGCGGCGCCGACGTCGACAACCGGATGTGCGTGCGGAAGTAGTACTCCGACGGGTCGACCGGATCGCCCCGGGCGATGCGCTCGACGACCTCCTTGCTCGCCTTGCGCAGCCCGCTCGAGCGGACCTCGATCGGTTCACCGGCGTCGGTGACGAGCACGTAGTGGGCGTCGATGTCGACGACGTCGTCGGACCGCACGACCTGCCAGTCGACGCCG
>DASPTH010000134.1:0-9422 GCA_035623515.1 Acidimicrobiia bacterium
CGCAGGGCGGCGGGTGCCCGCCTCGCTCAAGCGCTTCGCGGTCAGGTGGTGAGCCGGCCCGTTCGCGACGAGCTGCTCGTCTTCGGGCAGCCACACCTCGACGACGACGTGATCGCCGACGTGGTGGACGCGTTGCGATCGGGATGGCTCGGGCGTGGCCCGCGCGTCGAGCGCTTCGAAGCCGTCTTCCGCGACTACACGGGCGCGCGCCATGTGCGCGCGCTCAATTCGTGTTCGGCGGGGCTGTTCCTCGCGTTGTCGGTCGCGGGGATCGGCCCGGGCGACGAGGTCGTGACCACGCCGCTCACCTTCGCGGCCACGATCCACGCCGTCGAGCACGTCGGCGCCACACCGGTGCTCGCCGACATCGATCCCACCACGCTCAACCTCGATCCCCGGTGCGTCGCGGCCGCGATCACGCCCCGCACCCGGGCGATCCTCCCCGTGCACTTCGCCGGGCGACCGTGCGAGATGGACGCGCTCGGCGAGCTCGCGCGCACGCATGACCTCGTGGTGGTCGAGGACGCCGCCCACGCGCTCGGCGCCGAGTACCACGGTCGGCGCGTCGGTGTGCTCTCCGACTTCACCGTGTTCTCGTTCCAGGCCGGCAAGAACGTGACCACGGCCGACGGCGGCATGGTCACCACCGACCGCTCGGAGTGGGCCGATCGCATCGGCACATTGAGCCTGCACGGGATGTCGGACGACGCGTGGGGATCGTTCCGCACACCCGGCGCGCCGCCGCTCGCGGTGGCGGCCGGGTTCAAGCTCGCCATGACCGACGTGGCGGCAGCGATCGGCACCCGCCAGCTCGTGACACTCGACGCCGCGCAGGCGCGCCGGCAGGAGATCTGGGAGCGCTATGACCGCGAGCTGACCGCACTTCCCCTCGCGCCGCCGCCCGCGCCCGCGGTCGGCACCGTGCACGGGCGGCACCTGTACACGGTCGTGCTCGACCTCGACGCGATCGGCGCCCCACGCGACGCGATTCGCGCCGCGCTGCGCGAGCAGGGCATCGGCACCGGCGTGCACTACGTGCCGATCCACCTGCACCCGTACTACCGGGAGCGACTCGGTCTCGCGGTCGGAGCCCTGCCGAACGCCGAGCGTGTCGGCGAGCGCATCCTCTCGCTGCCGCTCGCCGCGCACCTGACCGACGACGACGTGTCGGATGTCGTCACCGCGCTGCTGCGCGTGCTGTGACGGGCCGGGTTCAACGAGTGGCCGGCGACGTGCGCGAGCGCGCGAGCCAGCGGCGATGGAGCGCGTAGAGCCGCACGTTCGTGATGGCGCGCACGGGTGCCGACCAGGTGTCGGGATTGTTCCACTCGTCGAGGTGCCACTTGGGCACGAAGCCGAACGCGAAGTGCAGCCGGAGCGACGACACTCGCTTGATCTGCGTCTGGCTCTCGCACTCGGTGACGCCCTCGTCGCGGAGCGCGTGGTAGCGGTAGGCGACGAGCACCCGGCCCAGGCCGTGGCTCTGTTCGCTCGGGACGACGCCGAGGTAGTGGCCCACGCCCACGTTCTCGTTGCGCCGGAACCGTCCGATCGAGGCCGTGCCCACGATCTGGCCGTCGACGTCGAGCAGGAACGTACGACTCACGCGGATGTGCCGGTGCTCGAGGATGACGTTGCGGTACTCGGTCTCCGTCCACTGGTGCTGGTAGGCGGCGTTGTGCACGTCGAGCCACCGGCGGACGTCGGCGGCGTCGCCCATGTTCATCTCGCGGATGGTGGCGCCGGAAGGGATCTCCACCGGGAGCAGCCCGGAGAGGTCGGAGCGCGTGCAGACGAGGACGTTGTCGAGCCGGTTCAAGGCTCGACGATCCGGTAGCCGAAGCTGAACCGGTCGGTGTGGGAGCACACCGCGTGCCAGAGCGGCCGTTCCGCCTCGACCTTGAACACGCGCAGGTCCCATGCAGTGTCCCAGCTCGTGAGCACGTCGCCGGTGGACGGCTCGGCGTAGCGGAAGAAGGACCGGTGCGGTTCGGCCGCCCACGTGAGGTAGGCGCGCCAACCCGGGACGCGCGAGTTGGTGTGCCACCCCATGTAGGCGCCCGGCGGGTACCAGAAGTGACCGCTCGCGACCGCGTCGGCCACGGCGATGCCGTCGAGGCTCGACGCGAGCAGGTGCGCGACCATCTCGTCGATCTCCTCGCGCGCGCCGACGACGGCAGGGTCGTCGACCGAGCCCGGCAGCCCGCCGGTGTGGAACACGAGGCAGTTGCTGAGCGACGGGTCGGTCCGCACATCGCTCACGTCGCGGTGCTCGGTGAGGGTGCCGCGCAACGCGTCCTCCGACACGTGTCGCTCCGGATCGGGGTCGGGCCGGAAGCGCGCATGGGCACGGCGCTGCTCTCCGATGCAGGACACGAGCGCGGCGCGCAGGTCCGGTGCGAGGTCGGGCACGACGGCGTGGAAGGTCGCGGCCGCCGTGTCCACGAGCTTCGGCACCGGTTCACGGTAGCGCGCGCCGTCACCAGGACGAGCCGTGTGGTAACTACAGGCCCGGTGAGGATCCTCGTCTCGGTGGAGCACCTCGGGATCACCGGCATTGCGGTCGTCGCGATCGAGAACGCACAGGCACTTCGCGAGCGCGGCCACGACGTGTTCCTGTACGCGATCCCGGGCCCGTTCTCGCCGCGGGCGACGGCGGCGGGACTCACGTATCTCGGGCGGCCCGACGTGTCGGTGCGCCCGAACGCGCGCAGCGCGCTCCGGCTCCGCCGCGCCGCGGCCGCCCACGACGCGGACGTCGTGCACGCGTACTCGCTGCGCCCGGGACTCGAGGCGTTCGCCGGTCCGCACCTCCTCGACGGCACACCGGTGGTGTTGTCACTCCTGCACAACCCGACGCGCACGACGCCGGCATACCTCCCGCGCACGATCCCCGTCGTGGTGGGCCGCGAGAGCGTCGTCCCCCACCTGCGCGCCCAAGGCGTGCGCACCCTCTTCGTCGTGCGCCCCGCGGTGTCGGCGGAGCGCCCCGTGATGCCGGTGGAGGTCGAGGCGTTCCGGCAGGCCAACCGGCTCGCGCCCGGCGAACGGGTCGTGCTCGTGATGGCGCGCCTCGACACGGTCCCCGAACTGCTGGCCGGGATCGAGACGACCATCGCCGCGGTCGGCTCGCTCGCCGCACGGGACCCTTCGGTGCGGCTGGTGGTGCTGGGCGACGGGAGCGCGCGGTACGAGGTGGACGGTTGGGCGGAGGCGGTCAATTCCCGCACGGGACGCGAGACGGTGGTGGTCATGTCTCGCTACCTCGTGGATCTCGCACCCGCGTTCGCGGCGGCCGACCTGGTCGTGGCGATGGCGACGTCCGCCCTGCGCAGCATGGTGTCGGGCCGGCCGACGCTCGTGACCGGTCCCACGGGCCACGTGGAGCTGCCCGACGCGGCGACGATGGCGCGCTACCGGGCGTCGGGGGTGTTCGCAGACGGGAGCGGAGCGCCCGACGTGGGCGAGATCGGCCGGGTGATCGGCGCGCTGCTCGACGATCCCGCCGCCGCTCGGGCCCTTGCCGACCTCGAGGCGGCCGAGGCGACGGACGGGTGGGGCGCGGCGGGAGCGGCCGAAGCACTCGAACGCGTCTACGCCGAGGTGATCGCCGCCAACCGGGCGAACCGGCGTGACGTCGTCACCGACGCGGTCGCGAGCGCGGGGCGCTACGCGGCCGCGCGCGCCGGCTCGGCCGCCCGGCGAATGAAGCAGGCGGCGCGCTCCGGCGCGTGATGCCCGATCAGTCGCCGCGCATCCCCGAGAGGCGGAGGGCCTCGCGGTAGAAGGGGTTCGACGCCTCGAGCTCGGCGGGCTCGTCGAAGCCCTGGAGCTCGCCGTCGAGGATCACCATGATCCGGTCGCACATCGTGAGCGTCGACAGGCGGTGCGCGATGACGAACACGGTGGTGTGCGGTGCGAGGTCGGCGAGCGTCTCCCGGATCAACGCGTCGGAACGGATGTCGAGCGAGCTGGTGGGTTCGTCGAGGACCATCACGTCGGGCTCGTCGACGAGCGCGCGGGCGATGCACAGCCGCTGGCGCTGGCCCCCCGACAGTTGCCCGCCGCGCTCGCCGACCGGTGTCTCGTAGGCGAGCGGCCACGAGGTGATGTCCTCGTGGAGATGCGCGAGCTTGGCGGCGCGCTCGATGGCGGCGTCGTCGACGTCCTCGCGGAAGAAGCGGATGTTCTCGGCGACGGTTCCGGCGAAGAGCCGAGCTTCCTGCGGCACGAACGTGACGAGCCGGAACCAGTCGTCGAGCGAGAGCTCGCGCACGTCGTGATCCTCGGTGCCCACCGTGCCGGTGGTGGGGTTCCGCAACCGGAGCAAGAGCTGCACGAGCGTCGATTTGCCGGCGCCCGACGGCCCGACGATGCCCACGATCTCGCCGTGCGGGACCCGGAACGACACGTCCTTCAGCACGGGCCGGTCGGGCTGGTACTCGAACCAGACGTGCTCGAAGCAGAGGTCACCGATCTCCTCGATGGGCTCGCCGCCCCGCGGTACCGCGGCCGCGGTGTAGCGCTGCTCTTCTTCGTGCAGCGTCTCGAGGAACGGCGCGACCTGGTGCAGTCCCTGGAACGCGCCCTGCACGGACTGTGCGTAGCTGAGTGACCGGAGCATGATCAGCACTACCGCCCCGAGCGACGTCAGGTTGGTGACGCCGGCTCCGTAGGCGACCGCGAGAGCGCCCACGAGCATGAACATCGCGATGCCCTGGTAGAGCACGCCGATTGCGCCGCTCATGTAGGCGGCCTGGAGCGCGGCGTCGGCGTACTCCTCGGCGAGGTCGGACAGGCGATCGCCGATCGGACGCTCCACCTGGAAGATGCGGACTTCCTGCAGCGTGGAGGTGAGCTCGGTGACGCCCGTCGCGAACTCGAGGTTCGCGGTCGCAGTGCGCGCGGAGCGGCGGCGCACGGCGAGACGCAGGGGGCGGAGCACGATGCCGATCAGGAGCGCCCCGAGCGCGGCCCCGAGCGACGCCAACGGGCTCACGGCGAACGCGGTGACGAGCAGGGCCAGGAGGCTGAAGATCGCGATCGCGCCCCCGGTGAGCACGTTGACCGCGCCCGACGCCGACCCCGCGTACGTGGTGAGCAGCTCCTGCAAGCGGCCGTCGCGCTGTTGCGCCTGGAGCGGCCAGCCCGCAGCGAGGTAGCGGCGCACGAGTGTTCCCCGGACCTGGCTGACGGTCGCATACGTCGCGCGCGCCGACAACACCGTCTGTATCCACTGGAACCCCATACGAACCGCGATGAGCGCGGCGGTGATCGCGATGAGCGCCGGGACCGAGAAGCTCCACTCGTGGATCGGTCCGATGTTGACGGTGACGGCCGAGGTGTCGGAAGCGAGCGCGAACGCGATGCGGGCGATGAGCACGAGGGTCGCCGCCTCCACGAAGCCCCCGAGGATCGAGGAGATCGACATCAGCCACAGGCGGCGCCGTTGCGGGCGGATCAGCGGGCGGATCAGCGACCAGAGCGGGCTCTCGCCGCGCCCGCGGCGGAGCGGCCCGGCGCCGAGATCGGGAGAATGTTGCGATGGCTCCGTCGCCACCCGGAGATCGTAGAGGGTCTCACCGGAGGCACTCGCGACGGGCGAAGATGCAACGATGGTGCTGCGGGTCGTCCAGGTGATCACGGACCCGACGCGCCGGGGTGCTCAGCTCTTCGCGCTCGACCTCGCGGACGCGCTGGAACGCAGCGGTCACGACGTGGAGACGGTGGCGCTCGGCCCGGCGCCGGGTGCACCCGAGTTCGACGTGCAGGTGCTCGGTGCGCGCCGCGTCGGCTGGTCGACGGTACGGGCGCTGCGGGCGGCGCTCGCCGGCGCCGACGTCGCCGTCGCGCACGGCGGACAGACTCTTCCCGCCTGCACGTTGGCGACTCTCGGAACGCGCACGCCGTTCGTCTACCGGCAGATCAGCGACTCGCGCTTCTGGGCGCCGACCGCAGCGAGACGGTTTCGTGTGCGCACCGGTTTGGCGCGCGCGTCGATCGTGGTCGCGCTGTGGAAGGGCGCCGCCCTCACCCTCCAGCAGTACTTCGGCGTGCGTGCGGACCGAGTGCGCGTGATCCCGAACGGTGTCGTTGCCGAGCGCTTCGCACCGGTCGATGCCGCGGGTCGCGCACGGGCGCGTGCGAACTTCGGTCTCGATCCTGGAGCGTTCACGCTCGTGTACCTGGGCGCGCTCGTGCCGGAGAAGGGCGTCGACCTCGCGATCGAGGCCGTCGCGCACTGCGCGCCGGTGCAATTGCTCGTCGCGGGCGACGGCCGGGAACGTGCCGTGCTCGAGGCTCTCGCCGCGCGCGTGGCGCCCGGCCGGGTGGTCTTTGCCGGCCGCGTCGAGGACGTGTCGTCGGCGTACGCGGCCGCCGACGCAGTCGTGCTCGCGTCGCGCGGCGGCGACAGCATGCCGGCGGCGCTCATCGAAGCCGGGTTGACGGAGCTGCCCGCGGTTGCGACGCCCATCGAGGCGATCCCCGAGATCGTGGTGAGCGGCCTGACGGGCACGCTGGTGCCCGTCGACGATGCCGGCGCGCTGGCGCGCGCGTTCGACGCGCTCGCGCACGACCGCGCCGGCACCGCTGCGCTCGGGCGCGCCGCCCGCGCCCATTGCATCGCCCACTTCTCGATCGGGCCGGTCGCGGCGGCGTGGGGCCGCGTGCTGGGTGAGGTGGTCGACGCGCCGGTCAGAGGTTGAGCGTCCGGTAGCGGACGCTGCCGGCGACGCGACCGAGCCGCCAACCGGCACGGTGCAGCCACAGCACGCGTGCACGGCGGTCGCGGAGCAGATCGGGCGAGTGCACCGCGAGCGAGCCGAGACGCCGGAGACCGTCGCGCGTCGACGTGCGCGGCATGCCCGCCGGCCCGTGGCGCGCGTAGAGCGCGACCTGGGCGTCGCCGTAGAGGAACGACTGCCGGAACACCGCCCGGGGCGTCTCGCGGAGGCGCGCGTACACGATCGCTTCGGGAGCGAACGCCAAGGAATGGCCGGCGAGCTGCATGCGCCACGACAGGTCGATGTCTTCCCCCGACCCGAACGCCTCGTCGAAGCCGTCCACGTCGGCCCACGCCTGCCTCGTGAACCCGGCGTTGTTGCTCCCGAACGCGGGCAGGAAGCCGAAGCGGTTGTCGAACGACTCGCGGCTGGCCGTGAGCGCCGGCGGCGACTTGCCGTCCCACCCCACGACGAGTCCCGCGACGGAGTCGGCGGTTGCCAGCGCGGTGAGGAGGTGGCCGGCCCACGCGTCGTCGACGCGGTCGTCGGCGTCGCACAACAGGATGCGCTCGGAGCGTGCGGCGGCGATGCCGACGTTGCGCGCGTACGCCTGCCCGGCCCGCTCGGGGGCGTCGAGCACGCGCAGCCCGAGCAGCCGGTCGGCCCAGGCGCGCGCGACTGCGTCCGTCGCGTCGCTCGAGCGGTTGTCGACCACGATCACCTCGAGCCGTTCCGCCTCGGGTTGGCGGGCGAGCGCGGCCAGCTGCTCGCCGAGCACCGAGGCCGCGTCGTGCGCCGGGATCACGACGCTCGCGAGGAAAGGGCCCGAGGCGGTCACAGGTACAGCGTGCCGAACCGCACGGACCCGATCACGCGCCCGACGCGGCGACCGGCGTCGGCGCACCACTCGCGCCGCTTGGCGACGGTGCCCGTCGCCAAGCGGTAACTCGTGAGCAGGAGCACGACCCAACCACCGAGCGCGCGATGGATCGACTGCCGCGTGAGGCCTTGGTCGCGGAACCGCGCGTAGAGGCTCGGTTGGTACTCGCCGTAGAAGCGCCACTTCCGAAAGACGTCAGCCGGCCGGCGGGCTACCCGGTGGTAGACGAATGCGTCGACGGCGCCTGTCACGCGATAGCCGGCGAGCTCCGCGCGCCACCCGAAGTCGATGTCCTCGCAGCTCGCGAGCGTTTCGTCGAAGCCGCCGAGCGCGCGCCACGCGGTTCGGCAGACGCCGAAGTTGCACCCGGGGATCGTGGGCAGGAAGCCGAACCCGCCGCGCCCGAAAGGTCGAGGACGGAGACCCACCGGCAGCTCACTGTCGATCCAGTCGACGATCCCACCGCCTGCGACGTCGGCGCGGGTCATCGTGGACGCGAGCTGCCGTACCCACGCGCCGTCGACGACGTCGTCGGCGTCGCACACGAGGACGACCTCGTGGGACGCGGCCTCGATGCCGACGTTCCGCGCGTGTGCGACGTTGTGTGGACGGGTGGCCTCGACGACCCGAAGATTCGGCACGCGGGTACACCAGGCACGGGCGCGGTCGGCGCTGCCGTCGGTGGATTCGTTGTCGACGACGATCACTTCCATCTCGCCGTCGAAGTCCTGGTCGGCCAGCGCGCCGAGTTGCGCGTCGATCGTCGCCGCGCCGTTCCGGCACGGGATCACCACGGTCACGCCCGGAGCAACGGAGGACAGCGGCTCGCTCACCGGGCCCTCAGAACGTCGGCGTCCCGGTGGTGAGGGTCTCCCAGCGCGGCGGGACGCGATCGTTGCCGGCGCCGTACTCCCGCGGGGCCACCACGATCCGGCCGTTCGCCCTCGCGGCGCGGTCGCCGAGCCACGCCCCCCACCAGGCGAACGACGAGTTCGCGATCACGCAGTGCTCGCAGGCGGCCATGAGCCGGAGCTGTGAGATCGGACCGGGGCCGAGTGACCGCGCGTCCACGACGGGCGCGTAGCGGCTCAGTCGCGCCGCGCCCGCCTCGACCGCCGCGTCCTCGTCGCCGAACAGCACGAGGCGGGCGTCGGGAACGCGCCGTAGCACGGACTCGACCGCCCGCTCGTAGTACTCGAGCGGCAACGTCCACCCGAGATCCGTGTAGTCGCCGGCGCGGCGCAACGACACCGCGACCGCGGGACGCGGGACTTCGGGCACGGGTTCGTCGGGCCACGCGATCGCGGCCGTGATCTCGTCCGCGTAGTCCTCGAAGTAGCGCTCGCTCTGGAGATGGCCCTGGAGGTACACGGGCAGGTCGAGGTACGCGAGCTGCGGGCGGTAGCGCCCGGTGTCCTCCCAGTAGGTCACGCTCGGCGGCGTGCGGTGTCGGTACCGGCGCCAGGCGCGTGAACCGTGGTAGAGCGCCGACGCCACTCGCCGTCGCGCCGGAACGCCGTACGCGAGCTTGCCGACGCCCAGGAGCTCCCTGCGGGTCGCGGCGCGGTAGCGCGAACCGAGCAGCTCGGGGAGCAGGAGATCGGGAGTCGGGACGGGATCGCTCGCGAACACCACGCGCACCCCGCGCCGCCGGGCGATGCCGTACGCGGATGCGAACTGGAAGAGCTGGTTGCCGAGGCGGCCGTGCAGCTCCGCCACCACGTACTCGTCGCGCACGGATCACCTCTTTTGTGCGGTTCGGCTTTGTGCGGTTCGGCCGTGCACGGTGTGGCGGAGGTCGGGCAGGTGGTCCTCGG
>DASPTH010000143.1:0-11601 GCA_035623515.1 Acidimicrobiia bacterium
CTGACCGCGGGCGGCGGCGCCCCGTTCTTCCTCACCAGCCTGCTCGACCACCCCGACTTCGACCCGGCCGTGCACCTGCCCTACGTGGCGCGGGTCACCATGGGCGCGAGCACGATCCCCGACGATCTCGTGCGGCGCGCGATCGACCTCGGCATCTCGATCACCCGCGCGTACGGCTCCACCGAGCATCCCTCGACGACCGCGTCGCTCCACTCCGATCCCGCCGACAAGCGCAACTTCACCGACGGCCGGCTGCTGCCCGGCTCGGAGTTGCGGCTGCTCGGCGCCGACGGCCGCCCCGCCCCGACCGGGGAGCCGGGAGCCATCCACTCGCGGGGCCCGGAGCTCTTCGTCGGCTACACCGACCCCGCGCTCACGTCACAGGCGATCGACGCGTCGGGGTGGTACGACACCGGCGACGTCGGCGTGCTCGACGCCGACGGCTACCTCACCATCACCGGCCGCACGAAGGACATCATCATCCGCGGGGGTGAGAACGTCTCGGCCGCCGAGGTCGAGGGTGTGCTCCTCGGCATGCCCGGCGTCGCGGAGGTCGCCGTGGTCGCGGCACCCGACCCGCGCTACGTCGAGCGGGTCGCCGCGGTCGTGCGGCTCCACCCGGGCGCGTCCCCGATCGGTCTCGACGAGCTGCGCGCGCACGCGCAAGCGAGCGGCCTCGCGCGCCAGAAGTGGCCCGAGGAGCTCCACATCGTCGACGACTTCCCGCGCACCGCGTCGGGGAAGATCCAGAAGCACGCGCTCCGTGCGAACTTGCGTCACCAACCGACGTATGGCGTCGGTTGCTGACGCAACTTCAGGTGGGTGGAGCGCGCGGGACGTCGCGGAACGGGATCTCGCGGTCCTCCGTGCGCTCGCGGGGCATACCGAGCACGCGCTCGCTGACGACGTTGCGGCTCATCTCGGTGGTGCCACCGCCGATGCACGCGGCTTGCCGCATGAGGAAGCGCACGCCGATCCGGCCGACGTCATCCTCCTCGTCCGACCACGCCACCGCGCTCTGCCCACCGACCTCGAACGCGATCGTCGCCTTCCGCACCCCGGTGGCCCCGTACCAGAGTCGGTTGACGGCCGAAGCGTGCTGCGACGCGGCTCCGGAGCGGATGTCCTCGGCGATGCGGTCGCGTAGGGCGTCGCCGATCAACGCGAGCGCGTGGGACTCGCCGATGCGTTCGCGCACGCTCCGGTCGCCGAGGACGCCGCGTTCTCGCGCCAGCCGCACCAGGCCCGCCGCGCCACCGCCCGGGTCGAGCGCCTCCAGCGCCACCGCCGGTACCCCGGCGGGCGCGGTCACGTAGATCGAGCCCGCGCTCACCGCGCGCTCGTGGTACATCCAGCGTGTGCCGACCGTCCAACCCTCGTCCACCTCGCCGAGGCGATCGGCGTCGGGGACGCGCACGTCGGTGAGGAACTCCTGGCAGAACTCGCGGGATCCGTTGAGCATCTCGATGCGGTGGATCTCGATGCCCGGTTGGTGCAGCGCGAGCATGAACACGGTGAGTCCGCGGTGCTTGGGCACGTCCCAATTCGTCCGCGCCAGGCACAGGCCCCAGTCGGCCCACCACGCACCGGTGGTCCAGATCTTCGAGCCGTTCAGCACCCACTCGTCGCCGTCGCGCACGGCCGACGTGAGCGCGCCCGCGACGTCGGAACCACCGCTCGGCTCGGAGAGCAACTGCATCCAGTACGTCTCGCCCCGCAGGATCCGCGGGACGTGGCGTCGCTTCTGCTCGTCGGTGCCGAACTCCAGGATGACGGCCATGCACGGGCTGAACGTCGGGACCTGCGTGTCGGCCGGGTAGTCGTAGTCGGCGATCTCGCGGTTGAAGGCGTCCTGGTGCTCCGGCGTGAGGCCCTGACCGCCGTACTCGCGCGGGACGCAGATGCCCGCGAAGCCGCCGTCGAACAGCGTCCGCTGGAGCTCGCGGCACCGGGTGAGGCGTCGCAGCTCGCGCTCGTCGGGGGAGAGCGCGGCGTCTTCGCTCGCCCGACGCGGCGCGGCGGGCGGCATGTGGTCGGCGAGCCACACGCGGGCGCGTGCCGCGAATGCTTCGACGCTCTCGATCTCCGGCACCGCGGTCATCCGGCCTCGTCCTTCGCCTCGAGGATGTCGGTCAGGCGGGCGGCGTGCTCACGGGCAGAGCCGAAGATCGCGGCGTCGCTCACGACGCGGCGCAGGAACAGGTGGAGGTCGTGGTCGGTGGTCACGCCGATGCCGCCGTGGATCTGCACACAGTCGTGCATCAGCTCGACGCCGTACGTCCCGACGTAGAACTTGCCGGCACTCACCAACTCCGATCGGTCGGGCGTGTCGCGATCGACGGCGTCGGCGGCGCGCGCGCTGATGGCGAGGCTCGCCTCGAGCCACATCTTCATGTCGGCGAACCGGTGCTTGATCTCCTGGTACGACGCGAGCGGGCGACCGAACGAGTAGCGGTTGCGTGCCCATTCCAGGGTGGTGTCGAACGCCCACTGCATCGCCCCGCACATCTCCGCGAGCTGGACCGTGACCGCGAGGTCGGAGAGCCAGTCGACGGCCGCGTCCGCGCTCGTCGGTTCGCCGACCGAGGCATCCTGCGGGACGTCGACCCCGGCGAGCTCGACGCGCGCGAAGCGCCGGGTGGCGTCGACACCGTGGAGCGGCACGACGGTCACGCCGGGGGCGTCGGCGGGCACGAGGAACTGGCTCCGGCCGTCGCCGTGCCGCGCGACGACGAGCAGGTGGGCGGTGCACGAGGTCGCTTCGACGGGTGACGTCGCGCCGTCGAGGCGGACGCCGGTCGCGGTGGAGGTGGCGTGGGGCTCGCCGTCGCCGCGCACCCACGCGCCCGTCGCCTCGCCGCTCACGAGCTGCGCCAGCGGCCCGGCCCGTTGCTCGTCGGTTCCCCACCGCCCGAGCGCCGCCGCCACGAGGTTGCACCCGAGGAGCGGGCCGGCAGCCGCGTGCGCGCCGAACTGGTACGCGACCAGGGCGAGATCGACGACGCCGTGCCCGCTGACGCTGCCCCCGCCGGCGTCCTCGGGAACGAGCAGCGACGTCCATCCGAGCTCGGCGCCCTGTCGCCAGAAGCCCGGCTCGTACCCCACCGGGCTCGGCGCGAGCGCGCGCAGCTTCGCCGGCGGGCACGCGTCCTCGAGGAACTTCCGCGTCGTGTCCTCGAAGAGCTCCTGGTCGGGACTACGCGGGAACACGCGGCGGCGACGGGAAGGCGCGGGAGCTCAGGAGGGGAGTGCGCCCACGGTGCACTCCTCGCGTGGGCGGTGCTCGAACGGGTCGAAGCTGGAGCAGTCGCACGCGTTCTTCCAGGGCATACCGGCGCCTCCGGTGCGATCCCGCGTGTCGGCGTCGGCCGGCGCGGCCCAACTTTGAGCGTATGCCTAACAGTCCGGCCGGACCGCGTCAAGCGCTCGGTCTCGAGGCCGGCCGGCTCGGGCCCGCGGCGTTGCGCGTCGTGACCGCGACGTCGTCGTACAGCACGTACGTCGCATTGCCCGGCTGGTTGTCGTCGTGACTGGTCAGCGTGACCGTGTAGCTGTGGCCGGCGATGATGCCCACGGTGCCGGAGCGCCACGAGCCGCTGTTGGTGCACGTCTTGCCGAGCAACGTGCTGGTTCCGCCGGTGGTGTTGTCGCGCAGCTTCGCCGTCGCCCAGCCGCGCGACACCGTGTCCGGGCAGTGGATGTTGTACCAGACGGTGAGCGTCGGGCCGCCCGCCGGTGCGACGAAGCTCTGGGCGATCGAGGAGTCGCCGTTCGTGGGCGTGGTGCTCCCCACGATCGCGGAACGCGTGCCACTGTGCGCCGAGGTGCTGATGCCGGCCGACCCCGTGACCGTCCACGGCGAGAGGCTGCCGGTCTCGAACCCGCCGTTCTGGAGCGTGGTGCTCACGGCGGTGACGGTGAGGGTGACGGTGGTGGTGTGGGTGGTCGCGCCGGTGCCGCTGCCGGTGCCGGTGACGGTGAGCGGGTAGGTGCCGGGGGTGGTGGCGGCGCCGACGGCGAGGTTGAGGGTGGCGGAGCTGCCGGCGGTGACCGAGGTGGGGCTGAGGCCGGCGGTGACGCCGGTGGGCGCGCCGGTGACGGTGAGCGCGACCGTTTGCGCGGTGCCGCTGGTGACCGCGGTGGAGATGGTCGACGAGCCGGTGGCTCCCTGGGCGATGCTCGGCGTTGTGGGCGACGCGCTGATCGAGAAGTCGTTCGGGGGTGCGGCGACGGCGACGAACGCGGTGACGCCGTTCGGCGTGCCGAGCCCGGTCGGTCCGTCGTAGCCGGGACCGGCCGTGCAGAGGTACGACCCGCCGCAGCTGCCGTTGCTCCCGGAGACGACGTCGTTCAACGATCCGCGGTGCGCGTACGGGTAGGAGGACGCCTGCGTCGACGACCGCGGGTTGTTCGCCATCGCGTAGAAGGACGCGACGATCGGCGACGAGACGCTCGTGCCCCCGAAGACCTCGAACCCGGGATCGCCATAGCTGTCGTACACGGAAACGCCGGTTGACGGGTCGGCGACCGCGGCGACGTCGGCGCCGCTGCGCCGGGTGCAACCCGCATCGGTCTGCCACGACGGCTTGGCCTCGTACGCGCTGCAGCCGCTCCCCGCGCGGCTCCACGCGGTCTCGGAGAACGTGGTGCCGTTCCGCGCGAGGCTGGTGCCGCCGACCGCCACGACGCCGGGCGCCGCCGCCGGGTACTCGACGCCGTAGCCGGAGTCGCCGGAGCTCGCCGTGATCGCGACACCGGGATGGTTGAAGTACAGGCTGTCGATCGTCGTTTCCTGGGAGCCGATGCTCGACTCGGCCGCGCCGTAGCTGTTGCTCACCGCGTCGGCGCCCAACGTGACCGCCCGGTTCACCGCCGTGCCCAGGTCCGAGAAGCTCGCGCTCTTCGCCTCGACGAGCAGGATGTGGCACTGCGGGCACAGCGCGCTGACCATGTCGAGGTCGAGCGAGATCTCCTGCGACCACCCGTGATCGCCGGCCGGGTAGGTGGTTCCACCGTTCTGGTCGACCTTGCGGAAGCACCCGTTCGCGGTCGTGCACGGCGGTAGCCCGTATGTCGACCGGTAGGTCGCGAGGTCACTCTCGGCGTTGGGATCGTCGTTGGCGTCGACGATCGCGACGGTCCGACCGGAGCCGTTCGTGCCCGAAGGCGCGTGGTACGCGGCCTGGAGGTCGGCGGGGCCGTAGGCGCTGCTACTGGGCACCGCGTTCGCCGTGACGCCCGACCCGCGCGATGCCACATCGGTACGCACGCGCGCGTCGCAGTGTGCGAAGCCGACGGGGACGAGATCCGAGCAGACGTTGACGTCGACCTCGCCGTACGCGCCGTCGTGCTCGTCGTGGCCGGGTCCCCACGACGACGAGCCGTTGCCCGTCGGTGCCGCGTGCGCGGGCAGTTCCGACAGTCCGTTCAGCGCGAGGACCGCCCCCGCGATCACGACCAGGACGCCCACGGCGCGCGCCCTCGTCGTGCGGCCGATCACGCCGACTCGGCGCGCCTCGCTGCGAACCTCCGAGCGCATGCTCCGCCTCCTCGGGTGGGCGTCCGCACGGCCGCGGCACTCCAACTTCTCCGTGGAAGGAGCATCGACACGCAGGGGTGGGAATCTGAAACCGCACCGGAGGACAGCGGCGGCTGCCACGAAGGGCGGGTGGTGTCCGAGCGCGCCTCGGATCGACGAACGTTATATTCGAGCCCGGGCGCCCGGCCGCACAGCGGGGGCGTCAGGCCATCTCTCCGCCTTGCTCCCCTGAAGATCCGAGGATATCGTATATTTCTCGCGTTCTGGGGGCGACACGCATGGCGAATCAGCACGGACGAGCCCCCGTCGGGGTCGGCGTCCGACCGGCCGCAGCTCCGGCGCCCGTCGCGGCCTGATGGACTTCGAGCTCTCGGAGGAACACGAGGCCTTCCGCAAGGTCGTGCGCGACTTCGCCGAGCAGGAGATCGCGCCGCACGCCGAGCGTTGGGACCGCGAGCACGAGTTCCCGCTCGAGGTCGTGCGGTCGATGGGCGAGCTCGGTTGGTTCGGCCTGCCGTTCCCTCCCGAGTACGGCGGCTCCGGTGCCGACTTCCTCACCGTCTGCGTCGCCATCGAAGAGCTCGCCCGTGTCGATTCGTCGGTCGCGATCACCCTCGAGGCGGCCGTCGGGCTCGGTGCCGCGCCGATCGCCGCGTTCGGCACCGAGGAGCAGCGCCTGCACTGGTTGCCGGACCTCTGCGCCGGACGCGCGCTGGCCGCGTTCGGCCTCACCGAGTCGGAGGCGGGGAGCGACGCAGGCGCGACTCGCACGCGGGCGCGGCGCGACGGCGACGAGTGGGTGATCAACGGGTCGAAGGAGTTCATCACGAACTCGGGGACTCCGATCACTTCGCTGGTGACGGTGACCGCCCGTACGGGTGGTGTGCGCGACATCACCGCGATCGTCGTTCCGGCCGGGACACCCGGTTTCGTCGTCGAACCGGCGTACCGGAAGATGGGGTGGCACGCCTCCGACACCCATCCCTTGCGATTCGACGAGTGCCGCGTGCCGGTGGCGAACACGCTCGGCGTCGAGGGGGAAGGCTTCCGCCAGTTCCTCGTCATCCTCGATGATGGTCGCATCGCGATCGCCGCGCTCGCAGTGGGGCTGGCGCAGGCGTGCCTCGAGCAGAGCGTCCGGTACGCGGGCGAGCGCGCGTCGTTCGGGGTTCCCATCGGGGCTCACCAAGGTGTCGCGTTCCGCTGCGCGGACCTGGCGGTCATGGTCGAGAACGCGCGGCTGCTCACCCGCAAGGCGGCGTGGTTGAAGGACACCGGCCGGCCGTTCAAGCAAGCGGCGGCGATGGCGAAGCTCTACGCCACGGAGGCGGCGGTCGACGCCGCCCGCCACGCGACGCAGATCTTCGGTGGGGCCGGCTTCATGGACGAGACGCCCGTGAGCCGTTTCTACCGCGACGCGAAGGTGTTGGAGATCGGAGAGGGCACGAGTGAGATCCAGCGACTCGTCATCAGCCGCGAGCTCGGGCTGCCGGTCCGGTGACCACACCCGCGAGCAACCGGCGCGACGACCCCCTCGACCTCACGGCCGGCGTGCGCCGCGGCGAGGCGGCCAAGGTCGCGCGCGTGCTCTCGCTCGTGGAGGCCGGCGACGCCGCGGCCCGGTCGATCGTCGGATCGCTCACCGCGGACGGTGGACGCGCGTACACCATCGGCATCACCGGCGCCCCGGGCGCCGGCAAGTCGTCGCTCACCGATCGGCTGATCGGCGTGATCCGCGCCGCCGACGAGTCGGTCGCGGTGCTCGCGGTGGATCCGTCGAGCCCGCGCACCGGCGGTGCCATCCTCGGCGATCGCGTGCGCATGGGGGCGCACGCGACCGATCCCGGTGTGTTCATCCGCTCGATGGCGACGCGCGGGCATCTCGGTGGCCTGGCCGCGGCCACGCCGGAAGCGATCCGCGTGCTCGACGCGAGCGGCACGCCGTGGATCCTCGTCGAGACGGTCGGCGTCGGCCAGGTGGAGCTCGACATCGCGAGCGCGACCGATACCACCGTCGTGGTCCTCAACCCCGGTTGGGGCGACGGCGTGCAGGCGAACAAGGCGGGGCTGCTCGAGGTCGCCGACGTGTTCGTGGTGAACAAGGCCGACCGCGACGGCGTCGACGCCACGGTCCGAGACCTGCTCGCGATGCTCGAGCTCACGCACGGCGCGTCCTGGGCGCCGCCCATCGTCGCGACCGTGGCGACGACCGGAGCCGGTGCCGACGAGCTCTGGGACGCGATCCTCGCCCACCGCGAGCACCTGACGGCGACCGGACTCCTGGAACATCGGCGGGACGAGCGCCTGCGGAACGAGATCCGCGAGATGGTCAAGGCGCACCTCCTCCGCCTGGCGATCGCGCGAACCGACGGTCCGCGCTTCGACGCGATCGTGGCGGAGGAGCTGCGGAGCTCGGCCGACCCGCACGGCGTCGCCGAGCGAGTCGTCGCCGACATCGTCGGAGGAACGACGGGTGGGCCCGGCGCTCCCGCGCGGTGACGCGATCATGGACGACGAGGCCCGCGCTGTCGACCGCCGCGTACCTTCTCCGAGGATTGGAGACCGAGCCATGACCGAGTCCGGCACCCTCGAGGAACCCGTCGCTCCACGCGCGCGTCCGATCAGCCACCCGAGCCTGAAGGACGCGGCGGCGGCCTACCTCCGCGAGCAGATCCTCACCGGCAAGCTGCGGCCCGGCACGAAGGTCGACCAGGACGAGATCAGCGAGGCGCTCGGCATGAGCCGCGTCCCGGTGCGGGAAGCGCTCATCGAGCTCGCGCAGGAGAGCCTGATCGACGCGGTACCGCGGCGCGGCGCCTTCGTCGCGCCTTTGGATCCGGCCGACATCATCGACCACTACCGCATCTTCGGGCTGATCGCCGGGCTGGCGGGAAGCCGCGCCGCCGGGTCGCTCACCGACGAGCAGCTCGTCGAGCTGCGACGCATGAACGACGCGTTCATCGCCGCGGCGGACGCGGAGGAGAAGTCGTACTGGAACCACGAGTTCCACAAGACGATCAACCTGGCGGGCGGCTCGCGCCGGCTGGCGTCGGTCCTGCGGCTGCTGTCGCGCAGCCTTCCCGTTCGCTACTTCGAGTTCGTCCCGCAGTGGGCCGACATCTCGGCGCGCCACCACGGTCGCATCCTCGCCGCGCTCGAGGCACGCGACGCGCACGAAGCGCAGCGAATGCTCGAGCACCACGTCGCCGAGAGCGGCGACCTCGCGGTGGAGATCCTCCAGGAGATGGGGTACTGGGACCGGGCGACCCGCGGCGTGGCCGACTCCACCGAGCCCGGCGCCGCATGACGACGCCGGACCTCGGCTCGCAGCGAGTGAGCGGATGATGTGCGGTGAGCGGAGCGACCGGAGGGAGCGTGTGAACTCGCCAGCGAGCGAGCGACCGGGGGCCGGGTATCCCGGCTCGCAGCGAGCGAGCGAATGATGTTGGAGGGCATTCGGGTGCTCGAGCTCTGCCACTTCCTGGCGGGGCCGTACGCGGGGTTCGTGCTCGCCGACCTCGGTGCCGACGTGGTGAAGGTCGAGGACCCCTCGCATCCCGACGACGCGCGGTCGATGGGCCCCCATTTCCAGCACGACCAGTCCCTCTACTTCTTGGCGCTGAACAGCGGGAAGCGGTCGATCGGCGTGAAACTCGCCACCGAGGAGGGACGCTCTGTCGTCGAAGACCTCGTGCGCGGCGCCGACGTCGTGATCGACAACTACCGCCCAGGCGTGCTCGCCAAATTCGGGCTCGGGCACGACGCGCTCCACGCGCTGAACCCGGCGCTCGTCACGTGTTCCCTCACCGGCTACGGCGAGACCGGACCCGACGCGCAACGCGCCGGGTACGACTACACGATCCAGGCCCTGGCGGGCGTGATGAGCCTGGCGGGCGAGCCCGACGGCCCGCCGACCAAGGCCGGCATCTCCTACGTCGACCACAGCGGCGGGATCAGCGCGGCCCTGGGTGTGTGCGCGGCGCTCGTGGAGCGGTCGCGCACCGGTGTCGGGACACACGTCGACCTCGGCCTCTTCGACGTGCAGATCTCGATGCTGACCTACCTTGCGTCCTGGCAGCGCAACCGCGACGCCGGCTTCTCCCGCACCGCGAACTCCGCGCACCCGACGCTGGTGCCCGCGCAGAACTTCCGCACGGCCGACGGTCACCTCGCGCTGTTCGTCGGGAACGACGGCATGTGGCGACGGTTCGTCGACACCGCCGGCGAGCCGGAGTTGCGAGCGGAGCAATTCGCGACGCGCGAGGGACGATTCGCGCACCGCGACGAGGTGATCGACCGCGTGCAGCATCTCCTGCTCACCGCATCGACCCGGGAGTGGGAGCGGCGCCTCGGCGCCGTGGGTGTCGCGTGCGGCGCGGTGAACGACGTGGCCGGCGCGCTGGCGGAACCGCAGACGCGCGCGCGACGGCTCGTCGTCGAGAGCGAGCACCCCGCGTACGGCCGCTACGAGCACGTGCGCGGGCCGGTGCCCACTCACGGCACGCCCTCGTTGCGTCCGGCACCGCTCCTCGGCGAGCACACCGCGGAGATCTTGGAGGGGGTCGGGTACGCGGCAGCGCGGGTCGCGGCCCTCCGCGACGCCGGCATCGTGTCCTGAGACGAAGATCGCTGCGGTTCAGCCGGGATCGCGGGCGGCGCGCCGGCGCTGGTCCGCTTCGTCGACCATCCGCCAGTGATCGTCGGCGATCCACGTGCCGGCGAACGACGCGACGGCCGGGGACGCCAGGTCGGGCCGCGCGGTCGGGAACGCGGCTCGCTGGGCAGCCTTGATGCCCACGAGCGCGTCGCGCGGCGCACGCGCGATCTGCCGCGCGAGGTCGCGCCAGTACGCGTCGAAGTCGGCGCGCGCCACGACTTCGTCGAACAGACCCATGGCGAGGGCCTTCTCGGCGTCGAGCACCCGGCCGGTGGTCATGAGCGCCAGGGCCCGGCCGCGACCCACGAGGCCGGTGAGCCGCTCGATGCCGCCCCAGGCCGGCATGATGCCGAGCGCGACCTGGTTGAACGCGCACCGCACGTCGTCGGCGGCGACGCGGATGTCGCACCCGACCGCGACCTCGGCGCCGCCGCCGTACGCGTCGCCGTTGACCGCCGCGAGCACGGGGATCGGCAGGGTGGCCAACCGGTCGAGGACTCCGCGCATGGTCGCCGCCATCTCGACGGCTTCTTCGTACGTGCGGATCGCCGCGAGCTCCTTGAGGTCGCCGCCCGCGACGAAGACCCGGGTGCCGGCGCCCTTGACCACGAGGACGCGGGCCGGCGACGCCTCGACCTCGTCGAGCGCGTCGGCGAGCGCGCGCATCGTCGCGCGCGAGATCGCGTTGCGAGCCTCCGGGCGATCGATCGTGAGCACCGTGACCGGACCGCCGGCGTCGAGCCGCACGCCTCCGGCCGCCATCGAAGCCGCCGGCACTTCAGGCCGCCGAGATGGAAGCGAATATATCGAGGCCGTGGCCGTGCCGCTCCGCCTCCGGAGTTTCAGGCGGTCGCTGGCGGCTGTTCACAGGCCGAATATACGATATCCGCGTGGACGACACCGAGTTGACGACGGAGGCCGGCCTCGTCGTCGAGCGGTCGTACGGTCCCGACGACCTCGATCCCGAGCATTCCGATCGGATCGGTGCACCGGGCGAGTTCCCGTTCACGCGTGGCATCCACTCCGGGGGGTACCGCGACCGGCTCTGGACGTTCCGGCAGTACTCCGGGTTCGGCACGGCCGAGTGGTCGAACGAGCGGTACAAGCTGCTGCTCAAGGAGGGCGGCACCGGCCTCTCGGTGGCGGCGGACCTCCCGACCCAGATCGGGTACGACTCCGACGACCCGGACGTCGAGGAGGAGGTCGGCCGGGTCGGTGTGGCGCTCGACTCCCTCGCCGACGCCGAGATCCTCTTCCGCGACATCCCGCTCGACGAGATCTCCACCTCGTGGACGGTGAACGGGACCGCCGCCATCATGCTCGCCTTCTACGTCGCGGTCGGCGACAAGCAGGGGGTGCCGCGCGCGCAGCTGCGCGGGACCGTGCAGAACGACATCCTCAAGGA
>DASPTH010000148.1:0-7405 GCA_035623515.1 Acidimicrobiia bacterium
AAGCGACCGTGCCACAGCGTCATCGTCCCCCTCCACGATCGACTCCGCTCCGGCGTCCCCGGCATCCGCCCACGCCTCCGCTTCGTCCCCACCAACCACGATCGACTCCGCTCCGGCGTCTCGGGCATCCGCCCACGCCTCCGCTTCGTCTCCACCAACCACGATCGACTCCGCTCCGGCGTCTCGGGCATCCGCCCACGCCTCCGCTTCCTCTCAAACCGGGCCGCCCTGCTCCCGCGCCCACGTCTCGACCGAGAGGCCCCAGAGCCGTACGAACCCTTCGGAGTCCTGGTGGCGGAACACGTCGGCCTTGTCGTAGGTCGCGAGGTCGTAGCGGTAGAGGCCGTGCTCGGCGCGGCGGCCGACGACGGTGCAGCTCCCGGGCTCGAGCCGGAGGCGGACGTCGCCGGTGACGTGGCGCTGCGAGGACATCATGAACGCGTCCATGGCTTCACGGAGCGGCGAGAACCACAAGCCGTCGTAGACCAGCTCGGCGTAGCGGGGTTCGAGTCGCGCCTTCTCGCGCATCAGGTCGCGCTCGACGGTGATCGACTCGAGGTCGGCGTGCGCCAGCATCAACGCCAGCGCTCCCGGGCACTCGTAGTTCTCGCGGCTCTTGATCCCGACGCGCCGGTTCTCGACCATGTCGACACGGCCCCATCCGTAGGGGCCGACGCGCGCGGTCGCGGCGAGGACGAGCTCGTCGAGGGGCAAGTCGGTACCGTCGAGAGAGACGGGAACGCCTTCGCGGAAGCCCACGACGAGCTCCCACGGGTCGAGGGAGGCGCCGTCGGGGTTGTCGGTGAGCGCATAGATCTCGACCGGTGGTGCCGCCCACGGGTCCTCGAGCACCCCGCACTCGATGGCGCGGCCCCAGAGGTTCTCGTCGATCGAGAACGGGTTGTCCTTGCGCACCTTGATGGGGATGCCGTGGCGGGTGGCGTAGTCGATCGAGTCCTCCCGCGTGAAGCCCCACACGCGTACCGGCGCCAGCACGTCGAGATCGGGCGCGAGCGCGCGCACCGATACCTCGAAGCGCACCTGGTCGTTGCCCTTCCCGGTGCACCCGTGCGCGACGGCGTCGGCACCGAACTCGCGCGCCGCGCGCACGAGATGCCGGGAGATCACCGGGCGCGAGAGCGCCGAGACGAGCGGGTACTTCCCTTCGTACAGCGCGTTGGCGCGAATGACGGGCGCCACGTAGTCGTCGGCGAACTCGCGTCTGGCGTCGACGACGACGGCGTCGACGGCGCCCGCGGCCAGCGCGCGACCCCGGATCGTGTCCCAGTCGTCGTCGGCGGTCTGGCCCACATCGACCGACAGCGCCACGACCTCGGCACCCCACTCCTCCTGGATCCACTTGACCGCGACCGAGGTGTCGAGACCCCCCGAGTAGGCAAGGACCACGCGCTGTGCCATCTGGGCCTCCTACAGACCGGCCAGGACGCCGAGCTCGGCGGCCACGTGCGCGCCGCCCGGGTGCTCCGAGCAGACGACGAGGATCGTGTCGTCGCCGGCGACGGTGCCCAGTACCTCGGGGAGGGCGGCGCGGTCGATGGCGGACGCGACGACGTGGGCCGATCCCGGCGGCGTGCGCAGGACGGCCAGGTTGCCGCTGTACGCGACCTCCACCACGAACTCGCCCATGACGCGGCGCAGGTGGTCGTCGGGCGCGCTCCCTTCCTTGGCGTGCTCCGGGATCGCGTACGCCATTGAACCGCCCGGAATCCGCACCTTCACCGCACCCAGGTCCTCGAGGTCTCGGCTCACGGTGGCTTGGGTGGCGACGACCCCGTCGGACGCGAGCAGCTCGACGAGCTGCACCTGGCTCGAGATCGCCTGTTCCTCGAGCAGGCGGGCGATGCGGTGCTGCCGTTGGGGTTTGCCGAGCGTCACGACTGCCCTTCCACGAGTTGCGCGAGCAAGGCACGCGCCGAGTGCATCCGGTTCGCCGCTTGCTGCCACACGGCCGAGCGCGGACCGTCGATCACCTCCGCGGTGACCTCCTCACCTCGATGGGCCGGCAGGCAGTGCAGGAACCACGCCGGTTCCCCCGCCGCGGCCATGAGCGCGGCGTCGACGGTGTAGCCCGCGAACGCGGCGCGCCGCGCGGCCGACTCCTCCTCCTGCCCCATCGACGTCCACACGTCGGTGTACACGGCGTCGGTCTCGCGCACCGCTTCGTGCGGGTCGGCGGTGAGCTCGATCACTCCGCCGAGGTTGCGGGCGCGCTCGACCGTGTCGTCGTCGAGCTCGTAGCCCGGGGGCGACGCCACCGTGAGCTCGACGCCGGAGAGCGCGGCGCCGAACGCCAACGACGCCGCGACGTTGTTACCGTCGCCGACGAACGTGAGCCGCCGTCCCTCGAGGTCGCCGAGCAGCTCCTTCAGGGTCAGGTAGTCGGCCAGCGCCTGGCACGGGTGTGCGCGGTCCGACAGCAGGTTCACGACGGGCACGTCGACGGCCCCCGCCATCGCCTCGAGGGTGCCGTGGTCGAACACCCGGGCTGCGATCACGGCGCAGTAGCACGCGAGGGTCCGGGCGACGTCGGCAACGGGCTCGCGCACGCCGAGTCCGACCTCCTCCGGGCGGATGTACACGGGGTGTCCGCCGAGGCCGACCACTGCCATCTCGGTGGAGGTGCGGGTGCGCGCCGACGGCTTCTCGAACAGGAGGGCGACGCCGCGGCCGTCGAGCAGGCGCGGCACCTGCGCCGGCTCGCGCTTCCAGCACGCGGCGGCGTCGAGCACCGCGGCGAACTGCGCCGGCGTGAGGTCGTCGACCTCGAGGAACCGTGGACCGCTCATGCGCCGCTCCGGCCCGCGAGCACGCGCTCGAGGATCGCGGCGGCGGCGTCGATCTCGTCGTCGCGGACGAGCAGCGGCGGCTCGAACCGCAGCGCGGTGGGAGTGACCGCGTTCACGACGAGCCCGGCGTCGAGGCAAGCAGTCGCCACCGGGCCCGACTCGATGCCGGGGTCCAGCTCGGCACCGAGCAGGAGACCGGCACCGCGTACGTCGGCGACGCCGGGGATCGCGAGCAGCGCCTTCGTGAGCCGCTCCCCGGCGCGGCCGGCGAGCGTCGGCACGTCCTCCCGCCGCATGATCTCGAGCGTGGCCAGCGCGGCCCGCGCCGCGAGCGGCTGCCCCCCGAACGTGGTCGCGTGATCGCCCGGCTGGAACGCGGACGCAACGCCCGCACGCGCCCAGCACGCCCCGATCGGCACGCCGTTCCCGAGGGCCTTCGCCATCGTCACCACGTCGGGGCGCACACCGTCGGCGTGCTGGAACCCGAACCACTTCCCGGTGCGGCCGAGGCCCGCCTGCACCTCGTCGACCACCAGCAGTGCCTCACGCTCGTCGCACAGGGCGCGCACCGCCGCGAGATAGCCGTCGGGGGCGGGGATCACCCCCCCTTCCCCCTGGATCGCCTCCAGCATGACGGCCGTGACGCGATCGTCCATCGCGGCCGCGAGCGCGTCGACGTCGCCGAACGCGACCTGCCGGAACCCGGGCGGCAGGGGCTGGAACGCCTCTTGCTTCTGGGGCTGGCCCGTAGCGGCGAGCGTGGTGAGCGTGCGTCCGTGGAACGATCCGTACGCCGAGATCACGTGGAACCGCTCGGGGCCCCCGTGGGCCTGGCCGTAGCGGCGCGCCAGCTTGATCGCGCACTCGTTGGCCTCGGCACCGGAGTTCGCGAAGAAGACACGCCCGTCGCCGCCGAGAAGATCGTCGAGGTGCTCCGCCACCCGCGGCTGCACGTCGTTGTAATACAGGTTCGATACGTGCAGCAGCGTGCGCGCCTGGTCGGCGACCGCGTCGGCGACCTCCGCGTTGGCGTGGCCGAGTGAGACGACCGCCAGGCCGCCGAGGAAGTCGAGGTACTCCTTCCCCTCGCTGTCCCAGAGGCGGGTGCCGTCGCCGCGGACGAACGCTACGGGGAGCCGGCCGTAGGTCTGCATCACGTGCTGGGCGTCGAGTGCCTTGATGTCGTCGAAGTGCGTCATGACGTGTGCGTTACCGCCCTCTGTTCGATCATCGTGCCGATTCCCTCGCGGGTGAAGAACTCCAGGAGCAACGCATGCGGGATGCGCCCGTCGAGGATGTGGGCGCGCCGTACGCCGTTGCGCAAGGCGTCGAGGCACGACCGGATCTTCGGGATCATCCCTGCCGACACCTTGCCCTCTGCCTCGAGGCGGGCGAGCCCGTCGACGTCGATCCGCGAGATGAGCGTGGATTCGTCGGGATAGTCGGCGTAGAGCCCGGCGACGTCGGTGAGGTACACGAGCTTCTCGGCACGCAGCGACTCGGCGATGGCACCCGCCACGGTGTCGGCGTTGATGTTGTAGGGCTGCCCGGTGTGGTCGACGCCGATGGTCGCGATCACCGGGATCATCTCCTCGTTCAGCAGCCGCAGCACGATCGACGAGTCGATGTTCGAGACGTCGCCGACGAAACCGAGCCGTTCGTCGCGCGGTGACACCCGGATGAGGCCGGCGTCCTCGCCGGACAACCCGACCGCGTAGGAGCCGTGACGGTTCACCGACGTGACGATGCCGGGGTTCACCGAGCCGAGCAGTGCCATGCGCACGATGTCGATGGTCTCCGCGTCGGTGACGCGTAAGCCGTCGAGGAACTCCGGCTCCTTGCCGAGGCGCTGCATGAGCTCGCTGATCTGCGGGCCGCCGCCGTGCACCACCACGGGGCTGATCCCCACGTGGCGCATGAGGACGACGTCCTGGGCGAAGAGGTCGGCGAGCGCGGGATCGTCCATCGCGTGACCGCCGTACTTCACCACGACCGTCTTCCCGGCGAACTCCTGGATGTACGGCAGCGCCTCCGCGAGAACATGGGCCTTCTTCATCGCTTCGGTGGTCACGAGACCACTCCAGGTCGCGAGCGAACGAAGACGAGCGCGCACGCGGAGCGAGCGACTGCGGTGCAGGTACCTTGCACCGCAGCGAGCGACGCCATCATGACGTGCCCATGTTCTCGTCGACGTAGGCGTGCGTGAGATCGGTGAAGGTGACGGTCGCGCTGCCGGTGCCCGCGTGCAGGTCGGCTTCGATCCGGATGTCACGTGGTTCCATCAGCCCCGCGAGTGCGGTCTCGTCGTGTGCGGCGGCGACGCCGTCGTGGCACACCTCGATGCCCTGGTAGGCGATGTCGACCCGCTCCGGGTCGAACCGGGCGCCGCTCGCGCCCAGCTCCGACAGCACCCGACCCCAGTACGGGTCCTGGCCGTAGAGCGAGCACTGCACGAGTTGGCTGCGCGCGACGGCTCGCGCCGCGGTGCGCGCCTCGGCCGCCGAGCGCGCGCCACGGACCGTGATCGTCGCGAGCTTGGTGGCACCCTCGGCGTCGGCGGCCATCTGGCGGGCGAGATCCGCGCACGCGGTGGCGAGCGCCTCGGCGAACGCCTCGTAGGCGCGCCCAGTGCGCGCGATCGGCTCGTTGCCGAGTGCGCCGTTCGCCAAGACCAGCACGGTGTCGTTGGTGCTCGTGCAGTCGTCGACGATCAGGCTGTTGAACGAGTCGGTGACCGCGGCCGTGAGCATGGCGCGCAGTGCGGTCGGGTCGACGGCGGCGTCGGTGGTGAGGACCGCGAGCATCGTGGCCAACGCGGGTGAGAGCATCGCCGCGCCCTTCGCCATGCCGCCGATCGTGGCGGTGACGCCGTTCGCCAGCGCGACGCGCTGCTCCGTTTCCTTGCGCACGGTGTCGGTGGTGAGGATGGCGTCGGCCGCAGCGGCTCCGCCGTCGGCCTCTGCGTTCAGCGTCGTGACGAGCTTCGGGATGCCCGACACCACAGGGTCGATCGGCATGGGGATCCCGATGAGTCCGGTGGAGCACACGAGCACGTCGCGCGGCGCGCACGAGAGGCCCGCGCCGGTGAGCTCCGCCATGCGCAGCGCGTCGCGCCGGCCGGCCTCGCCAGTGGCCGCGTTGGCGTTGCCGGAGTTGAGCACCACCGCGGCGGCGCGCGCGTCGTGGAGGTGCGCGCGGCTCACCTGGACGGGCGCGGCTGCGACCAGGTTGGACGTGAACACACCCGCCGCGCTGACCGCGGCGTGGTCGGCGGTGGCGACGATCGCGAGGTCGGGCCGGCCCGACGGCTTGATGCCACACGCGAGCCCGCCGGCCACGAAGCCCCGCGCGGCGGTGACGCTCATGCTCGCCTCACGGCATCAACCCGGTCGTCGGGAGCGCGGTGGTCTCGTCGAGGCCGAGGAGCAGGTTGGCGCACTGGACGGCCTGACCCGACGCGCCCTTCACGAGGTTGTCGAGCGCAGCGAGCGCGAGGACGGTGCCGGTGCGCTCGTCGTAGCGCACGGTGACGTGCGCGGCGTTCGAGCCCAGCGTGGCCTTCGTGGCGGGCGAGCCGTCGGTGACGACCACGAACGGCTCGTCGGCGTAGAAGTCGCCGTAGACCTCGAGCAGGGCAGGGGTGTTCAACCGGTCGACGGCCGGTCGCCCGTAACACGTCGCGAGGATCCCCCGCGTCATCGGCACGAGGTGCGGCGTGAAGAGCACCTGCACGGACGCGCCGGCCACGTGACCGAGTGCCATCTCCATCTCCGCAGTGTGCCGGTGCGTGAGGAGGCCGTAAGCGGAGACGTTCTCGTTCACCTCCGAGAAGAGGCTCGTGACCTTGAGCCCCCGCCCCGCACCCGACACGCCCGACACCGCGTCGACCACGAGACCGCTCCGTTCGACCAGCCCGGCGCGCAGCAACGGCGCGAGCGCGAGCACGGCCGCGGTGGGGTAACAGCCGGGCGCGGCGACGTGACGGGAGTCGGCCACCTCGGCGCGGTACAGCTCGGGGAGCCCGAACGCGAACCGGTCGAGCAGCTCCGGCGCGGTGTGGGCCTCGCCGTACCACCGCTCGTAGTCGGGCCGCGGGAGGCGGAAGTCGGCGCCGAGGTCGACGAGGTGCCCGACCGTGTCGACGAGCGCGCCGGCGAGCCCCTGCGATTCGCCGTGCGGCAGCGCGAGGAAGACGAGATCGAGCCCGGCGAGGTCGGCGGGCACGATCGGCGAATAGGCGACGCCCGGATAGACGGACGCGAGCGACGGGAACAGGTCTGACACCGCGTTCCCCGCGTTCGCCTCGGCGGTGACCAGGACGACCTCGATGTCGGGGTGCGCGGCCAGCAGCCGCAGCAGCTCTGCGCCCGTGTACCCGGACCCGCCGACCACCGCGGCTCGATACGCCATGCCGCATACTATACAGATAGCTGCATAGCCAGCGGCGCCGACCGGCAACCCACATGTGGATCCGCTCGCGGCGGCGAAGGACCGGCTTGGAGTACCGAATCTCGAGGGTCCCGAGCGCGCCGCCGCCGTCGCCCGCGCTCACGACGACGCAGGCAATGAGCCGAGGCTCGCTATGCGGCGCGCCGGAG
>DASPTH010000197.1:0-4956 GCA_035623515.1 Acidimicrobiia bacterium
GGCCGATCACTACTGGGGCGCACAGACGCAGCGGTCGATCCAGCACTTCGCGATCGGCGAGAACCGGATGCCCGACCCGGTGATCCGCGGGATGGCGATCCTGAAGAAGGCGGCGGCCGTCGTCAACCGCGAGCTCGGCAAGCTGTCGCCCGAGAAGGCGGAGCTCGTCGTCCAGGCGGCCGATGAGATCATCGACGGCAAGCTCGAGGGCGAGTTCCCGCTCTCCGTGTGGCAGACGGGCAGCGGCACGCAGACGAACATGAACGTCAACGAGGTGATCTCCAACCGCGCCACCGAGCTCGCCGGTGGCGAGCTCGGTTCCAAGAGGCCGATCCACCCGAACGACGACGTGAACATGTCGCAGTCGTCGAACGACACGTTTCCCACTGCTATGCACGTGGCCGCCGCCGAGGAGCTCGTGCACGAGCTCGTGCCGTCGCTGCGCCGGCTGCGTGACGCGCTGGCGGCGAAGGCGGAGGAGTTCGAGGACATCGTGAAGATCGGCCGCACGCACCTCCAGGACGCGGTGCCGTTGACGCTCGGCCAGGAGTTCGGCGGCTACGTCGCGCAGCTCGACGCCGACCTCGACCGGATCGACGCGGTGCTGCCCGGGTTGTACGAGCTCGCCATCGGCGGTACCGCGGTCGGCACCGGGCTCAACACACACCCGGAATTCGCGGAGCGGTGCGCGGCCGAGATCGCCCGGCTCACCGGCCTCCCCTTCGTGTCGGCTCCGAACAAATTCGCCGCGCTCGCGGCGCACGACGCGCTCGTGTTCGCGAGCGGTGCGGTGAAGACCCTCGCGGTGTCGCTCATGAAGATCGCCAACGACATCCGCTGGTTGGCATCCGGGCCGCGCGCGGGGCTCGGCGAGCTCATCTTGCCCGAGAACGAGCCGGGGTCGTCGATCATGCCCGGTAAGGTCAACCCCACGCAGAGCGAGGCGATGACCATGGTCTGCGTGCAGGTGATCGGCAACGACACGACGATCGCCGTCGCCGGTTCGCAGGGCAACTTCGAGCTCAACGTGTTCAAGCCGGTGATGATCTTCAACTTCCTGCACTCGGTCGAGCTGCTGGCCGACGCGTGCGATGGCTTCCGCGAGTTCGCCATCGAGGGGGTCGAGGCGAACGAGGAGCAGATCGCGGAGTACGTCGACGAATCGCTGATGATCGTCACCGCGCTGAACGAGCACATCGGCTACGACAAGTCGGCCGAGAGTGCCAAGCACGCCCACAAGAACAAGCTCAAGTTGAAGGAGGCCGTCGTCGGCCTCGGCCACCTCAGCCCGGAGGAGTACGACCGCCTCGTCCGGCCCGACCGGATGACCCGACCGGGGGAGTAGGCTCCGCGGCGAACCAACGGATCAGAGAGCGAGCGAGGAAACAGGGGAGCTGCTCGTGTCCATCTATGACGCCAAGATCAACACGCTCGAGGGAGAGCCCGCGGACCTGTCGGACTACAAGGGCAAGGCGCTCCTCGTGGTGAACGTCGCTTCGAAGTGCGGGCTCACGCCGCAGTACACCGGCCTCCAGCAACTCCACGACCAGTACGCCGACCGCGGCTTCGAGGTGCTCGGCTTCCCGTGCAACCAGTTCATGGGCCAGGAACCCGGCACGCCCGAGGAGATCCGTGAGTTCTGCGACACGAACTACCACGTGACCTTCCCGCTGTTCGAGAAGATCGACGTGAACGGCGCGCAGCGCCACGCGGTCTACGACGAGCTCACCCAGAAGCCCGACGCCGACGGAGAGGCGGGCGACGTGAAGTGGAACTTCGAGAAGTTCCTCGTCGCACCCGACGGCACGGTCGTCGCCCGGTTCCGGCCGCAGGTCACGCCCGAGGACCCGGCGATCGTCTCGGCAATCGAGGACCAGCTCCCCGGCTAGCTGAAGATCCCAGCGCCCACACGCCCTGGAGCCGCCAAATCCCGGCAGTTCGCTCGGGAATGGAGGGGACCGGCGCACGGTTGTCTTTCGCGTAATGGTGTAATCATCCGAGTGCACGCGAAGGACCAGCGATGCCGGAGACCGAGATCCTCACCCTGCCCGTGCTGCCGTTGACGAACGGCGTCGTCTTGCCCCAGATGGTCGTGACGCTCGCCATCGAGTCGCCGGAGGCCCGAGACGCCGCCACCGGTGCCCTCGCCGCCGACCGCCGGGTGCTCCTCGTGCCGCGGGTCGGCTCGGGCTTCGCCCGCATCGGCACGATCGCCCGCGTCGAGAACGAGGGCGAGCTGCCGGGAGGCGGGCGGGCGCTCGTGCTCCGCGGCCTCTCGCGCGCCGTCGTCGGCTCGCCCGCGCCGCGCGACGAGAGCGGCGTGTGGGTCAACGCCGAACCCCTCACCGAGCCGACCGACGTGTCGGGTCGGGCCCGGGAGATGGCCCGTGAGTACCGGGCCGTCGTGCGGGGGATCGCCGAGCGACTGGGCTCGCCGCGCTTCGCCGACGCGCTGTCCGGGGTCGACGAGGTCGGTGCCCTGGCCGACACGGCCGGCTGGTCTCCCGACCTGTCGATCGACCGGAAGGTCGAGCTGCTCGAGACCGTCGATCCCGAGGCGCGCCTCGAGAAGGCGCTCACCTGGGCGCGCGAGGCGCTCGCCGAGCTCGACGTCTCGGAGCAGATCCGCCGCCGCGTCACCGACGACATGGACAAGACCCAACGCGAGTTCCTCCTGCGCCAGCAGCTCGCCGCGATCCGCAAGGAGCTCGGCGACGGCGGCGAGGACGAGGACGCGGTGGAGGAGTACCGCCGCCGGCTCGACGAGGCGTCGCCGCCCGAGGCCGCGCGCGAGGCGATCGCCCGCGAGATCGACCGGCTGGAGCGCACCAGCGAGCAGAGCCCGGAGCACGGTTGGATCCGTACCTGGATCGACACCGCGCTCGACGTTCCGTGGGACGAGCGGTCCGACGACCGGCTCGACGTGGGCGGCGCGCGCGCGATCCTCGACGCCGACCACACGGGCCTCGACGACGTGAAGGACCGCATCGTGGAGTACCTCGCGGTGCGCAAGCTCCGCGCCGAACGGGGCATGAGCGACACCGGTGCTCGCGGCGCCGGCGCCATCCTGGCACTGGTCGGCCCGCCGGGCGTGGGCAAGACCTCGCTCGGCGAGTCGGTAGCACGCGCCCTCGGCCGCCAGTTCGTCCGCGTCGCGCTCGGCGGTGTGCACGACGAGGCCGAACTGCGCGGGCACCGGCGTACCTACGTCGGCGCACGGCCGGGTCGCATCGTCCGCGCGATCACGGAGGCAGGCACCATGAACCCGGTGATCGTCCTCGACGAGGTCGACAAGCTCGGGGCCGACTGGCGGGGCGACCCGTCGTCGGCGTTGCTCGAGGTGCTCGACCCCGCGCAGAACCACACGTTCCGCGACCACTACCTCGAGGTCGACCTCGACCTGTCCGATGTGCTGTTCCTCGCCACGGGCAACGTCGCCGAGACGATCCCGGGGCCGCTGCTCGACCGGCTCGAGGTGATCCGGCTCGACGGCTACACGGAGGACGAGAAGGTCACGATCGCACGCGATCACCTGCTCGCGCGCCAACTCGAGCGCAACGGGCTCACCGCCGCCGACGTGTCGGTCACCGACGACGCGCTGCGACGTGTCGTCGTCGACTACACGCGCGAGGCGGGGGTCCGGAACCTCGAGCGGGAGCTCGGCAAGCTGCTCCGCAAGACGGCGGCGCGCATCGCGAGCGGCGATGTGACGCCGCCGGTGGCGATCGACGCGGACGCCGTCGCGCCCGCGCTCGGCCGGGCGAAGTTCTTCCCCGAGGTCGCCGACCGCACGGCCACGCCAGGTGTCGCGACCGGCCTCGCGGTCACCGGCACGGGCGGCGACGTCCTCTTCATCGAAGCCAACGCAATGGACGGCGAGGGGCTCACGCTCACCGGGCAGCTCGGTGACGTGATGAAGGAGTCGGCGCAGATCGCCCTGTCGTACGTGCAGGCGCACGCGACCGAGCTCGGGCTCGACCCCGGACGCGTGCAGCGACGCTTCCACGTGCACGTGCCGGCAGGCGCCATCCCGAAGGACGGGCCGTCGGCGGGCGTCACGATGACGACCGCCCTGGTGAGCCTGCTCACCGGCCGGACGGTGCACACGGGCGTGGGCATGACCGGTGAGGTCACGCTCCAGGGCCGGGTGCTGCCGATCGGCGGCGTGAAGCAGAAGGTGCTCGCGGCGCAGCGGGCCGGTCTCGACACCGTGATCCTCCCGGTGCGCAACGGTCCCGACCTCGACGACGTGCCGGAGAGCGTGCGCGACGTGATGACGTTCCATCTCGTGGACGACGTTCGTGAGGTGCTCGAGCTCGCGCTCGAGGACGGTGAGGAGGTACGCGCCGCGTAGGGGAGTCTGCGGCGCGTGCTGTCCCGCTAATGTGCCCGGCCATGATCAGAGTGAGCATCCTGTACCCGCGGTCGGAGGGCACGACGTTCGACATCGACTACTACGTGTCGAAGCACATGCCGCTCGTGCAGAAGGAGTTGGGCGACACGCTGAAGGGATATGGCGTCGACGAGGGGATCGGTGGCGACCATCCGGCGCCGTACCACTGCGTCGGCTACCTGATGTTCGACTCGGTCGACGACTTCTTCGGCGGCATGGCCGGCGCGACCGAGACGCGCAACGACGTCGCGAACTTCACCGACTGCACACCTCAGCTCCAGATCAGCGAAGTCCGCGTGTAGTACGCGACGGCGGTCACAGCGGCGCTCGTGCGGAGCGCGACGAATTGACCGGGGCGCCAGTCGCGCGACTCGGGCTCCTCCTCGGCGCACCTCGGCTGCGTGCGCGGGCACCGGGTCCCGAACCGGCGGGTGACCGGCGGTACGCGTACCCACGTTCGGTACGCGATCGGCCCGGGAGCAGCGGACGACCGGTACCGTCGGCGGCGTGGACGGGTATCTCCGGGTCACGACGAGCTGCAGGATCGCGCTCGACGAGCTGGA
>DASPTH010000201.1:0-9866 GCA_035623515.1 Acidimicrobiia bacterium
TGCGTAGTAGCCGATGAACTTGCCGTAGTACACACCGTCGCAGCTCGCCGCCGCGAGCGCGCCGCCGGTACCGGTGGAGATGAACGTGGGGTCGCGGAAGCGCACCATGTTGAACGTCACCCACGGGACGACCACGCACGCGCCGGCGATGCACGCGACGACGCCGAGCCGGAAGCGACGACGAGAATCGATCGAGCGCGCGAGGACCACGAGCGGGATCACCACGAGCGGGAAGAGCAGGATCAGCTCCGTGCGCGACAGCGCGGCGATCCCACTCGTCACTCCCATGAGCGCTGCGTTGCGGCTGGTGGGCCTGCGCCAGAACGCGTAGGTCGCGAGCAACGCGCACGCCGTCGCGAGCACCGCGATCGACTCCGAGAGCAGCATGCCGTCGTTGATCCAGAGTTCGGGGTAGAGGGCGGCGACACCGGCGGCGACGAGCCCGACGGCATTCCCTCCGAGGAGCCGGCCGAGGATGCCGATCACGACCACCGCGGCAACCCCGAGGAGCCCCGACACGAGCCGGTGGCCGGTGACCGACTCGACGCCGAGCCGCGACCACACCGCGAGGTAGAGCGTGTAGAGGGGAGGGTGCGCGGCGCTCGCCCGGATCCGCCCGGCGTTGAGCCACAGGAACGGGTCGATGAACCAGTGGCCCTGCGCCAGCGCGTTGGCCTGCCAGTGGTAGTAGAACGCGTCCCCGCCGAGCTTGTAGCCGAGGTACCCGACCCGGTCGGTGGTCGGGCGCCACCAGAGCACGTTCATCACGCGCACGGCGAGGGCGACGACCGCGAGCGCCGCCAGTCCGAGCGCGAACGACTGCGTGCCCTGTGCGCGCGCGGCCGAGGTCTCGACGACGGGGGCCGGGGCGTCGGTGACGGTCGTCATTCGGCCACCCCGACGGGCGTCCGGGTGTCGACCACCTCGGGTTGTCCCACGTCGGTACCCGGCGCGCGCCGGGTGCGCCACGCCGACCACATCGCGCAGAGGGTGACGGCTGCCAACACCGGCATCACCGAGTCGAAGGCGGCGCGGTACCTCGTGATCGGATAGCCGAGCACGGCGGTGAGCGTCACCGAGACGGCCACCGCGAGCATCGGGAAGATCGGCACGCGACGGCGGCGCATGAGGACGAGTCCGGCGATGGCGAACGGCAACAGCGCGTAGTACCCGATGAGGATGGCCCATGAGGTCACGTGTCCCCGCCGCTCGAAGACCTCGTTGAACTGTGCGTTCTGCGTCGGCCGGAACAGCTCCCAGATCCGACCCGCCCGCGCCAGGAGCACGATCGGAAGACGCGACTCGTGCGCCTCGATGTAGTCGAGGCCCTTCTGGCGCGCGAGCTTGTCGACGACGGTCTCCTCGAGATGCGGTGAGTAGTTCTTCAACGAGCAGCTGTCGTCCCAGTAGCCGAGCTTCGGTCCGTAGTACGTCGCGTCGCAGTTCCCGTACGCGAGGACCAGGCCGAATCCGGTGCCGAGCACGGTGGGCTCCTGGAACGTCGTGAGGTTACGGACCACCCACGGTCCCATCACCACGGCGCTCACCAGCGCCATGATGCCGAGCGCGCGGAACCGTCGTCCCCAGTCCCACCCCGGTGCCAACAGAGCGGCAGGAACGCCGAGGAGGACGAGCAGGATCACCCCCTCCGAGCGCGTGAGCGCGGCCAGGGAGAGGGACGCGGCAACGGCCGCAGCCAACCACAGCGACGGTGCGCGCCAGAAACGATAAAAGGCGATGAGCCCGAGCACGACGAGGAAGCAGTAGAGCGTCTCCAGGCCGATGACCGAGTCGTTCGACCAGAGCGGCGGGTACGCCGCGGCGAGGACTGCGGCGACGATGCCGACGCGGTCGCCGGCGATGCTGCGGCCGAGGACGCCGATCAGCACCACGGTCAGCGAGCCGAGCACGGCAGTCGAGATCCGGTTCTCGATCTGGGTCGTGAAGCCGAGCTTGGAGGGGATCGCGAGGAACATCGTGTAGAGCGGAGGGTGGAGAGCGGTCGGTGCGCTGCGGTGCTGGCTGTACAAGAGGAACGGGTTCGTGAACCAGCGGCCGTCGGCGAAGAGTTGCGCTTGCTTGTTGTAGAACCACTCGTCGGACAGGGTCGGCCACGAGATCCGATCCCGCACGGGCCCGAGGATGTACCAGATGCGCCAAGCCGCCGCTGCGCAGCCGATGAGGGCGAGCCGCGCGTAGAACCGCCGGGACGCCACCATCATGCGCGCGAACGCTACCAGTGACCTCCCGGGGGCGAGCGTTCGCACGAGCTGAGCGCGGCCCGCGTAAGCTACCGCGCATCGTGGACCCGAGCGTCCTCTCCCAGTCGCGCCGCTCGCGTCGGCTGCGCCGGCAGGCCGCGGTACCGCAGTACTCGTACCAGCCCGCGCTCGACGGCATCCGCGCCTTCGCGGTGGGCAGCGTGATGCTCTACCACGCCTCGCAGTCGTGGGCGATCGGCGGCTTCCTCGGCGTCGACGCGTTCTTCGTGTTGAGCGGATTCCTCATCACGACGCTGCTCGTCACCGAATGGGCGGGTCGGGATGCCATCGACCTCAAGGGATTCTGGACCAGGCGGGCCCGCCGGCTGCTCCCGGCACTCGGGGTGGTGATGCTCGGGATCGTCTTCTACGCGGCCGTGTTCGCCGCGCCGGGCGAGGTCGAGAAGATCCGTTCCGACGGCTTCGCCACCATCGGGTACGTCGCGAACTGGAAGTTCATCTTCGCCGGGCAGTCGTACTTCGACCAGTTCACGCAGCCGTCGCCGTTCCGCCACATGTGGTCCCTCGCGATCGAGGAGCAGTTCTACCTGATCTGGCCACTCATCGTCTTCGGCATCCTCTTCTTCACGCGCTCGATCCGGGCGCTGCTCGCGGCCGCGTTCGCGATGATGATCGGGTCGGCGCTGCTCATGGCGGTGCTGTACCAGCCCGGCCACGACCCGTCCCGTGTGTACTACGGCACCGACACCCGCGCGCAGTCGCTCCTCATGGGCGCGATCGCCGGGATCATCGTGTTCTGGCACGGGCCGCTCCGGTCGCGCCTCGCGCTCCGGGTGCTCAGGCTCCTGGCCCTCGTCGGGGCCGTCTACACGCTCTGGCTGTGGTCGACCATGTCGGAGCGGTCGAACGCGCTCTATCGCGGTGGGTTCCTGCTGGCGTCGCTCGCGGTCGTCTTCGTGATCGTGTCGGTGACCCAACCCGACCGCGGTCTCCTCGGCCGCGCGCTCTCGTGGGCGCCGTTGCGCTGGATCGGGATGATCTCGTACGGCCTGTACCTGTGGCACTGGCCCGTCTACCTCACGATCACCGGTACCCGTACCGGGCTCGAGGGCAACGAGTTGCTGTTCGCACGGTTGCTCACGACGGTCGCGTTCGCCACCGCCTCCTTCTACCTGGTCGAGCGGCCGATCCGGCGCGGCACGTTCCGGCTGCCGCGTCCGGTGTTCACCGCGCCAGCGGCGGCGGGAGCCCTCGCCCTCGCCCTCGTGCTGTCGACGGCCGGGGCCGGACCCACACCGGCCAGCGCCGCCCAGAGCGCACTCTCGAAGAAGCTGCCGTCGAACGCCACCGCCAGCTCGTCGCCGCAGCCCACCGCCCTCGCGGCGAACGCGGGCACGCCGAGCACCACGGCGCCGCCGGCGCCCGTCCGGGCCCTGGTGGTCGGCGACTCCGTCGCCGTCTCGCTCGGTGAGGGTCTCGACCGCTACACCGCGGACGACCCGGCCATCAAGAGCGTCGACGGGGGCACGCTCGGGTGCGGGATGCTGCGCGACGGCCAGGTCGACATGGGTGAGCAGCTCTACAACCAGGGGAGCGAGTGCAACGACTGGAACGATCGGTGGCTCGATCCCATCAACGCGATCCATCCCAATGTCGTCGTGCTGCTCACGGGGGCGTGGGACGTCCTCGACCGCAAGATCGACGGGCAGTGGTACTCGCCCGGTGAGGTCTCGTTCGACCGCTACTTCCTGTCCGAGCTCGACCAGGCGACGCAGTTGCTCTCGTCGCAGGGCGCGAAGGTCGTGATCCTCACCACACCGTTCTTCTACCGGCCCGAGCTGGTCGGCCAGACCGGGCACGACTGGCCCGAGTACGACCCCTGGCGCGTCGACCGCATCAACGCGCTGTACCGGGACTTTCTCGAGGCGCACCCGAACCGGTACACCCTCATCGACTTGAACCGCTACGTGTCACCCGGCGGCAAGTACACCGCCTCGCTCGACGGCGTGCCCCTGCGAGCCGACGGCGTCCACTTCACCCTCGAGGGCGCCGAGCTCGTGTCGCGCTGGCTCGCGCCCCAGCTCGTCGAAGTGGCGCGCCAGCCGGCGACCGACCTCAAGCCCGTCGAGACCTTCGACCGCCGGCAGTTGCGCGCGGAGTGACGATCCCTCGATGCGGTTCACGATCATCGGGCACTCGTGCCTGTACGTCGAGACGAGCGCGGGGACGATCCTGGTCGACCCCTGGCTGCTCGGGTCGTGCTACTGGCGATCGTGGTGGCACTACCCGCCGACACCCGAGCCGCGCCCGGAGTGGCTCGCGCCCGACTACGTCTACCTGACGCACCATCACTTCGACCACTTCCACTTCCCGTCGATGCGCCGGATCGATCGCGGCGCGCACGTGCTCGTGCCGCGCTTCGGTGTCGACGTGCTCGCCGGTGAGGTGCGCGGGCTCGGCTTCGACGAGGTGATGGAGCTCCCGCATGCACAAGTCGTGCAACTCGGTCCCGACGTGCGCGTCGCCTCGTACCAGTACGGCACCGATGACACCGTCTTCGTCATCGCCGACGGCACCGACGTCCTCGTCGACGTCAACGACAGCAAGATCCGCGGGAGAGCCCTCGCCCAGATCCGCGACGAGTTCGGGACCCCGACCTTCGTGTTCAAGAGCTACTCGTTCGCGCAGGCCTACCCCGTCTGCTACACCGCGGACGACCCGGCCGACCTGACGCTCATCACCCGCGACAGCTACATCGACGACTGGGTCGCGGTGGTCTCTCGACTCGAGCCCCGCTACGGCGTGCCGTTCGGGAGCATGGTCGCCTTCCTCCATCCCGAGAGCCGGCACGTCAACCCGTACCTCGTCCCTCCGGCCGACGTCGTGGCGCAGTTCGCGGCTCGCGCGCCGAGCTCGCCCACCCAGGCGGTGCAGATGGACCCCGGCGACGCGTGGAGCTCCGGGGGCGGGTTCGAGCTCGCGGGCGTCGACTGGTACACGGATCGTGAGCGCCGGCTCGACGAGCTCGCGGCGCGCGTGCGGCCCCGGATCGAAGCGCAGAGCCGGGCCGAGGCCGGGGTCACCCTCGACTGGGAGCGGTTCGCCGAGTACTTCCGCGGCTTCCTCCACGCGTTCCCGCCCGGTGTGATCGGCCGATTCGCGCTGCGGCGGCCCGTCGTGTTCGAGGTCCCGTCGTCGCCGCTGCGGTTCTGGGTGCTCGACTTCCGCCGGTCGGCCGTGTACCGGCTGTCCGAGCCGCCCCCCGACACCGCCAGCATCGTGCGCGTCAACGAGGGGATGCTCGCCGACGCCATCGAGAAGCACCTCGTCCACGTCGTGCACGGTTCGATGCGGATCGCCGTCCATCTCCGCCCCGGCGGCGCCGGCGACGACATCACGTTCTGGGCGCTCCTCGTGCCGTGGGAGCTCGGCTACCTGCCGCTCCACCGGTCGCTGAACCGCCGGCTCGCCGACGTGGGCTGGCGCCGCCGCCGCGAGTTCCTCGACTGGGCCGGTGCGTTCCGGGCGGGCAGCGGCTCGGGCTCGCTGTTCGAGCGACTGTCGGGCCGGTTCACGACGCCGTCCGCCGGCGCCTGACTGGGTCAGACGCGCGGGCGTGCGGCGATGGCGAACAGCCCCGGCGTGGTCGGCTCGATGCGGTCGGTGAGGAAGAAGTGCGAGTGGTCGATGCCGGAACCGATGCCCGTCGTCGCGGGGCCGAGCGCGCGGTACACGCTCGGCAGCATGCGTTCGTAACTCCACACGTACCAGGCGCGCGGGATCCGCTGGCGGATGCGGAGCGGATCGAGCTTCAGGATGCGCTCGCCGCTCGCACGTCGGCGCGCGAAGTCGGCCCGGGCCTCGGGTGACCCGTCGATACCGAGGACCTCGACGTCGTGGAAGAAGAGCCGGAGCAACGACGCCAGCTCGGGTGGCTCGAACGGGTGGACGTGGAACGGGTTCTCGAAGTCGGCGGGCCGGTTCGGGGTGATCACGTACACCCGGCCCGGGTCGGCGCAGACCCGCGCGAGCTCGGCGACGTGGCGCTCCGGCGCGAAGAAGTGCTCGATGATGTGCGACGAGCAGACCGCGTCGATCGACCCGTCGCGGATCCCGAGGGCGGCACCGTCCATCGCCGCGAACCGGAGCCCGCGTTGCGCGAGCGCCCGCGCGGCGTCGACGGCGGTGGTGGCGTCGAGGTCGAGGCCGACGACGGTGCGGCCGGGCGCGGCGAGGACGGCGGTCTCTTCGCCGACGCCACACCCGACGTCGAGGACCCGCCCCGAGCCGAGGCGATCCCGGACCTCGCGGTACCCGGCGGCGTGGAACGCGAGGAGGGAGTCGGGTGTGGCACCCGGCAGCGGGCGCTCCCCGGTGAGCCGGGCCATACGGAGCGAACGATAGCGAGCCGGGTATCCGGGCGAGCCGTGAGCGACCTGTGGAGGAGGAGCGAACGAGAGCGAGCCGGGTATCCGGGCGAGCCGTGAGCGACCAGTGGAGGAGGAGCGAACGAGAGCGAGCCGGGTATCCGGGCGAGCCGTGAGCGACCAAGAGAGGAGGAGCGAACGATGGCGAGCGCCCCGCGCGCCCGGTTCTGCGAACAGCTGCCGCCTACGATTCCTCGACCATGACCCGACCTCGCGCGCGCGCGTCCGGGGGCACGCGCCCGGCGGCTTCCGGGCACGACGCCGAGGTCGCCAAACTCGGCGACATCGCCGGCGAGGCCGGCATCGAGCGGGTGAGCATCCTGGCCTGGCGCGACCTCGACGATCCCGAAGCGGGAGGATCGGAGCGCCACGCGTCGAACATCGCCGCGCTGTGGGCGGAAGCGGGCATCGAGGTCACGATGCGCACGTCGTACGCCGCCAACCACCCCGTGGTGAGCTGGCGCGACGGTTACCGCGTCATCCGGAAGGCGGGCCGGTACCTCGTGTTCCCGCGGGCGGCGTTCAGCGAGATGATGGGATGGCACGGCGGCCGCGACGGCCTCGTCGAGATCTGGAACGGGATGCCGTTCTTCTCACCCTTGTGGGCGCGCACGACCCACGTCACGTGGTTGCACCACGTCCACGCGGAGATGTGGCGCATGACGCTGCCGCCGCGGCTCGCGGCCTTCGGCAACCTCGTCGAGTCGCGGGTCGCGCCCCCGATCTACCGCCACACGCCGATCATCACGCTCTCGGAGTCGAGCCGCCGGGAGTTGGTGCACGACCTCAAGTTCCGCCCGCAACTCGTGTCGGTCGTGCCGCCCGGGATCGACCCGCAGTACACGGCCGGCGCGGCCAAGAGCCCGGAGCCGCTCGTGGTCGCGGTGGGTCGCCTGGTGCCGGTGAAGCGCTACGACATGCTCGTCGACGCGCTCGTCGCCCTGAAACCGCGGCACCCGGCGCTTCGGGCGGTGATCGTGGGGGAGGGCTACAGCCGGCCCGAACTGGAGTCCCAGATCCGCGCGGCCCGCGCCGAGGACTGGATCACGATGCCCGGCCGTCTCGACGACGCCGAAGTCGTCGATCTGTACCAGCGCGCGTGGGTCCTCTCGATGACATCGTTGCGGGAGGGCTGGGGCATGATCGTCACCGAGGCTGCCGCGTGCGGGACTCCCGCGGTGGTCACCCGGGTGCCGGGGTTCGTCGACGCCGTCGTGGAGGGCGAGACCGGGTTGCTCGCCGACGGGCGCGACGACCTCGTCGCGGGCCTGCACACCGTGCTCGCCGACGGCGACCTGCGGGCGCGGCTCGGCGAGCACGCCCGTGAGTACGCCGCCCGGTTCACCTGGGAAGCGACCGCGCGCGGGACCTTGGAGGTGCTGGCGCAGGCCGCGATTCGACGCCGCGCCAAGCAGTGACCGCGACGCTCACCGCGCGGTCGACGCGCGCGCCGTCGGACGTCGTCGCGGACACGACGTCCGGTCCCCTCCGTGTCCTCGGCTACGCCGCGCTCGCCGCGATCGCCTACGTGCCGCTGCTCCTCACCTCGCGTGGGGAAGTCGTCGCCGACACGAAGAGCTACCTCTACCTCGATCCCAACCGTTTGCTCGAACGCGCGCCGTCGATGTGGGACCCCAACATCGGCCTCGGCACCGTCACCCACCAGAACATCGGCTACCTGTTCCCGATGGGGCCGTACTACGCGGTCACCCACTTCCTCGGCGCTCCCGCCTGGGTGTCGCAGCGGATCTGGCTCGGCACCGTGTTGCTGTTCGCGGCCCTCGGTGTCCTGTTCCTGCTGCGCACGCTGCACGTCCACGGCCCGGGAGTGGTCGCGGCGGCGCTCGTCTTCATGCTCTCGCCCTACCTGCTCGACTTCGCCGCGCGACTGTCGGTGATCCTCCTGCCTTGGGCGGGGCTGCCGTGGATGCTCGCCCTCGTGATCCGCGCGTTACGCGACGGTGGATGGCGCTACCCGGCCATCCTTGCCATCGTCGTGCAGGTCGTGGGCAGCGTGAACGCGACCGCGCTCGTGTTCGCGGGCATCGTCCCGGTCATGTGGGTCGCCTACGCGTGGCTGGTCACGCGCGAGGTCGACTGGCGGCGCGTCCTCTCCACCGTGGCGAAGATCGTCCTCCTCGCCGGGTTGACGTCGATCTGGTGGGTCGTCGGGTTGGCGATCCAGAGCGCGTACGGCCTCGACATCCTGAAATTCACCGAGACCCTCGCGACGGTCTCGCACGCGTCGTTGCCGAGCGAGGTGCTTCGAGGCCTCGGCTACTGGTTCTTCTACGGCGGCGACAAGATCGGGCCGTGGATCGACCCGAGCGTGCGCTACACGCAGGACCTGTGGCTCATCGCCAGCAGCTACGCGGTGCCACTCGCCGCGTTCGTCGGTGCGAGCATCGTCCGCTGGCGACACCGGGCCTTCTTCGTGCTCGTCCTCGTCGTCGGCTTCGTCATCGCCGTCGGTGCGTACCCGTACGACGACCCGTCGGCGCTCGGCAGCCTCTTCAAGTCGTTCGCGGCGTCGTCGAGCTTCGGGCTCGCGTTGCGGAGCACGGCGCGCGCCGTCCCGCTCCTCGTGCTCGGCGGCGCGGTGCTCATCGGGCTCGCGGTGAACGCGCTCGCCGACGCGTGGTCGGCACGCGGCTGGCGCGTGGCGGGGATCGGCCTCGCCGCCCTCGTCATCCTGCTCGCGGCAGTGAACCTCCCGTCGTTGTGGGACCGTAACCTGCTCGGCGAGAACCTGATGCGGCCGGAGACGATCCCGGCGTACTGGACGGACGCGATCTCCGCCCTCGACGCGGGGCCGCACGACACGCGCGTGCTCGAGATCCCGGGCGCCGACTTCGCCTCCTACCGGTGGGGCAACACGGTGGACCCGATCACGCCCGGTCTGATGGACCGTCCCTATGTGGCGCGCGAGCTGGTGCCGTGGGGGTCGCCGGCCGGCACCGATCTCCTGAACGCGCTCGACCGCCGGCTGCAGGAGGGCGTGCTCGACCCGTCGTCGATCGCGCCGGTCGCTCGGCTCGTGAGCGCGGGATCGATCCTCTACCGCGCCGACCTCCAAACCGACCGCTACAACCTGGCGCGCGCCACGCCCACGTGGCTGCTGCTCAACTCGCCGCGGCCGAGCGGGCTCGGCCCGCCCGCGAAGTACGGCACCGGACTGGGCCCGCCGCTGCGCGTTCCCCAGGACGATGAGCTGCTG
>DASPTH010000230.1:0-4946 GCA_035623515.1 Acidimicrobiia bacterium
CGCAGGAGGCGGCGCGCCTCGGCGGCCATCTCGGCGGGTGGCTTCTCCTTCGACGGCGTGTTGACGCGGTCGCGCGCCCAGACGACGGCGTCGGCGATGGTCGCGCCCCGTTCGAGAGCTGCGCGCACTTCCGCGCCGCCATCGCTGATCACGCTGACCTTGGTGAGCTTGGTGGGCTTGCCGTCGCGCTTGTACTCGAGGAACTGGTACGCGCCGAGCACGATCCCCTCGGCGACGGCCTGCGCGGCGTCGGTACGCGGGATCTGGGGCGCGACGCTCGCGAGGGTCGTGGCCACGGACGTGGCCTTGGTGGCGCGGCGGGCGACCGCGGCGGCGGCGCGGCGGAGCCCGTCGACCGTGAGCTTGTCGACGTCGCCGACGCCCACGAGGACCGCGGCCTTCGCGCGGAGCCTGCCCGCCGTCGGCACGGCGAGCGTGTCGCCGAGGTTGCCCTCGAAGCCTGTCTCGTCGAGGAACGCGGCGAGCCCGCCGTCGAGCGCGCCGTCGACCGCGTCGGCGCCCGGTCCGAGCACCCGCTTGTTCCTCTTCGACGACGCGCGGGTCTGGCCGACCGGCACCGCGAGCAGTGCCGCGGCGACGCGGTCGGCAGGTGTGGTCACGACTGAGAACGTGAGCGCCACGGTTGCCTCCGGGATCAGGATCGGGCTCGCACCGGCCGGAACGTTCCTTCCTGCCAGCGAGCGAGGGTGAACACGAGATCGGCGAGGCGGTTGAGGTACGGCACCACCTGGCTGTCGGCGAGCCAGCCGTCGTCGGCTGCGGCGACGGCGCGGCGCTCCGCCCTGCGCACCACGGTGCGGGCCACGTCGAGCGCGGCGGCGACCCGATTCTCACCCGGGAGCACGAACTCGCGCGGCGGCTCGTAGCGAGAGGTGATGTCGTCGATGATCGGCTCGAGGGCCTCGACCATCTCCGCGGTCGTGCACGACACCCCCGGCTCCAGCTTCGGGCGGTTCTCGGGCGCGGTCGCGAGCTCGGCTCCGACGACGAAGAGCTCGCGCTGCAGCCGGACGAGGAGCTCGTCGAGCTCGTTGCCGCGGTCGGTCTCCGCGCGCGCCAAGCCCAGCGCCGAGACCGCTTCGTCGACCGCGCCGTACGCATCGGGCCCGACGGAGTCCTTGCGCACGCGACCGCCGTAGAGGAGCGCGGTGGTGCCGTCGTCACCGGTGCGCGTGTACACCTTCCGTGCCATCGTGTGCCGGAGTCTACGACCCACCGTTCGCATAGCCTGGAGCGATGGCCGCGCTGCCCGAGCCGTCTCCGGAGAGCGGTTCCGGAGACGAACCGAACGGCTCGCCGCGGTCGGCGGTCGTCGAGCTGGTCAAGACCGCGCGCCCGAAGCAATGGACCAAGAACGTCCTCGTCTTCGCGGCGCCGGCTGCAGCCGGTGTGCTCAACGAGGCCGACGCCATCTTCAAGACGCTGGTGGCGTTCGTCGCGTTCTGCCTCGCCGCGAGCGCCACGTACCTCCTGAACGACGCCGCCGACGCGGAAGCCGACCGGCTGCACCCCACCAAGCGGCACCGACCGATCGCTGCCGGGCACCTCGACGTGAAGGTCGCGCGCGCGACGGCCGTCGTGCTGATCCTGCTCTCGCTCGCGATCACCGCGCCGATCAACGACGGCAAGCTCACTGCGGTCGTCGCGGCGTACGTGGCCGTCACGCTGTCGTACACGCAGTGGCTGAAGCACGAGCCGGTGATCGACCTCGTCGCGGTCGCGTCCGGCTTCGTGTTCCGCGCCATCGCAGGTGGCGTGGCCACCCAGGTGCCGCTGTCCGACTGGTTCCTGATCGTGGCGGGCGCGGGGTCGCTCTTCATCGTCACGGGGAAACGCCACGCGGAACAGGTGGAGCTCGGCTCGGCCTCGCACGGGCACCGCAGCACGCTCGGCGAGTACTCAACGTCCTACCTCGGCTTCGTCCGCGCTGTCTCCGCGGGCGTGATGATCACCGCGTACTGCCTCTGGGCGTTCGAGAACGCGTCGCATACGGGCGACACCACGTGGTTCCGCCTCTCGATCGTCCCGTTCGTCACCGGCGTTCTCCGCTACGCGCTCGTGATCGAGCAGGGAGGTGGCGGCGCGCCCGAGGAGGTCGTCCTCGGCGACCGCGTGCTCCAGATCATCGGAGTGCTGTGGGCGCTCACGTTCCTCCTCGGCGTTCACGGCTGAGGTCGTCGTGGACGCGCGTACCGAGGTGCTCACCGGTTGGGGTCGTACCGCGCCGAGCGCGGCGACGGTCGTCACCGTCGCGGGCGACGCAGAGGTCGACGACCTGCTCGCGCGCTCGGGCGAGCGAGGACTGATCGCTCGCGGCCTCGGCCGCAGCTACGGCGACGCGGCGCAGAACGCGGGCGGCACCGTGCTCGACGCCGGCTCGCTCACCGACGTGATCGACGTCGACGTCGAACGCGACGTCGTACGCGTCGCCGCCGGCGTCAGCCTCGACGCGCTCATGCGCTTCGTGGTACCGCTCGGCTTCTTCGTGCCGGTCACGCCGGGCACGCGGCTCGTCACCGTCGGAGGCGCGCTCGCCGCCGACATCCACGGCAAGAACCACCACGTCGACGGCAGCTTCGCCAACCACGTCGAGTCGTTCACGCTGCACACGCCGAAGGGCGTCGCCACGGTCACACCCGACTCCGATCCCGAGCTGTTCTGGGGTACCGCAGGGGCGATGGGCCTCACCGGCGTCGTGACGCAGGTCGTCCTGCGCCTCCTGCGCGTCGAGTCGTCGCTCATGCGCACCACCAACCTGCAGTGCCCCGACCTCGACACGGTGATGGCGGCGATGATCGACGACGACGCCGACCACCGGTACTCGGTGGCGTGGATCGACTGCATGGCCGGTGGCGCGTCGCTCGGTCGGTCGGTGCTCTCGCGCGGCGACCACGCACGGCGCGACGAGCTGCCCCCGAAGCTGCGCAAGGACCCGCTCCACTTCGACCCGCAGGCGCGCCTCTCCGCGCCGCCGTGGGCGCCGAACGGCTTGCTCAACCGCGCGAGCATCGCCGCGTTCAACGAGTTCTGGTACCGCGTGTCGCCCCACCTCCACGGTGGCGTCGAGACCATCTCGTCGTTCTTCCACCCGCTCGACGGCGTGCGCGGGTGGAACCGCCTCTACGGGAACCGTGGGTTCCTCCAGTACCAGTACGTGGTACCCGACGACGCGCACGACGCGGTCCGGCGGTCGATCGAGATGCTCGCGGACGCGCGGGCCGCGTCGTTCTTCGCGGTGCTGAAGCGCTTCGGCGCGGGCAACCCCGGGCCGTTGTCGTTTCCCGCTCCGGGCTGGACGCTCGCCCTCGACGTGCCGGCCACCGTGCCCGGCCTCGCGCGGCTGCTCGACGAGCTCGACGAGCTGGTCGCGGGCGTCGGCGGCCGCGTGTACCTCGCCAAGGACTCGCGCCTGCGCCCCGAGCTCCTCCCGCTCATGTACCCCGACCTCCCGCGCTTCGCCGAGCTCCGCGCCCGCGTCGACCCCGCCGGGGTGCTCCAGTCCGACCTCCGCCGCCGGCTCGGCCTGCCGTAGCCCATCGTTTTGGCGTCTTTGAGTGGGGCTATAGCCCCACTCAAAGACGCCAAAACCGTCAAGAGAAGGACGACATGCAGGATTCGTTGGGGGCGGTGCAGTCGGTGCTGGTGCTGGGGGCAGGGTCCGACATCGCGCGGGCGACGTTGCGCGCGCTCGTGGGGCGGCGGGCGCGCACGATCGTGCTCGCCGCTCGGGACCCGAGCGCGCTGGCGCCCCTCGCCGCAGAGCTCCGTGCGCTCGGCGCCAGCCGCGTGGAGACAGTGGCCTTCGACGCCCGCGCCACCGACACGCACGCGGCGCTGATCGACGACGTGTTCACGCGCGTCGGCGACGTCGACCTCGCGCTCCTCACGTTCGGCGTGCTCGGCGACCAGGAAGAGGCCGAGCGCGACGCCGACGCCGCGGTCGACATCGGCCGGGTGAACTACCTCGGGTCGGTGTCGGTCGGCGTGCCGCTCGCGCAGAAGATGCGCGAACAGGGGCACGGCGCGATCGTCGTGCTGTCATCGGTGGCGGGCGAGCGGGCGCGGCGCTCCAACTTCGTGTACGGGTCGTCGAAGGCCGGGATGGACGCGTTCTTCCAGGGTCTCGGCGACAGCCTGGTCGGCACGGGCGTCAAGGTGATGATCGTCCGGCCGGGCTTCGTGCACACGAAGATGACCGAGGGCATGGACGCGGCGCCGTTGTCCACCACCGCGGACGCGGTCGCCGATGCGATCGTGCGCGGCCTCGCCCGCGGCAGCGAGACCGTGTGGGTGCCCTCGAGCCTGCGATACGTGATGTCGGGACTGCGGCACGTGCCGCGCCCGATCTTCCGCAAGCTCCCGATCTGATGGTTCCGGAAGCTTTGCCGTCGCCGCTACGGCCGGTGGACGGCACCCCCATCCATACCGGGGACCTGCCCGCGACCCCGCAGCGCGACCGGCGCATCCCCGCGACGGCCTGGATCGAGGCACCGCCAACCCTGCTCACCCTCGGCGAGGACATCGGCGAGCCCGACGCGTACTACCTCCGCCGCATCGGGCGGTGGCTGCTCTGGCGCGCCGGCCCACCGTCGCACGGCGACGCCCGATATCTCGCGCTCGCCGCCGACGACCTGGCGACAACATGGACGTTCCGGCTGTTCCGCGACGGCACGGGTGAAGGCCAAGGTCCCGATGGTGCAGTGCACCGCCGATTCCGCACGTGGAAGGAAGCGCTGCGCGACGCCGGTGAGGAGGCACGTCGATGAGCGAGCGCGTCGAGATCGTCACGGTGTTCCGGTCGCGACTGCGCGCCGACGCGGGCGAGGGCTACCAGCGCGCCGCCGGGATGATGGAGGCGCGGGCGCGCACGATGCCGGGCTTCGTCGACTTCAAGACCTTCACCGCCGCCGACGGCGAGCGGGTGT